>NC_009828.1:1511780-1823561 GCF_000017865.1 Pseudothermotoga lettingae TMO
ACTGGTATTTTCTCGATGAAGCCATGAAATATTCCGATTTCTTAGGGGCAAATTATTACACCAGAGCTGTTGTGAAAAAAAGAAAACCATGCGAATTGAACGGATTAAAGATCACCTGGAAAACAGTTCGGGGATTTGGGCAAAGCTGCAAGCAAAATTCGAGATCATTTGATGGACATCTAACAACGGATAATGGATGGGAAATATATCCTGAGGGGCTTGAAAAGATTCTAATTGCATGCTGGCAAAAATACAAAAAACCAATTTATATTACTGAAAATGGCGTTGCTGATATAAAAGATATTTATAGGCCTTACTATATCGTTTCGCACCTAAGTGTAATAGAGAAACTTATTGAAAATGGGCTGGATATAAAAGGATATCTTCACTGGTCAATTACCGATAATTTTGAATGGGCATTGGGTTACAGCATGCGATTTGGACTCATTCATGTGGACTTTGCCGATGGTTCATTGACACCTCGCCCAAGCTATTTTTTGTACAGCAAAATCATTGAGAAAAATACAGCACACACATTTAAAAAACTGCTTGAAATATGGGGGTAGCATCGATGATAACAATCAAAGACGTTGCAAAATATGCAGGGGTTTCAATAGCAACCGTTTCAAGAGTAATAAATGGGAGCAACAGAGTCTCTGAAGAGGTTAGGAAAAAAGTACTGAAGGCAATACGCGAGCTTGGATACAAGCCAAAACCGCATTATAGCCTAAATGGCGAACTTCTCAGAACCATAGGTGTACTTCTTCCGGATTTGGGGGGTTATCACTATTCAGAAATTCTCAGCGGAATCGAAGAATATGCCTTTGAAAACAATTTTGACGTTATGGTTTCATTGACAAGAAATGTGCCAGACATAGAAAAGGAAATACTTGACGAGTATTTCAGGAGGAAAGTCGATGGTGTTATCGTATGCACTCTCAGGAGTGATGAAAAATTACTTGAAAAATTCGTGAATAGCGGTGTTCCTGTGGTAGCAGTAGATTCCAGAATAGATGAATTGAGGGCCGATTCAGTTAATATAGATAATTTCAGTGGGGCATATCACGTTATGAGATATCTATATGAGCATCATCACAAGAAAATTCTCTACGTGCCTGGTCCTTCAAATGTTTACGCTTCCTATGAGCGGGAAAAGGGCATAGAAAAATTTCTCTCCAAATATAGAGATGTCGAGTTTTCAAGTTGCAACATACGTGGATTCAATCCGGACACAGGTTACACAGGGGTGAAAAATAATCTGAAGAAATACGGTAAAAATTTCACCGCCATTTTTTCTGTGAACGATTATGTCGCCCTTGGGGTAATAACAGCTTTGAACGAGGCAGGGTTGAAAATACCAGAAGATGTTTCTTTAATATCCTTTGACGATGCCCCTTTTGCCTCTTACACAGTTCCTCCTCTGACAACTGTTTCTCAGCCACGCTGGCAAATGGGTCGAATTGGTGCACGCATATTGATTGAAAAATTGAGTAATCAGCTGAAAAAAATCCTTCGTACGGTAGTCCTTCCAACCCACATTGTAGAAAGAAAATCAGTTTCAACAATATGAAAATCAAAGATCTGCTTTCAAATCACTCCCTTTAACTACGGCATTGTTTGCCTTGTACTTCATGTTATGATCCAAATAAATCCAGATTTCACCAATTTGAAGCAAAGCGAAGCAAGCTGGCTTTTGACTGTGTTTTTCTTTCAGAACATTCTTTTTCAACTCAGCTTGATAGTAAAATGGTTCAGCAATCTAATCCAAAATCAATCAAGAAATGGAAAAAATAGCCTCTTGATTATATAAATGTTTGTGATAATATATATACTTGTGAGTCGGGGCGTAGCGCAGACGGCTTAGCGCGCCTGCCTTGGGAGCAGGAGGTCGCTGGTTCAAGTCCAGTCGCCCCGACCATATTTTTTTGTGTTAAAATCAATTAAGGTGATAAAATGCACAAACATCAAAATGTTATGAAAGATCTAAAAATTGCTGAAGGTCAACTCAGAGCTGTCATAAATATGATTGAGGAAGATAGATACTGCATAGATATATCCAAACAAATTCTCGCAACTATTGCCCTGCTCAAAAAAGTCAACACATCTGTTCTAAAAAATCACATAGAAACTTGTGTTAAACAAGCCGTCGAAAGCGGAAAAATTGAAGAAAAACTTGAAGAACTTGAATTGATCCTCAATTACATGGAAAAGAGTTTCTGAGATATTTACTTCAGATAGACTAAAAGACCTTATAACGAACAATTAATCAGATCATTCGTGTTTTGGTGGTATTCTTAATAACTGGTGATAGATGTGTGCAGAATGATTGGATTTTCCTTCAAGAGCGAAAGATCTATAGATGATTTTTTTGCGCACCTTCAAAATATGGCAAAAAATGGAAAATTTGCGCCACACGATCATGGATGGGGAATTTACGCCCTGAACGGTGAAAATGTTGTCTATCACAGGTCACAAAGGCCCATCTTCGATGATACCTTTCCTTCCTTGAAACTGAACGCAGGTATAATCCATGCAAGAAAGGCTTCTGAGCATCTCCCGGTGAGTATATTGCAAGTTCATCCTTTTATAGACAATTGTGGAAAGGCTTTCTGTCATAATGGAACTATATACGACATACCGTTTCATTTCATCGAAAGTGATACATATTCCTATTTTTTTAAAATTAGACAGTTTAATTCCTACGAAGAGCTTTTAGAAAAAATAGCATACGTGGCCCAAAATTTCAAACATACCGGCATGAATTTTCTAATGATGAATAAAAATGATTTGCTTGTCTATTGTGGTTACAGCACGAATGCAGATTATTACACGCTCTGGTACAACGATAAGAATGGATTTGTAGTATGCTCAGAACCAATGAACAATGATTATGTCCCGATGGAAAACAAAACGATGTTCGTGGTGAAGGATGGAAGAATAGTAAGAAAATTGAGCATATAATTTGAAAACCTCCGAGCCTGGTTTTCTAAGGGCTCATGCCTATGAATCCAGGCCGATAGGGTCAAGAGGGAAACTTCTTGGCCTCCCGTGTTTGGAAAGGAGGGATGGTTGTGTTGCTGTGCTTTAAAAAGCCCTTCTTTTTGTGTTGAAGGGCTTTTTTGTTTTGCAAAAGATTTCAAATTGTGGGAGGTGGCAAAATGAAATGGATTATTTCCAAACCAGTCAGTGAAATGAGGAACATAATTACTTACTCTGAGGGCAGTAAAGAAAGAGAACAACTTGTAAGAGAAATCAATGCTATAAAAACGCAGACAATTGATATCCCGGTTGTAATTGGTGGTGAGGAAATATTCACAGATGACGTTGTAGAAATCAGATCTCCACATGATCACAACCTTGTCCTTGCAAGAGCTCATCTGGCAGGCGAAAGAGAATTGAAAAAGGCAATAGAAGTTTCTCTCAATTCACATGAGCAATGGGCTGAGTTAGATTGGTATCATAGAGTTTCGATATTCATGAAGGCAGCAGAACTGCTGTCCGGTCCAGAAAGATTCAAAACGATAGCGGCAATCATGATGAAC
This sequence comes from Pseudothermotoga lettingae TMO, assembly GCF_000017865.1. Lineage (GTDB taxonomy): Bacteria > Thermotogota > Thermotogae > Thermotogales > DSM-5069 > Pseudothermotoga_B > Pseudothermotoga_B elfii. The sequence continues at coordinate 1,515,323 of NC_009828.1, forward strand.
CATTCTAAAAATCCATTTGAAGCGGAGATAGATTTGATAGAACTCTGCGATTTTTACAGATTCAACGCTTATTATGCAAATTTTATTTACGAACAACAACCTGATCAAGAAACCGGGGAACTCAATCGTTTAGATTACAGGCCACTTGAAGGTTTTGTGTGTGCCATAACGCCCTTCAACTTTTTCTCTATAGCGGGAAATTTGCCTTCATCTCCCGCAATGATGGGAAATACAGTTATCTGGAAACCCGCAACCTCGACCATTTTCAGCAATTATCACATAGTCAGAGTCCTTGAAAAAGCTGGTTTGCCTGAGGGAATAATAAATTTTGTTCCATTCAGGAGCAAAAATGCACATATACTGTTGAAAAATTCCAATCTTGCTGGAATTCATTTCACTGGAAGTTACGAAACTTTTATCGATATATGGAAAACCGTGGGAGAAAATATTGTAAACTATAAGAATTTTCCAAAACTTGTTGGTGAAACTGGCGGAAAGGATTTCATATTTGTCCACAAAAGCGCAGAGATTGAAGAAGCTGGTACAAGCATAATAAGAGGCGCTTTCGAATCACAGGGGCAGAAATGTTCAGCTGTTTCCAGAGTATATGTTCCAGAAAGTTTCTGGCCGGATTTACGAAATTTTCTGGTAGAAAAGCTCAGCAAGATTAAATACGGCCCTGTTGACGATTTTGAGAACTTCATGGGAGCTGTGATTGATCAATCAGCCTACAAAAGGGCTGTTTCATACATAGAGTATGCCAGAGAACATCAAGATGAATACGAATTTATCTATGGAGGAAACTTTGATGATTCAAAAGGGTGGTTCATACAACCAACGGTCATAAAGACCAGTAATCCTCGTGGAAAGCTCATGGTTGAAGAAATATTTGCACCAATAGTTACTGTATATGTTTATTCCGATGATGATTATGAAGAAACATTAAAATTATGCGAAAATAGTACACCTTTTGGCCTAACTGGTGCCATTTTTTCAAAAGATAGATACGCCATAGCTCTCGCTGAAAAAATACTGCGATATGCTGCAGGAAATTTCTACATAAATGATAAGCCCACAGGTGCAATAGTGTCTCGCCAACCTTTTGGTGGTGCGAGAGCTTCAGGAACAAATGACAAAGCTGGTTCATGGATAAATTTGCTGAGATGGATCACACCACGAACAATAAAAGAAAATCTCAAGCAAATCAAAATGCCGTGAAATTTAATTCTGTGGGTTGCTTCAGGCTGAGCAACCCACAGAATTTCAAATTCATATTTTTTCCTTGAACTTTTCTTCAATACTTTCGATTAAATTCAGTTGATCGACGATTTGGTTGAGTTTTTCAAGTACCAATTGAAGATTTTTACCTTTATCTTTGCACGCATCTTCGAGAGTAGACATTTTGCTGCAACATGTGTCGAAACCCATCTTGCTCAAAGCTTCCCCAAGATCTGAGTGCATCTCAATAATCTGTTTCAGAGCCATCTGTCCAGTTATTTTTTCTATCATATTTCTACCCCCTTACTTATCCTCAACGAGTTCAGGGTTACCGTTATGGAACTCAAGGCCATGGCAATCTCAGCGATTACCGGGTGTAAAAGCCCTGCCATAGCACTCGGTATAGCTATAACGTTGTAAAAAAATGCCCAGAAAAGATTTTGTTTTATGATTTTGAAAGTTCTTTTGGATATCTCTATCGTATCAACTATCTTGGATATACCACCTTTTGTGATGATCACATCTGCACTGTCAATTGCCAAATCAGTTCCGCTACCTACAGCAATTCCAACATCTGCACCTTTCAAAGCACCGGCATCGTTCATACCATCGCCAATCATAACAACCTTTAATCCCTTAGCCTGATATCTTCTTACTATATCAAGCTTGTCCTGAGGTTTAACATTAGAATAAACTTCGTCTATACCAACTTTATTCGCCACTGCTTTTGCCGTTGTCTCATTATCTCCCGTTATCATTACCGGCTTTATTCCCATATTCCTGAGCCTGCTCACTGCTTCCTTTGAATCATTTCTTATGGTGTCTTCTATAGCAAGAAATCCTGCGACATCACCATTTTTTCTCACTTCAACCACTGTTTTTCCTTCTTTGTAAAAAGAGTCATACACATCTGGATTTGCCGGTTTTCCCACGAAGTACTCATCTTCACCAACCTTTGCCCTAATTCCTTCGCCAACTATCTCATCGATATCTTTTACCTCAAAAAAATCCTTGACCGTAGAAGATATTGCTCTGGCAAGTGGATGATTGGAGTTTTTTTCTATGCTCGCGACTATTTTCAAAGTGGTTTCATCAAGATTGTGTTGTACCACTGCTGGCTTTCCCTCAGTAAGAGTACCTGTTTTATCCATCAATACCACTTTCACATCTTTAGAAGTTTGAATAGCCTCAGCATTTTTTATCAAGAGACCTTTTTTTGCAGCAAGTCCTGTTCCAGTAACAAGAGCCATCGGGGTTGCCAGTCCAAGAGCACATGGACAGGCTATAACTATCGTTGCAACAAAGACGAAAATTGCAAAATTGACAGGTTCTGTCGTGCTCATAACCCATGGAAAAATTTCATTCATTTTGTCAAGAAAGGGTACAAACTTTTCAAAATTGAAATACCACACAATAGAAGCTATAACTGCCAGCGATATTATTGTTGGGACAAACCACATGGTAATTCTGTCTGCGAGCGCTTGAATAGGTATTTTTGAACCCTGAGCCTGCTGAACCAGATTTATCATCTGTGACAAAAAACTATCCTCGCCGACTCTGGTTACCTTTATTCTGAGAGGACCAGTCAAATTCAGAGAACCACCTATCACTTCGTCATCCTCTTTTTTGTGAACTGGTATTGATTCTCCAGTTATGACCGATTCATCAACTGAAGATTTTCCCCAAATTACAACACCGTCAACGGGTATTCTTTCAGATGGAAGAACCGATACGATTAAACCTTCTTTCACTGCTTCTAAGGGCACAGTGATCTCACCTTTTTCTGTTATAACACGCGCTTCTTTTGCCTGAAGTTTCAAAAGTGATTTGATCTCTTTGCTTGCCCGATCCCTCAGGTGGGATTCTATAAACCTTCCGGTTATATGGAAGGCTACAATCATCGCACCTATGGCGCCAAATGACATGACTGGCAGGCCAAAAGCTTCGAGAACAGAGGTAATCCATGATACAACAGAGCCGAAGAATATAAGCGTATCCATATTGGTGTGTTTATGAGTAAGGGCAATCCATGCACCTTTTATAGTATCCTTTGCAACATAGAAAACAACAAAGCCTCCCATAAAAATTTCGAGCCAGACAAAGTAGTTTACAGGACTTATGAACATGTTGTACAACATTATCAGAGCAAGCGGAAGAGTTACAAACCATGCAAATATCAGATTTCTTTTAGCAGCTATGTACCTTTTCTTTTCTATTTTCTCTGGGGGCTGAGTTGATATACCATAACCAACTTGTTCAACGGCGGTCTTTATCATTTCAATAGGGATTTCTTTTTCAGCGACGATAAAACCTGTTGAAGTAGCCAGATTAACTGCCGCAAATTCCACACCTTCAATTTTGCCGAGGGCTTTTTCAACGGCCTTTGCACATGTTGCACATGTCATACCGGTCACCGTGAAAGTCTTCTTTATTTTCTCCACATTATCACCTCACGTTTCACGCTCCCCACCTGGGGTGGGTAATACAATTATAGCACCTTTCACGAAAGAAGATATATTTTATTTGACGAAGATTCTGCAATTCATCTCCATCTTCTGTAAGGATGAATAGCAGTTGATAAATATCTGGTTCGGTATACAAGATGACAAGAAATCAGCAGGGCAGGAACAGTCCGAATTCACGCCTGTAGAGATTGGCCCCCTACTACCAGTAATACAGCCCCAGTAGCAAGTCTAATCGATGAAACAGGAAGCCACCACACCCACAGGTGGAGGTAATTCACAAAAGGGTTGCCAGGCGGCAACCCTTACTGGGCGAGGACTTCTGCCCAGGTCGTTACAGGCCAGGTGGTCTTGAATAATTCTTCAATCGCAGGTTCTGCCATTTCTCTAATTTTCTGGAGGACATCTTCATTGAGAACAATTACTTTCATACCAAGTTTTTGCAGTTCAGCAATAATGTTATTTTCATTGTCTTTTATCTTTTCCGTTGCCCAGTTACAAACTTCAGCCATTATTGCCTTAATTAGTTCCTGATCTTCCGCTGATAATTTTTCGAAAGTAGGCCTGTACATCGTTATCCAACCAACTCCACAGAGATGATTCGTCAGTGTCAAATAAGATTGAACTTCATAGAGTTTAAAAGAATATATCTGGGTCAAATCGCCCTCTGATGCCTCTGCTCTACCTTCTTTTAGTGCCTGATAAAGTTCCGGAAGTGGAACGGGTACCGGCTCCACTCCAAGAGATTGCCATACTTTTATCCAGGTTTGTACAACAGGCAATCTAAGCTTAATGCCTATCAGGTCTTCTACTTTTTGAATGGGTTTGTTGGAAGTAAATTGCCTGTACCCACGATAAATAGTTCCTATGCAAACCATGTTCCCTTTCTCAGAAATCATAGCTTTTGCCTTTTCACCAAGAGGTCCATTCCAGACCCTTAAAAAATGTTCATAATCTTTGATGATAAAAGGTGCATTGACGAAGAAATATTCCGGTGCAAATACTTCCACTGGTCGACCGCCCGTGAATTGCATGTCGACTATTCCTTGCGAACACTGAACATTTGCTTCCTCCTCAGAAACAATGCCTATCTGCAATTCAACAGCGATACGACCATTAGTAAGAGCCTCGATCTTTTCTTTGAACATTTCCATGGCATCTGCCAGAATATGACCTTTCTGGAAAGGTGTGGTAGCCTTAATGAAAACCTGTGAACCAAAAACTGCCATAGTTGAGACAAGCAAAACAACTAAAACAAACTTTCTCATCTTCACACCCCCTCCTATCCGTTTAGAGAATTTCCTTCATTAGCCCAGTTCAACTTTTTTGCCGGATTCTGCAGATAAATATGCAGCATAGATGATCTGAACCGTCTGTTTTGCAAGTTCATAATCGCTGGCAGGTTTTTTATCTTCAATTATTGATAAAGCAAAATCTCTCATCTCCTGTGGAAATCCTCTCGTCCAGAATTCATCAAAAGATGGAAAACTATACCCAGATTTGGTTTCAAGTTTCTCTGCTATGTACTCTTCTTTCCATACATTTTCCCCGGGTGCAAAAGCTATCATTGAGTTGTTAGGTGTTATATTTGCAGTTATCATTGCATTCGACCCATAGAGTTCGATTCTATTTTTTATTCCCCCAAGGCTAACATCTGTCGAAAAAACAGTTGCTTTTGAGCCATCTTCGAAATCAATTATCACGATTGACCAATCTTCGACATCCTCCCAGCCTCTTACTACGTAGCAATCCTTACCTTCTAAGGCTGACATTTTTGTCAGAAATCCAGTTTGTGCTGTTACAGCAACTGGTTTTATGGAGACTCCATCACGCACGATTCCTTCAAAAGCTTTCAAATGCAACACAGCAGCCACAGGATGAGAGCCGAGCCGCATCAAGCTCCCCCCACCAGAGGTTCTCCATTCTCTTGAATAACTTGCTTGAGAACCTGAATGACTGCACTCGGCCCTCAATTCAAAGACAACCCCGCTGGAAGTCCTTAGCAGTTTTTTCATTTTCTGAACAGCAGGTGCGTAAACCCAGTTTTCTGCATACATGAACTTTATCCCTGCACTGACGATTTTTTGCTCCAAAAACCTAACTTTTTCCATAACTTTCCTGTACATCTCTGTTTTCGAAATCTCTGTTCCTACTCTTTCGACATCTGGTTTATCCTCACCATGATAACCAAGCAGCGGTTTCTCACAAATAACATGCTTTTTGCATTCACAGGCTTTCAAGGTAATCAGATCGTGCAGATTTGTGGGTGCACATATATCAACAACATCAATTTGATCACTCTCGCACAATTGCTCGAAATTATTGAAAATAACAGGAATATCGTAATTTCTGGCGAATCTCTCAGCATTTTCCTTTTTTGAAGCGCAGACACCAACTACCTCGAAATATGGATAATTTTCTTTGAAAGCATCCATATGTATCTTTGCTATAAACCCGGCTCCGACAATACCAACTCTTATTTTGCTCACGTGAATACCTCCCTACATCACAAAAATATCAGGTCTGACAAATCTGACATTGCCGATTCCTATTTCGAGTTTTGGAAAAATAAATGGTTTAGTTATCATAATTGGTCCAGATTCTGTAACTATAAAACCGTCTTCGGATTTTGTGCCGCTTATTGTAGGGTTCCAGCAAAAGGCTTGATTTCGCCTTATAATTTCGTCACATGCTGGAGTCACTCTTATATCACGTGCGTAATATCCCATTGGCCCACCTTGATGATGAAATTTCCATTCTTCATGATATCCGCGTCTTTTATACTCTTCTATAGCAGCAAGAACAGGGACATTCATTTTTTCTCCTGCTCTGGTTTTATCAATCATTATGCATTCAATTTCCACATTATTTCTGTACTGTGTAACCACATCTGCCGGGACTTTTCCAAAATAAACCATACGCGTAACTGTGGTTATCAAGCCTTTGTATCTGGCATTCACAGACACCATTACAGATCTTTCAATTTTTTTCAATGTGGGAATGGGATGTCTGTACAAGCGAGCTCTTTCATCTGCCGCAACCATAAATCCAGTAGGATCTATTCTGTACTGCCAGAGTTGTTCACTTATTTTTCCTGCTACACTCGCTTCACTATCACCTGGTTTCACGAAAAGTAGAACGCTTTCAAGCGATCTGGAAAGTATCTCTCCAAGATACATATAACGTTCTATTTCAGACTCTGTCAGTTCATACCTCAATTTGTTTATCTCATTTTCAACGTAATTCAGATCAGATACAGGAACATCGCAACCAACTTTACCATCAACAATTTTTTTCACAATCTCAAGCTCTTTATTTTCAAACCAGTCATAATCGATTATCTCGAAATTGAGCTCCCCTAACTCTTCATCTTTCATTCTTTCAGACTCTATCTTATTTGCCAGGATATAGCAGCTCTCTCGGGTAATCAACACAGAAGCAACCCCAATTTCCGTAGCTATACCAACCATATTCAACCCTCCGCCGGTGATCCATGAAAAATTCGGTTGTTTTTTTAAAAGGACTGCCGAGAGCCCATGTTTGTCTAAAAAATTCCTAACCCTCGAAAGTTTTATTCTTACCTCTTCAATTCTTGTCATCGGTTAACCTCCCTTTTTGTAGCCCTGTAAGAGTTGAGTAAAGACAGGGCAACAGACGCAAATGCAAAGATAAGAAGCGTAAGAGAAATAGGACGTTTAAAAATAATCAACCAATCATTTTTTGATGTTAAAAGAGCCCTGTTTAGGTTCTGCTCTGCTTGTGGTCCGAGAATCAAGCCTAAAACAAGTGGAGGTAATGGGAATCTGGCTTTTCTCATCAGATATCCTATGACACCAAAAGCAAGTGCAACCATAACATCATAGATATTATTTCGCAGTGAAAAAGATCCAACGATGCATAAAACCATAACTATGGGCATAAGAATCTCATCCGGAACTTTCAATATATTTGGTGCCACCAGAACTGAAGCAAAACCAACTATCAGCATTAAAAATTGAATAATAAACCATCCTGCAAAAAGCGTATAAACGATGTCTGGATGTTCTGTAAACAAAAGCGGCCCAGGACGAACGCCTATCAGAATCAACGCACCAAGCATTACAGCTGTAACAGCATCACCTGGAATTCCTAAGGATAGAGCCGGAACCATAGCTCCACCAGTAACAGCGTTGTTTGTGGTTTCGCAGACAGCCACACCTTCCAAAGCACCTTGACCAAATTTTTCTTTATTTTTGGACCACCTTCTTAACTCATTGTATGCAAGGAAAGTTGCTATTGTTCCCCCAGTCCCCGGTATCACGCCGATAAAAGTACCTATCACAATCCCGAACATTATAGGAATTAAAATAGATTTGAACTCATCTTTTGTCAGCAAAAGCCCACTTACTGTTTTTGTTGTCTGCTCTATTTTTTGTTTTCTCTCTATGCGACCGAAAATCTCCGATACAGCAAAAACACCTATCAGTACTGGAAGAAATTCGAAACCATTTTCAAAGGCACTTATGCCAAATGTGAGCCGCTCTGTTCCTCTTATATTGTCGATGCCAATTACAGATAGTAATAAGCCTATCAAACCAGAAATGATGCCTTTCACCAGATTTCTACCTGATACGCTTGCTATTATAGTCAGGCCAAAAATAGCAAGAGAAAAATATTCTGCAGGTCCAAATTTCAAGGCAATCTTTGCAAGAAACGGAGCAAGAAAAATCATGCAAAGACCACTTGCAAGACCTCCACATACAGAACCTATTAACGCTGCACTGATAGCTTTTCCTGCTTTGCCTTTTTGGGCAAGTGGATATCCGTCCAGCGCCGTTGCTGCCGCGGAAGGTGTACCGGGTGTTCTAAGCAAAATAGCAGATATCGACCCTCCAAACATTGATGAACAATACATTCCAACAAGCATCAAAAGAGCCAATTTTGGTTCGAGATAATAGGTGAACGGTAAAAGTAAGATTATTCCCATTGAAGAAGTTACTCCGGGCAAAGCCCCAACAATTAAACCTCCAACAACTCCAAGTAGCATCAACATAACTGAAGAAGGCTGTAAAGCAGTTTTAATTCCATCTATCCAGTAACCCAGCATTTTATACACCTCTCATAACGAAAAACGCGGAAGTGGAATTTTGAAAACCTGAGAAAAAACATAATAGACTGAGATAGTAACAACAATACTTAAAACGATATTCAACCATAAATTTTTCATACCAAACAAATACGCACATGAAAAGATTAAGAACGGGGTGAGGTAGAGAAATCCTATTTTATCCATCAACAAAATATATGCAAAGAGCATGACGACCAAGCAAATAAGTTTCAAGAAAACCGATGTGTCACTTTTTTTCTTTGTTTCATCATTCTTCACTAACAAGCCTTTTATCAACAATACAACCCCAAGAATCATCATAGATACCGTTATCAATCTTGGAAAATCTGCCGGGCTCAAACCGAGCTTTACGGGTTTAATACCTATCGTGCCAAGGAAAAAAACTAATCCTAAGATCGACACAATCAGACCAGAAAGAAAATCGTTTTTGCGAGAAGTCACAAGCATCCTCCTCGATATCCCCCCGCCGAAGCGGGAGGAGGTTACTTTCCATATTTTTCTCCAAGTTTCTTGTTTTTCATAAGATTTTCCCAGAATTGATTTTGCCGTCTCACAAAATTGAAAAATTCCACGGAATTCATATAGGATATAACACTACCAAGTTCTTTCGCTTTTGAAAGAAATTCAGGATCATTGATACATTTATAGAAAATATCGTGTAAAGTCTCAACTATTTCTGATGGTGTTCCTTTTGGAGCAGCTACGCCACGCCACATTCCAAGTCTGAAATCGTATCCTAACTCAACCGATGTTGGAACATCTGGAAAGACGGAAAGTCTTGATGCACCGAGAACAGCCAGTACTCTCAACTGCCCACTCTGAACATTGCTAACACCCTCTGGAGCTGCTGCCATTACAGCATCCACATGACCACCAACTAATGCTGTGATAGCCGGCGCACCGCCATTAAATGGCACATGAATAAACTGGATCCCCACAAAATCTTCAAATGCAACTGCTACAAGGTGATTCCCACCACCGGCACCACCATTTCCCATTGTGATTGTCTCAGGGTTGTTTTTTGCTGCCTCAATTAAATCACTTAAAGTCTTGTATGGAGAATCTGCTCTAACCAAAATATAGCTGGGATCATTGACAATGTTTATAATAGGTACAAAGTCATCAACAGTAAATTTAACATCACTCCAGTGAATTTTTGTGATAATGGGAGTGGCAAGTGAAAACAGTGTATAACCATCAGGTTTTGCCTTTAGAAACTCCATCACCCCTGTAACGGCACCTGCACCCGGAATATTGTTAATAACAAGAGGTTGTCCATTTGCATATTTTGGAAAAACAGAGGCCACTGCTCTAAAAAGTACATCAGTAGCTCCTCCGGCCGACCATGGAACTATAATTTGCACAGGCCTTGAAGGAAAAGTTTCAGCAAAAGCTACAAGAGTTATCAACATGATGGTAACCAGAGCTAACAGACACCTGAATTTCATATGAAACACCTCCCTATGATATGTGATGTAAAATAATATTTTTACTAATGCTTAATATTACCTATCCTGTAAAAGAATTTTATCTCACTTTATGTTTCTATTTGGTAATTAATATTATTTTAAAGTTACATAATAGACATTGATATATTACATTGAGATTTTTTGTAACATAATATATGCATATCTTTCCTTCCTGTAAGGCTTATTTACGCGACTTTTGATTCTTGAATGTTACAGCTTGACAAAAAGACAACAATAAGTTAAGATCAGGATGTACGGACAACCGTATGACAGGGGGTGGTTAAGATCATCAACCTTGAAAAAACTCTCAAACGAAGGATTTCAAAAAGCATTGAAGTATATGAAAAAGACGGCTCAATAGTCCTTGAAGGCATTGTTGACAATTGGGAAAAGGCAGTCAGTGCTGGAAAAATTGCATCGCGTTTTGCAGAAAAAGGTGTAGTTAATCTGATAGAATGCAGAGGCCTTCAAAAAGACAATCCATCAAAACCTGATATAAAGGACCACAAACTTGAAAATAAAAAAATCGATGTTTTGATCATCGGAGCTGGAATTATAGGCTGTACAATAGCAAGAGAGCTATCAAGATACAAAATAAGTACACTCGTAGTTGAAAAAGAAAGTGACATAGCGATGCATCAAAGCTCAAGAAATGCAGGTATGGCTCACCCGCCAATTGCTCCCAGACCAGGTTCAAAGAAAGCTCTGTACAATCAACGTGGTTTGAAAATGTTACCTGAACTTTCTAAACAACTTGATTTTCCATTCGAAGAAAATGGCATGGCAATTTTGTTCAAACACTGGATTTACTTTGTTGCCGCCGGGCTCATCCATTCTCGGGCCAGAAAAAACGGGATTGAATCAATTCAATTTTTTTCAAAAGCAAGATTGAAATCGATTGAGCATAGAATAACCGACGACTTCGCTTGGGCTTGCTTGTTCGAAAATGCCGGGATTGTCGATCCTTTCAAGATGACCCTTGCTTTTGCTGAAAATGCTATTCAAAATGGCGTGGAATTTTCTTTCCAGACCTTTGTTGAGTCAATGGAACTTAATCAACAAAAAATTGTTTCTGTCCAGACTAATAGAGGAAGAATCTTTCCTCGCGTAGTTGTTAATGCAGCCGGGCTCTGGGCTGATTATATTGCTGAACTTGCTAATGATAGATTTTTCACCATACATCCAAGAAAAGGAGAAATGGCAATAATAGACAGAAAAAAACAAAATCTTGTAAAATTGACTGTTTCTATGCCACACATAACTCAAGCAAAATCAGTTACAAAAGGTGGGGGGTTAATTCCAACTGTTCATGGAAATTTACTACTTGGTCCTACTGCAAAAGAAGTCCCTTTCAAAGAAGATTACAGTACAGATGAAGATAGCCTCAACGAACTGATTAAAAGGCACGCAAAACTTGTTGAAGGTCTTGGTTTAAAAGATGTCATAACATACTTTGCCGGTACAAGGGCAGCAACTTACAAAGAGGATTTCATAGTTGAAAAGTCAGAAAAGGTGAAAAACTTAGTTCATGCTGCTGGAATACAATCCCCGGGCTTAACAAGTGCCCCGGCAATTGCACAGGATATTGCCAAAATGTGTATAGAAATTCTCTCAAATGAGATCAAAGTTCTGCCAAACACCGAATTTATACCTGCCAGAAAGAGTGAACCTTTATTCAAAGATCTGCCACTTGAAGAAAAACAGAAACTCATTAAAAAAGAGCCAGATTATGGCGTTGTTGTATGTAGATGTGAAGAAGTGACAAAAGCAGAGATCATAAAAGCCGTGAATTCACCCTTACCAGCAACCACCCTCGATGGCATAAAATGGAGAACGCGCTGTGGTATGGGAAGGTGTCAAGGAGGTTTTTGCACCCCATATGTTTTACAGACACTTCAGCAAAAGATAGATGTACTGAATCTGACAAAAAAAGGTGGCTCTTCATATATAGTGGTTTCTAAAACAAGGAGTGATTGACATGGCTGATTACGATGTGCTGGTAATTGGGGCAGGACCTGCAGGACTATCTGCGGCGGTATCAGCTAATAATTTTGGAGCAAAAGTTCTGGTTGTGGAAAGAGAACCTATGCCTGGGGGAATTTTAAAGCAATGCATTCACGATGGCTTTGGAGTGATTGAATTCAGGGAGAGATTAACAGGTCCAGAATATGCCGAAAGATATATAGAAAAACTGAACAAGCTTGACATAGACGTCTTGCTTCAGAGCTTCGTGCTTGACATCAAAAAAGAGAATGATTTTTTCTATGTAACTATTCAAAATAATAGAGGAATTTCTATCAAAAAAAGCAAAGCAATTGTCCTTGCTACCGGTTGTAGAGAAAGAACATCGAAACAGATTTTTATACACGGCGACAGGCCTGCCGGTGTTTTTACAGCTGGTACTGCTCAATACTTGGTGAACATAATGGGTCTTTTGCCTTGCAAGCGGTGTGTAATACTCGGAAGTGGAGATATAGGCTTGATAATGGCACGGAGATTAACATTAGAAGGGGCGCAGGTGCTGGGGGTTTATGAGATACAATCGCAACCATCTGGACTTGCAAGGAACATATCTCAATGTCTGGAAGATTTCAAGATTCCTCTGTTTCTTTCCCATACAGTGACAAGAGTATTCGGAAAAGAAAGATTAAAAGCTGTTGAAATAATGAAAGTCGATGAAAATAAAAAACCCATTCCTTCTACTGCCCGCATAATAGAATGCGATGGATTAATTCTGGCTGTTGGATTAATACCAGAAAATGAACTTGCAGAGTCACTTGGAATAGAAATGGACGAAAAAACAAGAGGACCAGTTGTTGATCAAAATATGATGACAAGTGTAAAGGGTGTTTTCAGTTGCGGGAATGCTCTGCACGTGCACGACCTTGTAGATTATGTGACGCAAACCGGTAAGATCGCAGGAAGATCGGCAGCGCTGTATTCAAAAGGGTTACTTACAGTTAACAGTTATTCAGAGATAGAATTTTCAAACGATATTGCTTATTGTGTACCTCAGAGAATCAGTTTCCCCTGTCAGGAAAAAATCAGGTTGTTTTTCCGCGTAAAATATCAGAAAAAGAATGCAAAATTGCTTGTTAGATCTAATGAGGTAATTACTCAAAAGACTTTTGAGATAATCAGGCCACAGCAAACTGAATTTGTTGATTTTGAGGTTTCTGGGGGTAAAATTGCTATCGAACTTGCAGGTTTGGGGGGAGAAAATGTGGAGAAATCTACCAAAAAAATAGTGTGTATTGTTTGCCCAAAGGGATGTGAGATTGAAATCCTGGACGAAAATAATGCAACTTTTCGTGGCTACAGTTGCCCGAGAGGTCTTGAATTTGCCAAAAACGACCTTTTGAACCCGAAGCGGATATTGTGTACAACCGTTGCTACAATTGGCCACAAACTGCTTCCGGTAAAAACAGATAGACCTATACCATTGGAATCTTTTAAAGAAGTGATGGACTGTGTGAAAAAAATTGTTGTTGAAAAACCTGTTACAAGAGGAGAGATCGTCTTTGAAAACATAGCCAAAACAGGTGCAAATCTTGTGGCAACGGGTACATCGAAGGTGATAGAGTATGTCTGATGTGATACTTACAATAGACTGCGGCACACAAAGCTTGAGGGCACTTCTTTTTGATCCAGATGGTAAATTAGTAGAAATGCATAAAGAAGAATACCCACAAACTTACACCTCACCAAAACCCGGCTGGGCTGAACAGGATGTAGAAGTTTACATAAAAGCACTCTCAAAAGCCTGCTCGATTGTTAAAGAAAAAAACAGCGCTCTGTGGAAAAAGATAACAGCTGTAACAGTAACCACACAGCGAGATACCTGTGTTTTCTTGGACAAAGATGGGAGTCCATTGAAGCCAGCAATCCTGTGGTTAGATCAACGAATGGCTGAGTTTGACAGCAGACTGCCTTTACATTACAAAATAGGCTTTAAGATAGTTGGAATGAACAAAGCAGCTATGATCTCGGCAAAAAAATGTAAGGCAAACTGGGTCAGACAGAATGAACCTGAGATCTGGCAGAAAACTCACAAGTTTCTGTTGCTGTCTGGTTGGTTTCACTATCTTCTCACTGGTAAGTTCATAGATTCGGTTGCTAATCAAATAGGTCACATACCATTTAACTACAAAAAACTCACATGGGCTGATCCAAAACACGATTATCAGCCTTATTTATTTCAAATAGAGAAAGACAAACTTCCCGATCTGGCCCAACCGGCAACTGTGATAGGAACTCTAACAAAGAAAGCATCACAGCTGACTCAAATTGCAGAAGGAACTCCAGTAATAGCCGCTGGATCAGACAAAGGTTGTGAAACTATTGCGCTGGGATGTTTGACAGAATCTGTTGCATGTGCAAGCCTTGGTACAACAACCACGATGCAAATAACTTCCAGAAAATACCTTGAGCCGTTAAAATTCATGCCTTCATACCCGGCTGTGATTCCATATCGTTTCAATCCAGAAGTCGAGATATTCAGGGGTTTCTGGATGGTTAGCTGGTTTAAGAAAGAGTTTGGCAGTTATGAATCTCAGATAGCACAGGAAAAAGGCATAACAGCCGAAGATGTCTTTGACGAATTGTTGAAAATAACCAAGCCTGGTTCGCTTGGTTTGATGCTTCAGCCTTATTGGGGCGCCGGTTTGAAAATGCCAGAAGCAAGAGGGGCAATCATAGGGTTTGGGGATGTGCATAACAGAGCTTATCTATATAGGGCAATAATAGAGGGTCTTTCCTATGCGTTGAAAGACGCGGCAGAAAAAATAGAAAAAGTTTCCCACACATCTATTGAAAAAGTCATGGTGACAGGCGGAGGATCAAAATCAGATTTTGTTTGCCAGACTTTGGCAGATGTTCTGAATAAAGAGACGGTCAGGGGTGAAACCTACGAAGGTTCTGGTTTGGGAGCAGCCATAGTCGGATTTGTTGGAATAAAATACTATTCTTCCTTTGAGGATGCTGTTCAAAAAATGGTTAGATACAGCAAGCAATTTATTCCAAATAAAGAGCGTGCAAAACTTTACTCCCAGCTTTATGAACATGTTTACAAAAAAATGTATGCCAGATTGTGTCCATTGTATAGAT
Organism: Pseudothermotoga lettingae TMO; assembly: GCF_000017865.1. Lineage (GTDB taxonomy): Bacteria > Thermotogota > Thermotogae > Thermotogales > DSM-5069 > Pseudothermotoga_B > Pseudothermotoga_B elfii. The sequence goes on from NC_009828.1 coordinate 1,530,685, forward strand.
CCATGCAAAAGATAACTGGTTATCCAGAATGTTGAGAGGTGAAAGAAATGGAATTTCAACCCAAATGGATTGAACAGGCACCCCCCGCTGGTTCTTACAGATCGATATTTAAATGGGGAAACCCAAATTTCTTTAAACACCCGAATAAAAGACTTTACAGATTGATGAAACAAGTTTTTGAATTATCTGATGAACACTTTGAGCATCCTGTAAATCCAGGCTTTGAACAGGTAAAAGTCGATATACCGATAAAACTTTCTTCGAAACACATTCAAGTTTTCGAAAATATTCTTGGAGCCGAGAACGTAAAAACAGACGATTACTCCAGAGTAAAGGCAAGTTTTGGGAAAACTATGCTTGATTTGATGAGATTGAGAGAAAAGAAAATAGAAAATCTCCCGGATGCGGTTTTGTTTCCGAAAGATAAAAAAGATGTCGTGGAAATAGTAAAGTATTGCAACGAAAACAGAATACCAGTTTATCCAAGAGGAGGAGGTTCAACAGTAACAAGAGGGACTGAATGTGTAAACGGTGGTGTGTGCATAGATTTTACAAAGCATATGAATCGAATTCTCAAGTTGAATGAAACTAACCACACCGTTACAGTTCAACCGGGTATCTACGGCCCGGAGCTTGAGAGAAAATTGAACAACGCACCTGAAGAACTCAACGCAGAGCATAGATATACCTGCGGTCATCTGCCCCAATCTTTTGAGGGCTCCACCGTTGGTGGGTGGATTGTCACAAGAGGTGCGGGACAAAATTCAACATATTATGGAAAAATTGAGGATCTTGTGATCTGCCAAGAATATATAACCCCGGTAGGAGAAATCATTACAAAAGAATACCCAAGGGCCGCTTTAGGTCCATCAATAGACCAGATCTTCATTGGTAGTGAAGGTGCTTATGGATTACTCGTTTCGGCTACACTCAGAATCTTCAGATATCTTCCAGAAAACGACCAAAGGTTCAGTTTTATCTTTCCAGATTTTCACAGCGCGATAGAAGCAACCAAAGAGATAATGCAATCCCAATTTGGAGTTCCTTCGGTGATGAGATTATCAGATCCTGAAGAAACAGATGTTGCATTGAAACTCTATGGTGTTGAAGATACGTTGATAGACAAAATGATAAGCCTGCGGGGTTTCAAGCCCATGAAAAGATGTTTACTCCTTGGCATAGCGCAGGGAGAGAAAAATTACGCAAAAAACGTCAAAAGAAACATAATAAAACTGGCAAGAAAATACGGTGCGATGTACACCACAGGTTTTGTGGCAAAATCCTGGGAACATGGCAGATTCACAGACCCATACCTCAGAGATGATCTGAACGATTTTGGCATAGTAATAGACACCCTTGAATGTGCCGTGGCATGGGATCAAATTGAATACGTCTGGGAGAACGTCAGAAGATACTGCAAACAAAGGCCAAAAACTATTGTTATGAGCCACTGTTCGCATTTCTACCCTCAGGGAACTAACCTGTATTTCATATTCATAGGAAAATTTGAAAATATCGAGGAATTTGTTGAGTACCAGAGCGGAATACTCGACAATATAGTAAAACACGGCGCGGCGTTGAGTCATCACCATGGAATAGGAAAATTATTTGCACCATGGTTTGAAAACTGTATAGGAAAAAATCAGCTTGAAGTTATGAGAGCTTTAAAAAGATACTTTGATCCCAACAACATTATGAATCCGGGTGGGACACTTGGATTAGACCTGAGCGATACGCAAAAAAGAAAAATATCATAACTGGCAATCGTTAGAGCATTTATGATATTCTATCCTTAGATAGTAAAAATTGAATATGATTTTCCACCTGAGGTTCCATTTATGGATTAAAAGGGAATCCGGTGAAAATCCGGAGCTGCCCAGCAACCGTAACTGGGGACGAAATCCGCAGAAAGGCCACTGGTACAATCCGGGAAGGCGCGGAGAGTAGGATGATCCAGAAGCCGGGAGACCTGCCTTAGGTGTATTCTTCCCCGATAGCTGAGGGCTATTTGGGAAATTTTTGTTTGTGTGGAGGTGAGGATATGAAAATTCACGAATATGTCGGAAAAAATGTTCTAAAAGAAAACGGATTTAATGTACCAAAATCCGTATTGATCAACGGGCCTTTTGAACGAAGAGATCTTGAACAACTCGATCTTCCACATGTTTTGAAAGCCCAGGTTCTGGTTGGAGGGAGAATGAAAGCTGGTGGTGTGGTTTTCTCCAGATCATACGAAGAAACTTACCAGAAAATTTCATATCTACTTGGAAGAAAAATAAAAGGAGAAAAGTGTACAAAGGTGCTCGTTGAGGAAGTTTTTGAACACGATAGAGAAGAATATTTATCAATATTGATTGATAGAGACATTAGAGATATAACAGTACTCTATTCCGAATTCGGCGGGATTGATATAGAAGATGTGGAAAAGCAAAAAATAGTCAAAATTAAGATGGAAGATATCAGTAAATTACCAGATCACGTACGTGATATAACTTATAAACTGGTAAATCTTTTTATAGAAAAAGATTTGACACTTCTTGAAATTAATCCGATCGCTTTCAACAACAAAGATGAATATATGATGCTGGATTGTGTTATGCATATCGATGAAAATGCTCTTTATAGACAAAATTGGTGTCCACAAATTCCCAGCTTTGATCCTGAACTTCAAGGTGATGTGGGAATAATTGGTTGTGGAGCCGGTATTGTCATGGCAACTTTCGATGCAGTTATCGAATGCGGCCTTAAACCCGGCGCTTTCTGCGATCTCGGCGGCGGAGCAAAAAAAGAAAATGCACTGAAAGTGTTAAATGATCTAAGTAAAAGAAATAAAAAAATAGTCGCAAATATATTCGGTGGTATTACCGATACTATGGAAATTGCTTCAGCAATCATCGAATGTAAAGGGAAGAACCCGGAAATTCAAATCTTCGCCCGAATAACAGGAAACAATGAGATGTTTTCCAGAAAACTTTTAACAGAAAATGGAATAAAGGTTTTCGACAGCACCACAGATCTTATAAACGCTCTAAGGAGGGAGAGCTATGTTTTGTAAATCTGACAGGGTCTGTGTTTATGGAATTACTGGAAAATATGGTAGTCATCATACAATAAAAATGAAAAACTATGGCACAAATATTATTTGTGGTGTTTCAAAAAGAAAAATCACAGAATTTGAGGGTATCCCAGTTTACAAGACACTGAAAGAGGCAAAAGAAAATCCCGATACTGCTATCATCTTTGTTCCAAAAGAAGAAGTTCTGAATGCCTTTCTTGACGCTGTAGAAAATAGCATCAAGAAAATCGTCATCATAAGCGAGCATGTTCCTATTCACGATGCACTGAAAATAACCAAGATTTCGAAAAAACTTGGCATAAAAGTTGTAGGACCAAATTGTCCAGGGGTGATTGTTCCTGGGGAAGTGAAAGTGGGGATAATGCCGGAAAAATACTTTAAACCCGGTGAATTTGCGTTGATTTCAAGAAGTGGCACCTTGATGTATGAAATTGCCAGGATTATTTCAAAGGCAGATGGCATAAAGATCGCTATGGGGCTCGGAGGAGATCCAGTAGTAGGCACCAACGTTGCAGAAGCATTTGATGAAATTGAAAATATGAGTATAAGAAAAGTCATGGTTATTGGCGAAATAGGTGGAAATGACGAAGTAAACGGCATCAAATATGCCAGAGAGAAAGGTTTTGATGGAGAAATATTCTCTTTCTTTGCAGGTAGATATGCGCCCGAAGGAGTCAGGATGGGCCACGCTGGTGCAATTATAGAGGGAGAGTCTGGAAGGGTGCAATATAAAGAAGAAAAATTGAGGCAGTATGACGTCAAAACAATTAGAAATTTATTCGAGCTCGAAAAGATTTTCAATTGATTTTCTCACTTTGAGAGATTTTCATCTCGATGCTAATCTGGTACAACTTGTGGCTGCATATCTTCTGAAATGTGAAGTTTTAAAATGAAGTTCCATTATCTTTTATTCTCTCAATTCGTTAAAATCAATTGAAACAAAAAGATTGAGAAGGTTATACTTCTCAAATTTCATTTTGCCATCCTTCTTTTTGCATTATATACTCAAGCTTTTGCCTTAGTTCTGGTATATCATCCTTTAATATTTTCCAAAGTACTTCTATATCCAATCCAAAGTAGAAATGTATTAGCTTATCTCTTGTTCTGGCGATCATACTCCATTTGACTTCTGGATATTTTTCTTTAAATTCTAAAGACATATTTTTCACCGCTTCTCCAAGAATTTCTACATTTCTAATCACTGCGTCTATTGTCTTCTCATCTTTAGAAAAGTTTTCAAAGTTCATATTTTCCGTGTATCTTATCATTCTTTTACATGCTACCATCATATCCAGAAGGAATTCTTTATTCGTTCTTTTATACATACTCCAGCTCCTTTTTTATATTTTCTTTAACATAACTTATTCGTATGCTTTCTATCCCACATGGGGTGAGTATATCTGCCTGCCTGCTAAACAAAGCTTCAAGAAAATCAATAAGTCCTATGAAATCTTTCATGTTTCCCTTGCCTTCTTCAAACTCGACAACAAAATCAATATCGCTATCTTCTCTTAATTCATTTCTGGCAGCAGAACCAAATATTCCTATTTTCTTAACTCCAAACTTTCTTATCTCACCCATATTGTCCCGCAAGGTTTTTAAAATTTCTTCTTTTTTCACAATTCACGACTCCTCATTTGATAGGTTTAAAATCTGAACCCATTTTGAGACGTAAGTAAAGTAATATTTTCTTTTCATGCATACTTCACAGCAATTATTTTAACATCTTTTATCAAAGACATATTTTGCTATTTTTGCTATTATTTTTTATAAAATCCTGTAGATGTTTATGTCAAGTTGAAATACTGATAACTCTACAAGTGCAACTTTAATTTGATCCTTTCCTTGTATTTATAAACTAACACACATATTGCGGCTGTGCATCTTCTGAAATGTGAAGTTTTAAATGAAAATTCACGAAAAAGTTAGTACCTTTCAGTATCTCCCCTGTACATGTAGATAGCTATTTTCAAAGTTTTGTTTAGTCATCAACAAGTACAAAAACACTTGCCCTGATTCATTGTGAAAATTTCAAGTCCTTGAATAGAAGTACCAATCAAATATAGTCTGTTACACTGTCTTGCTTTAGCTTGCAAGGAGTAATATTATCACCCTATAATTATTTTGCATTTGACATCATTCGCATAGTAACAGTTATATTTATACAGATTGTATCATTTATACCAGTTCCGCTAACAGTAAATAATTCTTTGAGTACTACATTATGATAACTACCTGAAATCTTGAGTTATAATCAGGATATACTTCATCTGTGGAGGAATGCTTGGTTGATAGACAGGACAAATGCCATGCCCCTTTATGTTCAGCTGAAACAGGAACTGAAAGAAAAAATACTAAAAGGTGATTGGAAAGAAGGGGAAAAAATTCCTGCAGAGTTTGATCTAATGAAAATCTATAAAGTCAGCAGGGCTACTGTTAGATCAGCTATAGATAGCCTTGTTTTGGAGGGATATCTTGTCAAAAAACACGGGATTGGTACTTTTGTTAAAAGAATAAGACCTTCTCTTGGTTTTGAGCCTTTGATAAGTTTAAGTTATGCTCTGGAAACTTTTAATATTCACTCTAAAAACACTGTACTTGAGAAAAAATACATAGATATTGATAGAAAACTGAAGCAGAAGCTTCGTTTCAAATATGCGGCAAAATGTCTTTATGTCAGAAGATTACGTTATGTTGATGAAGTGCCGGTGGCGATTGAAGATTCGTATTTCCATCCAAAAACTGCACATGTTTTTGATGGTAAAGACCTGTCAAAATCCATTGCGAAAATACTCGTTAATGAAACAGATGTATCGATATCAAAAGTTGAACAAATAATAATTCCGCGTGTGGCAGAAAAAGAAGAAAGAGCCCTGTTAGTGTTATCTGAAGAAACCCAGATTCTGCACATGCAGCGATGGATCTATGTTCAAAATCAGGTTGAACCAATCTATTATCTGAATTTAATTATGAGAAACGATCTATCAACCTTTCACATAACAAGATGAGCTTGTAAATTCGTTGTTTTGCTTCCTGCACAGCTGTACAGTCACAAGCCACACAGGAGAAAATCAAAAACTTTTTAGTAAGGGGAAAACTGCTGCAAGATAATAAAAGCTCTATTTCTCGAGTAAATTTTAAGCACCTCTCTGAAAAATGATATGAAATTTTAAAGATATTTTTCAGGATATTTTTACGAGAATAGTTGTATAATTGTACAACAATGAAAGGAGGAAAATTGTGCATACTGAAAAAATCTTCAAAGCCCTATCCTGTAAATGGAGAATTGAAATCATAAAACAGGCGGCAAAACAGGATCTTTGTATATGCGATCTTGAGGCTGCAAATCACATTGACAAAACGACTATTTCAAGACATATAGCCATCTTACAGAATGCCGGGATCATCGAGTTGCAAAGAGAAGGGCAAAGAAAAAGAATCGTTCTCAAAGATTCCAGGGTTCTTGAGCTCATAAATCTGGCGGAAAAGATTGCTAAGGAATATTCATTTTAAAAAGGAGGAGATGAAATTGGCAAAAAACTGGTATCCAGTTATTGACTACAGCAAATGCGCTGGGTGTCTAAGCTGCGCAAATTTCTGCCCTCATGGAGTTTACACAATTAAAGATGGTAAACCTGTTGTTACTAATCCACTCGAGTGTGTGGAGTTTTGCAGAGGCTGCCAGAAACTTTGTGATTATGGTGCGATAACTTATTCGGCGGAGGTGAAAACTCATGGGTAAAAAAGGATTGTTACTGTGTGTCTGTCAGGGAACTTGTCCATCTTTTCATCAAATGAACGTTTTTGAAGTGCTCAATGCCATAAGAAGGGAAAAACTGGTTGATTTTGTAGCACTTCATCCACAATTGTGTGCGGACGATGGGGATATTTATTTGAAGACGTTGACAAAAGACGAACATATAGAAAAGCTTTATGTGGCAGGCTGCGATCCAGCAATGCAAAAAAAGATGTACAGAGATGCCTTTGAAGAGAGCAATTTTGATAAATCAAAACATATCGGCGTAGATATAAGAAATATGACCACAGAGCAAGCAATTGAAGCAATTAAGAATATGATCAAAAATAATTGATAATCTATATTTAGCAACATCAATAAAAGGCAGGCTTCTGGTTACCCGAGATAGAAGCTTGCCTTTAAAAATTGTATGTTTCATTTCAAAAATAACCCGCTTTCTTATCAGTTCAAATCTTACTTTTCTTCATCTTTTTTGTTCAACCGTTTTGTCCTTCTCTCCTCGTTAGATAATAAATTTGCACAACAAGGCAACTACCATTACCACACATGGCAGAGAGATATGTTATCTCTTATCTGATAATATAGAAACTCAACAATCTACACTGTTGAGTAATTTTTCAAATCTTTCAATTACCCGCTTTTTTCCAAGTATTGAAAGAGTCTCAAACAATCCCGGTGTAACAAGTTTTCCCGTAACAGCGCCCCTCAACAATTGAAAAACCTTGTTTTTAGAAGCTATCTTCATGTCTGCCAATGCTCTGCATACCTTTTCTGTTCCCTCTATCGACCAATCTTTCAACTCACTGAACAACACTACAGCTTTTCTCAGGATTTCCTTGGCATATGATGTGCTTAGATATTCACTGACAAACCTTTCTTCTAACGTGTAATCATCAAAGAAAAATGAATACGAGAAATCATATAATTGAGAAAGTGTATTGACTTTTTCTCTGCATACATTTAAAACTTTTAAAGCATAGCTTTCTTCACAATGTGGTATTTTCCTGTTAGTGAATTTTATCCATTCGACAAATTCATTCCATAGCTGTTCAATATTAATCATTCTCATGTGCTTACCATTCACCCACTCGAGCTTTTCAGGATCAAAAATCACACCTTTATTGGATATACTTTCAGGTTCGAAATTTACCAGTTTTTCCTTCACATCAAAAACCTCTTCTTCCCCCACACTCCAGCCAAGCAACGCAAGATAATTCATCAATCCCATATTCAGTATGCCAATTTTTCTGAAATGTTCAACAGAAGTAGCGCCATGCCTTTTACTCAATGGGGTTCTGTCAAAACCGAGTATCAGCGGAATGTGCATAAACTGCGGAATTTCCCATCCAAGAGCTTTATAGATCATTATCTGCTTGGGGGTGTTGGAAAGATGATCTTCTCCTCTGAAAACATGGGTAATCCTCATTAAATAATCATCTATAACAACAGCAAAATTATAAGTTGGAAAACCATCAGATTTCACTATGACAAAATCTCCTATGACTGAGTTTTGAAACTCCATATTTCCTTTCAACAAATCATGGAATTTAGTGATACCTTCAGGAACCCTGAAAGAAATGGTTATATCATGCCCTTTTTTTTCGTATTCCTCCGGGTATTCGAAGGTGTTGAAAAGAACTTTCTTTCTGTCAACTTTGTCATAAACTGTATAATAAGCACATTGTTTTTCCACCAAAATCTGAGCATATCTTTTATATATACCTTCTGAAACACGTTCACTTTGTCTGTAGGGCCCAAAATCTCCTCCGATATCCGGTCCTTCATCCCAGTCAATACCACACCATTTTAAAGACTCAATAATGGCTTTTTCTGATTCCTTCGTTGATCTTTGAAGGTCTGTATCCTCTATTCTCAAAACGAATTTTCCATTCATTTTTCTTGCGTAAAGCCAGTTAAAAAGAGCTGTCCTCGCTCCCCCAACATGCAAATACCCAGTAGGACTTGGTGCAAATCGAAGTCTCACTGTCATTTTATCTGCCTCCCAATTCTCTCAAGTATTTCCATAACTTCCTTTATGCTGGCAGCCTTCTGTACAGTTACTATTTTTCTCGAGTCCAGATATTTTCCCTCTATTAAATTCTCCGAAAATCTATCAGTCCAACCCCCAGTTCCAGTAAAAAGCACTACGGGTTTTCCCCTTGCGTATGCCATGAGGACTTCTATGGCTGTTCCAATTTCTCCACCGATTGATAAAACAACATCACTGCTCTCTATCAAGACAAGAGATCTTGTTATATTATCAAAAGGTGTTTTAATTCTCAAACTCAGATATCTGTTTCCATCTTCAAAAGCTGGTAAAACACCTACAACAAATCCTTGAGCTTGCCTTGCCCCTATTGAAACAAGTTCCATTACACCATCTCTTCCTCCACACACAATAGTATATCCACTTTCTGCAAGAACTCTCCCTGTCTCAACACACAAATTCGAGATTTTGCTGACCGGTGGTTTATCAACAGGACCTGAATAACCAATTATTCCCACATTCATGTTCCAAGATAGACCTCCCTAACTATTTCACTTTTCAAGACACTTTCCGGTTCTCCCTGAGCAATTATTTTTCCTTTGTGGATTATATAAAGTCGATCAACAACCTGAGCAAGCGCATCTACAGTATGATCAGTTATAATTATTCCTATGTTTCTGTCTTTCAGCAAACGTATCATCTGCTGTATATCTTTAACAGTTTTTGGATCTATACCAACAAACGGTTCATCAAGCAATAAAAAAGATGGGCTCAGCGCCATCATGCGTGCAAGCTCAAGTCGACGTTTTTCACCACCAGATAGATCATTTGCATATTGATTTTTTAATTCCCAGATACCAAACTCCCTTAGAAGTTCTTCCACTCTTTTTCTCCGCTTAATCGTATTTTTCTCGTAGAATCTGAGTACAAGTTCAATGTTTTCATGCACTTTGATCCCGCCGAAAACAGATGTCTCCTGCTGCAGGTAAGTTATACCCAGCCTCGCTCTGTGACTCACAGGCATTTTGGTTATGTCTTTTCCAGAAAACATGATTTTCCCCGATGTGGGGATAACAACGCCGAGTATCATATTAAAAATAGTCGTTTTCCCAGCACCATTTGGACCGAGTAATCCGACAACTTCTCCCTGTTCAACTGAAAGATCTGCGTGATCAACTACAACTTTTCTCCCAAATTTTTTTACAAGGTCACTGCATTCTATCTTTTTCATTGAGCTTTTAAAAATTTCACCAACTGATCTGTTATATCATAAGCATCATCACCATAAACAAGCATCTGCTTGTTCATAATATAATCATAACCCATCATTTTGGCGTATTTATCAATTTTGTCAGCTATCTCATTGAGCGTTTCTTGCATTTTTGGTTGATACTCATTTTGAAGGAGTTGTTCGTACTGCTGCCTTCTCGTGAGTATCTCATTTTGTTTTTTCTCTATGTCAGTCTGAGAGGCTCCTGATTTCTGCATGTTTTCCAGTTCTTTTGTTAACTCATTGAGTTTGTTCTGATAATACTGAAAATCTGCTTTGTAACGCTCATTGAGTTCAACCATTTTTGGATATTCCTGGGTAATTCGATTCACATCAACGAAAACTATTTTAGGACTTTCCTGAGTTGCTCCATAGAAAAACATCATGAAAATCGATAAACTCACTGCCCCGATGATAATAGATACTTTTTTCACACAGACACCTCCTTAAAAATCAATCATATCTCTTATTTTATCAAGTGTTTTTGGACCTATTCCAGGTACTTCGAGAAGGTCTTCTGGTTTCTCGAAGGGCCCATTTCGTTCCCTGAATTTGATTATTTCACTTGCTTTGACTTCCCCTATTCCAGGTAGTTCAGAAAGTTTTTCAAGGTCAGCTCTGTTAATATTCACTTTCTTGTTTTCGAAAGAATTGTATTTGAGATCAACAAAACTCGCCATTTTTTCAGCTGTCGCTCTACCTATTCCCGAAACATTTGTTAGATCCTCTATTGACTGGAATGGACCGTTACTTTCTCTATAATCAAGAATCGATCTTGCTTTGGCAGGGCCAATGCCAGGTATCTCTAACAGCTCTTCATATGTAGCTGAATTTATATCTATTGGAAACTGCACCGTTTTTCTTTGAACAGGTTGCTCGTCACTTTGAAAATCCCGATTCTCCATTTTCTCAAAAGCAAAACCAAGCAAGAGCAAAAGCCCAGCAAGAGCTAAAAAAGCAAGTCTTTTCTCGCTCACAGACAGTTTCAAGGTGCCACTCTCCCGACATAGCCAGGTCGATTGGTACCGGCGATCTTCATTATCTCTTCCCAGTTCAACTTTTGTGAGTAATCTTCAGCCGAATTTACATCGTTGAAGGCCCCAACAACTACTGAATACCAGTCTCGGCCATCGCGGGTAAAATGCATAAGGTATGCCGGATATCCTGCACTTCTTAAAGCAAGAGCTCTTTCAAGGGCAGAATCTTTATTAACTACAGAAAGCACCAGAACGCCATAAATAGTCCTCATAGGAGTAACATCTTTCAATGTGTACTCCCCGACAATTGCAACTGTATAAAAGCCGTCCAGAGTTTGACAGATAAGAAATGGTAAATTGGAACCTCTTATGACCTTCAGTGCATCTTCAGATTGTAGAAGATAAACCGAGAAAATTTCTCCTTTTTCAACCATCTCTGTAGCCTGAACAATAAGTTCTTTGTAATCAAACTCCTCCACCATATAAATCTGAGGGGTTGAATATTCTGTAATGGTCGCAGGGCTACTCTGTTCTGCTGGTATTTCTATCTTTGGTGATGGCATTTCTACTATCTCAATGCGCACACTGGAGCGACTCTTCACCAGGAAAAAAGTCGCCAGCGTAAAACTGACGAATCCAACACTGAGAGCAATTATCAATATGGCTAAAATTCGGGCCTGCATCTCAGTTAATTTTATCTGCCTGCGTGCCACTTTTACACTCCCTTTTCGGCATAACTCATGAGCAACTGTATAGTGTATTCCACATCTGTTAGAGATAGAGTTTCACTTGGAGAGTGAACATATCTTGTTGGAATCGAAACTGTTGCCGACGGAATGCCTGCTTTTGTCCTTTGAAGAACAGATGCATTTGTACCTCCAAAAACAAGTACTTCCATTTGATACGGAATATTCTCTTTTTGAGCAATTTCAACAAGTCTGTCGACAATCTTTCTGTTGCTTATCGATGCTCGATCTTTCACCTTTACAGCAGGACCTTTACGCAAAACCATTGAGTGCCTCTTAAAAGATTTCGGATAATCAGATGAGTCTGTTACATCAATAGCTATACAAACATCCGGTGAGATACTGTAAGCTGCAACCGACGCTCCTATAAGCCCTACTTCCTCTTGGACGGAAAAAGAGCCTATAATCGTATTAACCGGTTTTTTGATTCGTTTGAACATTTCCACTATCACCGCACATCCTATGCGATCATCCATGGCTTTACCAACAAGTAAATCATTGTTTCTATACATATAAGAATCATAAACTCCGAAAGAACCGATTGGAACTAATTTTTGAGCCTCATCACGATCTTTCGCCCCTATATCCACAAACATAACATCCAGATTCAAATTAGAGTAATTTTTCTTTTGCTCTTCAAAAGTTTCTCCTTCAACATAAACTATCCCTGTTGCTTCTGGAAATTTAACCCTGTGGCCAACATATGAATGAGCAGGAACTCCACCAACACTTTCAACTCTTAAGAAGCCTCTTTCATCGACATTTGTAACAACAAGTCCTATTTCGTCTGCGTGAGCATCAAAAAGTACTTTTTTTCCACTCGAACCTGTTTTCCAGACTAAGAGATTACCAACGTTATCAAATTTATACCCATCAATAAAACCTTCAAGTTCTTCAAGTATTATTTTGTGAACTTCTTCTTCCCTACCACTCGGACCATAAGCTTCTGTTAATTTTTTGATTAAATCTATCATTTTGCAAATGCCTCCCCTTCCTCAAGTATTTTTTCAACCAGAAGAACCGTATTTTTATAATCGTTCAAATCAATCATTGAAACAGGACTGTGTATATAACGTGCTGGAACAGATATCACTCCAGCTGCGGTGCCGGCGCCTGTCCTTGCAAAACGTGCCGCATCTGTACCTCCGGCCGTTCGCCTTTTTGCCTGGTATGGTATGGAGTATTTCTCTGCCAGCTTTAAGATTGATTCATAAACTCTTTTGTTGATTACATACCCTCTGTGCATAAATGTAACTGCCGGCCCTTCACCAAGATGAGTTGCCCATTGGTAAGAAGGCAACTCCGGGTCATCACCCGCTGTTGTTCCTTCTATAACTATTGCAATATCAGGATGAATTTGCTCCACAACAACTGCGCTTCCACGCAATCCAACTTCTTCCTGAACAAGAAAGGCAAAATAAACATCATCTTCATAACGATTATCCAGAGTAATGATGTCCATCAAAACAGAGCATCCTGCTCTATCATCAAAAGCTTTTCCCGTGGCTCTGCCGTTCTCCTGGTGATAACCTGTTGTAAAAGATACATAATCCCCTATTTTAACCATCTTCGAAGCTTCTTCCTTAGATTTTGCCCCAATGTAGATCCTCATCTGATCCACCGATGGTGGCTTCAAAATCTGATCTCTTTCCTGAATGTGTATGGCTTTGAAACCTATTACCCCGGGGATTTCTCCATTGATTCTGACAACTTTTCCGGGCATTACTTGAGTCTCTACCCCGCCAACAGGCGCAAAGCAGAGCATTCCATCATCTTCAACGTTTGTCACCATAAAGCCGACTTCGTCCATGTGAGCCGCTATTACTATTTTCCTTTTGCTTTTTGTACCTTTTTTACAGGCAATCAGGTTTCCAAGAATATCCACCTTCAGTTCATCAACATATTTTTCTATCTCTTTTTCTATGAATTTTCTGACCTTCTCTTCATTTCCAGAAACTCCATCAAGCTCGGTAAGCTGCTTCAAGTACAACTCTATCCCTCCTTTTTGATTGCCGTACACAATGCGATAAGCCTCGCCGTTTCCTGAACATCAACTGGATCAACAACTTCAACTGGTGTGTGCATGTACATCAATGGTATTGAAACAAGCATTGTTCGAATACCGGTGCGAGTTAATTGAACTGCATCAGTATCTGTACCAGATCTTCCTGGGACTGGTTCTATCTGAAATTTCACACCATTTTTTTGTGCTAATTCGGCTACTTCCGCATAAAATTCTCTGTCCACAACCGGTCCAGTACCAAGAGCAGGCCCATTCCCAAGTTTTATTTGCGGAAAACCCGGAATCTTTGCTTCGCCGTGAGTGACATCCAAAACGATGGCCTTATCAAGTTCTAATTGATAAGCAACAGATACAGCTCCCGGTCCACCTATTTCTTCCTGACTTGAGAAGATAAAGTAAACATCCGCCTTATTCTTTATAAAATTCAACAATTCTGCTGCAACAATAAGCGCTGCACAACTTGCTCTGTTGTCCAGGGCTTTACCACATATTTTTCCACCTATCTCAACGGGTGTAGATTCAATCACGCCCACATCTCCAACAGAGACGTCTTTTCCTAAATCGCTGCATGAAACGTCAATAAAAATTTTGTCAAAATCTGGCACACGTTTTCTATGCTCTTCTTTTTGTAAATGTGGAGGCAGGACACCTACAACGCCCCTTGCAATACCTTTCTTGGTATATATCCTGACCCTTTGAGCAAACATTACTTTTGGGTCTACTCCTCCCACAGTTTCAAGCCTGGCAAATCCACCTTCTTCAATCTTTGTTACAACATGACCTACTTCGTCAACATGTGCAAAAATCCCTAATTTTTCTTTTCCTTCACCTTTCTTTTCAGCAATCAGAGTGCCAATTTTGTTATAGAAAGTTCTGTCTACATAAGGGCTGATTTGCTTTTCTATGTATTCCAGAACAGGATCTTCAAAACCTGATGGGCCATCAATCTGTGAAAGGTCCACAAGCAACTTTTTGATATTCAAATTTATCACTCCCCTATTGAAATTTTACATCTTTGGCACTCTCAATCACAATTTTGTTTTGTTTAACATGAACCACAACGGGTTCGTCGTATGAACCAGCTTCCCTGAGAATATATTCCGATATCTGTATTAAAGACGGCTCCATAGACAAGGCAGCCACAATGGAATCTGATTCGTTAAGCCCAGCTCTTAATATCCCTTTAACATTTCCAAACACAACAATTGATCCTCCAGCCATAATCTCAGCACCAGAATGTACATTACCAATAACGATAACATCGCCCGAATGTACCAGAGCTTGTCCTGATCTCAGGTTTTTTTTGACAACTTTCGTACCAGATTTCGTCTCGCCTTCTTCAACCATTTTCATTCTGCCGCGAACGTTAATTCCTTCTTTTGCAGTAACCCCCATAAGTATCTGGGAAACTTCTATCCCCATTTTTTTAAGAATAGAGATTATCCTTGGCATATCATGGGAATGTTTTTCGTTGTTCTCTATCATCAGCATGATCTTATCGCCTGCAGCAAAAAAACCGCTCATCTGGGATATTTTCGAGGTCAACTGGTTCACAACATCTTCCAGGTTATCGTAATCTTTTATCACCAGCACAAGGCCTTCTTTGGTCATTTTGAAATCTATCAGATCTATAGTCACGCAAGTTCACCCCCGAAGATTATCAATAAGATTTTATCACGTATAATATAAATGTCTGAAATAATCTCAACTCAGGAGTGCGGCTTATGTTTAAATTTAGATTGGAAAGAGTACTTCAGCTCAGAATTTCCGAAGAAAATCAGCTGAAGCTTGAACTGGCTTCTGTAAGAGCTCGAATGCGCATCTTACAGGAAGAAATCAATTCAGCACAGCAGATGCTTTATAAAATGAGCCAGGAGGTACTTCAAGATCCTTCAAGAGGTTTATCTGGCAATGAAATTCATCAATGGAGGTCGTACGTCGAGGCAACCGAAAACTATATAAGAAAGAAACTACAGGATCTGAAAAATTTGAAATCTGAAGAAGACAGATTAAAAGAAAAATACCTTGAAATGAGAAAAGATAGAAAAATTCTCGAAAATCTTAAGGCAAAGCAATTTAAGAGATATGCATTTGAACAGGATAGATTAAACAGGCTTTATATGGATGAAATTGCACTCAGAAAATATGCAAGAAGGTGAAATTTTGGACGTTTCGCAAATTCCAATCTCCACTATGGCATATATAGGAGATGCCATTTATTCATTGTATTGCAAAGTAAAATCATTAAAACTAATGAAAGTAAAAGCCATTCATAAAGAGGTCAACAAAATCATATCCCGCGAAGGGCAGGCGAGAAGCTTCGACAGATTAGTAGAGTTGTTGAGCGCGGAGGAGTTTTCTCTGGTCAAACGTGCTTTAAACAGCAGAGCAGCAAAAAAATATGGAAATGATATTTTTTACAGAAAAAGTACCGCTCTTGAAGCATTGATAGGTTATCTTTATCTTAAGGGAAATAAAGAAAGATTAATAGATTTGCTGAAAATTGCTGTGGAGAATGATAAAGATGATCGTTTATGGTAAAAGTGTTCTGGATGAAATCGTGAGGATACGATATCCTGTCAAAAAAATATATCTGCGGGAAAGTAACAACGAAAAGTTTCAGGAGATAGAAGAGATCCTCAAGAAAAACGGTTATCATTATATAAAAACATCGGCTAAACATTTAGAAAAACTATGTGGTGAAGAAAAAAATCAAGGAATAGTTATTGATCTTGATTTCAATTATGCAGATGAAACATATCTCGATGGTGATTTTATAGTTTTGCTTGATCATATAGTTGATCCACATAATCTTGGTGCGATAATACGTACTTGCGTTGGTGCTGGAGTTAGTGCAATCGTTATCACAAAAGACCGATCCGCCAAGATAACTCCTGCGGTAGTTAAGGTCTCTGCGGGAACTGTTTTTCGCATACCTGTTGTGATAGTAACAAACATAGTCTATACCATCGAAAAATTAAAAAACAAAGGTTATTGGGTTTATGGTGCAGATATGAATGGCAAGAATCTTTACGAAGAAGGATTTATTTCTCCTGTCGCTATAGTTTTTGGCAACGAAGGAGAAGGACTAAGCCGCCTCGTGAAAGAAAGATGCGATCAACTAATATCTATTCCCATGCGCAGTAAAATTGATTCTTTGAATGTTTCGGTCAGTGCTGGAATTATATTATTTGAAATATCAAGAAAATGCTTCATGAAAAGATGATACAGGTACTTGAAAAATGTATTTGGGTATGATATCATCAAAATGCATTTGTGTGACCCGCTAGCTCAGCCGGAAGAGCACCTGACTTTTAATCAGGGGGTCCCGGGTTCGAGTCCCGGGCGGGTCACCAGCGAGAGTGGCGGAACTGGCAGACGCGCTGGACTTAGAATCCAGTGGATGATGAATCCGTGTGGGTTCAAGTCCCACCTCTCGCACCCAGGACTGCGGGTGTAGCTCAGTGGTAGAGCGTCTGCTTGCCAAGCAGAAGGTCGCGGGTTCGAATCCCGTCGCCCGCTCCAAATAGGAATCCCCCTGCTGAGCAGGGGGTTTTTTTCAGTGAGGTGAATCATTTGAATAATATAAAGGTCAAAGGGGCCCGCGTTCATAATCTTAAAAACATTTCAGTAGAGATTCCAAAAGGAAAAATAACAGTCATAACTGGGCTGTCCGGTTCGGGGAAATCAACCCTTGCGATGGATACCATATATGCCGAAGGTCAGAGAAGATATCTGGAATCTCTTTCTACTTATGCCAGGCAGTTTCTTGGCGAGCTTAAAAAACCAGATGTTGATTCTATAGAAGGGCTTTCTCCAGCAATTGCGATCGATCAGAGAAGTGTCTCACACAATCCGCGATCTACAGTAGGAACAACAACAGAAGTTTATGATTACTTGCGAGTCCTTTTCGCAAAGATCGGTCAACCACACTGTCCGTCCTGTGGAAGGCCTGTGGAGAAAAAGAGTGTTGATCAAATTGTGAACGACCTTTTTTCAAAATTTCAAAAAGGCGTGAGGATATATATACTTTCTCCAATTGCGATTGACAAAAAAGGTTCCTTCAAAAAAGAATTTTCAGCCCTTGTTGCAAAAGGGTTTGTTCGGGCGGAAGTGGACGGAGAAATTATAAGATTAGAGGAAATAGACGAACTTGACAAAAACAAAAGGCATACAATTAAACTTTTAATTGACAGATTAATTCTGAACAGTGAAGAAAAATACAGAATAGCGGATGATATAGAAATAGCTTTCAGAGAAAGTAACGGATTTGTCGAAGTCAAGAATATTGATTCAAACGAAACACTGACATTTAGCGAACATATGATGTGCCCAGTATGTAATATAGGCTTGCCAGAGATAAACCCAAAATTATTTTCGTTCAATAACCCGTATGGAGCTTGCCCACATTGCCATGGTCTGGGTTACAATCTCCAAGTAGATCCTCAGCTTGTTTTGAATACGAATGTAAGCATCGATGAGGGTGCAATTGTGCCATATAGCAATGACGGATATTATTTATCCCTCATAAAGCAAACTGTTCGCTTGCTTGGTGGTTCAACAAATATCGCTTTTTCGCAGTTACCCCATCACATCCAGGAAGCTGTACTTTACGGATACGGGCAATTTGAGGGAGTAATCAATAATCTGGAAAGAAGATATAGAGAAACTGAGTCAGAGGATGTAAAAGAATGGATCGAAAGAAAATTCATAGTTCAGAGAACCTGCCCCGTATGCGGAGGAAAGAAGCTGAAACCGGAGGCTCTATCTGTAACTATAAATGGATTGAATATAATTGATGTAACGGAATTAACGATAGAAAAAGCTTACGATTTCATCTTGAAATTGCAGGAATCTTTTGAGGAAAGAGAGCAAAAAATTGCAGGCGAATTAACTGAAGAAATTAGAAGAAGACTTCAGTTCATGATTGATGTTGGCTTAGGGTATTTAACGCTTTCTCGCACTGTTAACACACTCTCTGGTGGTGAAGCGCAAAGAATAAGGCTTGCAACACAGATAGGTTCTGGCCTGACAGGTGTCACGTATGTTTTGGATGAACCAACAATAGGGCTCCACCAAAGGGACAATATGAAATTGATAAATACTTTGAAAAAATTGAGAGACCTTGATAATACAGTAATTGTTGTTGAACACGACGAAGAAGTGATAAGAAGTGCCGATTACATAGTTGATCTGGGACCTCTCGGTGGTGAAAACGGTGGAAGGGTTGTCTATTCTGGGCCTGTAAGCAAATTAATTCAATCACCTGGCGAGTCAATCACAGGACAGTATTTGTCCGGAACAAAAAAAATAGATTTTCCAAAATCCCGGCGCAGGGGCAACGGAAAGACATTAACACTAATTGGCGCATGCCACAACAACCTTAAAAACTTGACAGTCAGTATCCCGCTTTCAACTTTTGTCTGTGTGACGGGCGTATCCGGTTCTGGCAAATCTTCCCTGATTCTGGACACGCTTTATCCTGCTCTGATGAACGAAATATACAAAACCAGACTGCCAACAGGAAAATACGATAGAATCGAAGGATTGGAAAATGTAGACAAGGTAATCGCCATAGACCAGTCTCCTATAGGAAGGACACCTCGAAGCAACCCAGCAACATACACCAAGGTATTTGACAGTATAAGAGAACTTTTTGCAATGACACCAGAAGCAAAAGCAAAGGGGTATTCCAAAAGTAGATTCAGTTTCAACCTGAAAGGAGGAAGATGCGAGGCATGTCAGGGCCATGGGCTTGTAAAAATAGAAATGTTGTTTTTGGCTGATGTTTACGTCGAATGTGAAGTTTGCAAAGGAAAACGCTATAATGAAGAAACTCTTCAAGTTAGATACAAAGGCAAAAACATACACGATGTTCTCGAAATGTCTGTTGACGAAGCACTCGAGTTTTTTAAAAATGTACCAGTGATATTCAGAACCTTGAAGCTTTTGTCTGAAGTCGGATTGGGGTATATAAAACTTGGACAACCTGCTACAACCTTATCAGGTGGTGAATCTCAACGAGTAAAGCTTGCTTCAGAGCTGAGGAAGCTGCCAACAGGAAAGACAGTCTATATTTTAGACGAACCCACCGTAGGACTACATTTTGAGGACATCAGGAGATTGATAAATGTTCTTCACAGACTTGTTGATAGAGGGAACACAGTAATAGTAATAGAACACAACCTGGACGTCATTAAAAATGCAGATTATATAATAGATCTTGGTCCTGAAGGAGGAGAACAGGGGGGCTATGTGGTTGCAACCGGCACTCCTGAAGAAATTGCAAAAGTCGAGTCCTCTTACACAGGACAATTTTTGAAAAAATTACTCAGATAATACATTATGGAGGTGTAAAAATTGAAAAAGTTTTTACTGCTTGCCCTGGTGATTTTTTCCATAAACGCCGTAGCGTACAATTTTTATTTTGCTAACATACACGCACATACTGCTTTTTCAGATGGCTCTTCTACTCCCACAGATGCCTACACATATGCAAAAAATTATGTTGATATTCAGGCAATAACAGACCATGCTTATTATTTTCGGCAAAAAATCGACAATCAGGATAAATTGTTGTTAACCAAAAAGATGGCAGAAGATGCTACGGTCGAAGGTAAGTTTGTTGCGATGTGGGGATTTGAATGGACTGGTGGGGTAGGACATATAAATGTTTATGGTACTACAGACTGGACTGATAGAAACGAATCCGATCTCAAAAATCTCTATAAATGGATTGTTTCTCACAGAGCCCTTGCTCAATTTAATCATCCGGGAGTAACATACGGAAATTTCTACGATTTTGAATATGATCTGGAAGCAGACAAATATATAAATCTAATCGAAGTTGGGAACGGTAATACAAGCAGGAGAACTATAACAAAAGAAATGTATTCTAATTATATTCTGGCATTGAACAAAGGATGGCATGTGGGAGCAACGGCAAATCAGGACAACCACAGACCAAACTGGGGATCAGCAAATGATACAAGAACTGCTATTCTTGCTGACGCACTGACTTACAATTCGATTATGGAAGCTCTCAAGCAGCGAAGAACTTATGCAACCGAGGATAAAAATGCAAAAATACTCTTCAAATGCAACGATTTCTGGATGGGATCTATTTTAAAAGATGCCACCCAGCTGAACTTCGAGATAAAATTAAGCGATGATGAACCATTTTATGAGGCAGTGTTAGTATCCCAGAGCGGAGATGTGGCAAAATGGCGAATCAATTCGAACGAATTTTCAACCAGCTATAGGATTGTGCCTCCAGATGGTTACGAGTGGTATTTTCTTTACGTGATTCAGAATGACTGGGACGAAATAGTAACCTCGCCTATCTGGGTACAATATGGAGATGTTCACGTGGTTAATTTGCATGAAAAAGTAAGCGGAAGGAATGTAGATGTGTATTTCGACCTCATAAATACATCAAATTTACCTGTTCATTGCGATATCAGCGTTAAAATTTCTAATGTGCCAGCCAGAACAGAAGCTGAATTAAAAGCAAGAGAAATAAAGCAGATTACGGTGCCTTTATCTAATGTCGAGAGTGGTATTCAAACCGTTGAAGTCTTTTTGAATGGTTTCAAAGCCCAAACCGGAACTGTTGAAGTCAAAAAAGGGCTTATAATAGTTGACCAGTCGCATGAAAATACTTATGAATCTTTCTGGAAAACTGCACAAATTGATATAGAAAATCAGGGTTATCAGGTTGAATATTCTCAAAGATTTTTCAAAAAAGTTCCAAATGCCTCGATGGTATTCTTAACTCTACCCTCGAAAGATAGTTTTCCTGAACTGAGAATGCTCAACGATTTTGAAATAGAGAATCTCGTAGAGTTCTACAAAAAAGGTGGACAAATAGTCTTAATAGCTTTGAAAAATTCTCTCATAGAAGATTCTTACAATACGTTACTGGAAAAGATGCATATAGATGCAAAACTTGCACAGTCTGAGGGAAATGTTTTTCTGTTTAAAAATGATAAAATGCTTGATTTCTACGAACAGGATGGATTTTTATTCATTTCCTGCGAAGAACCATCGCAATTGATGAAAAAATTGAAAGGGAGATTACCGTGAAAATTTTTGCTATAGATACTTCTACAGACACTCTGGTTATAGCGTACTCCAATGAACAAAATATACTCACACTTAATTACAGAGGAGTCGAGAAACATGCAAGTAAAATAGGCCCTCTGGTTCATGAATTTCTCAACATGGCAGATGTTAATAAAGGGTCTATCGATCTTTTTGGATGTGGCGTTGGGCCTGGTAGCCTTACCGGATTGAGAATTGGGATAGCTTTTATTCAAGGGATGGCCCACGCTTTTTCTAAAAATGTTGTTGCCGTCACATCATCCGAGGTTGTCGCAGCAAATTTTCTATACCATCAGGGCGAAATAGTAATAGTTAAAAAAGCACGTGAAGGATATGTCTACATAGCTTGCTATAAAGAAAACACAGAAATGCTGAAACCATCTGTGATGGAATTTGAAAAGGCTAAACATTTTGTTCAAACCCTTAATAATCCAATTGTAGTTGGTGATGCAAAAAAACTCTTTGAACATATTGCACAAACAGCTCCTGATGAGCTCGAAGCTATCAGAGGTGAGGTTCTATTGAACAAGGTGTTCGAAAAGATAAAAAGTAAATCCATTCTCAAACCCCACGAGCTTGAACCTCTTTACCTTCAAAAATCTATAGCAGAAATGAATTTCGAAAAAAGAAAAAGCAAAGGCTGAATTTATTTACTCTTTCTGGTTTTTCTCCTCTTTAATGTTTTAACTCTGTTTTCTGATATCTCCCTGGCTTTCTGAAGAGCTTTGATAACCAGATAATTTACCGAACCACGCTCATAACCACCTGTTTTCGTCAATTTGCCCGCTTTCTTACCGGTGAGAAGCTCTATAGCATCATCGACGTGCTCTACGGTCCAGATATGAAATCTGCCCTGCTTAATATCTGATAAAACACCATCGTTAAGAACAAGATTTTTCAAATTTGATTTTGGTATTACCACTCCTTGGCTGCCTGTCATACCATGTAATTTACAGGCTCTATGAAAGCCTTCAACTTTTTCAGTAACTCCCCCAACTGGCTGGACTTCTCCATGCTGATTCATAGAGCCAGTGACTGCTATTTCCTGTTTCACAGGTATTTTTGCAATAGCACTTATTAAAGCTATGACCTCCGCCAGCGATGCACTATCACCTTCTATCATTCCATAGACCTGTTCGAAATTTATTGTTGCACTGATAGATAATGGAACATGCCTGGCATAACGTTCGCCAAAAAACCCCTCAATTGTTAAAACCGCTTTGCTGTGAATTTTTCCACTCAAATCTGCTTCTCTCTGTATGTCAACAACCCCTGATTTACCTAAATGAGCCCTGGCGGTAATTTTTACAGGCACACCGAAACTATGGTCAGAAAGTTCCATCACAGTTAATCCGTTCACCTGCCCTATTTTATTTCCCGACGTCTCAATCATCAGATCTCGGGCTTTTATTTGAGAATCATACTTTTCTTGAATCAAACTCACTCTTTCTTCCCTCTGTTCAATTGCACATACTACATCCTGCCTTGTGATTGTTTTATTCTCGCGTTCTTCAGCAATGCTGCACGCTTCTCTGATCAAACTACTGATTTCTCCGAGTTTGACAGAGAGTTTTCCTCTATCTGCAGCAAGTTTTGAAGAATACCAGAGGATTTTTTCAACAGCTTCACGGTTGAGATGAGGCAATTTAAATTCACAACAAGTTGATGAAATAAATCCAAGATATTTCTTCACATTATCTTCGTTCATTTCAAGCTCCCAGTCAAACTCACTTTTAACTCTGAAAAGCTTTCTAACATCTTCATCATACGCATGCATGAGATAATAAACTTTTGGGGAGGCTATTAAAAAGACTTTCACATTCAATGGTATTGGCTGGGGTCTAAGTGAAACAACATTTGAAAATCCGAGGGCATTTTCTAAATTCTCGATCGTTATTTCCTCAGATAGTAAAGCTCTTTTGACACATTCCCAGGCATACGGATTCTTCAAAAGATTTTCGACTTCGAGAATCAGAAAACCACCGTTTGCTCGGTGAAAAGCTCCGGCTTTGATAAGCGTAAAATCAGTCAACATTATTCCGCCCTTGCTGTAATACTCAACCTTACCAGCGAGGTTCGAATAAGTGGGATTCCTTTCAAAAATCACCGGTGCTCCCTGCAGCTCAGAATTATCGACAATCAGGTTGACAGAATATCGTTTTTTGTACAGTTGTCTGAGGTCCTCGTTTTCACTTCTCAGATCACTGAGATTTGCAAGTACGTCATTTTCCACAGTACTGAGATATTCAACAACGTCGTAATTTGACTCATATTGTTTCTTTATCTCATCAAATAGAGCTCCTATGGTAAACAGTGCGGCATATTTGTCGAGATCTTTCAGTTTTTCTTTGTATTCTCTGTCAAGTTTTCTTGATTTATAAAGTGTTCCATCTATTATATGTTTCAACTTTCGGCTATTCTCGTTGAACATCTCTTTCACATTATCTGGTAAAGAATCCAGTGTTTCAGGAGTTAATGGTTTTCCATCGTAAATTGGCACAGTCACGACTCCAGTAGAAGTGATCTGAACTGCGAAACCAAGTTCTTTCGCTTTTTCCTGAAGTTCTTGCCACAATACAGTCTTCTTTCGCATATATTCATCTTCAAGTTCAGATCTTTTCGAAGCATAATCCTCGCTTTCAAATGTTTTTTCTACCAGCTCAATGACTTCTTCTGAGAGTTTTTCCATATCAGACTTTAATTGCGATCCTTTTCCTGATTCTAAGGAAATCGCCCTCGGCTCTGATGGATTTGAAAAATTATAAACATAGACCCAGTCTTTTGGAGCAGGCATTTTTAGTGAATATTTTTGTAAAAAAGATGTTACAAAACTTCTGCGACCTGTTCCGGGCAAACCAACTACAAAGACATTGAAACCCTTTTCGTTGATTTTTAAAGCTGTTTCAACAGCTTTTTTAGCTCTTTCCTGACCTATGAATCCCTGAGCAGGTTCTATTTCTGCACTTGTAGAAAAATCTGGCAGATATGGGCAGCGATAAACCAGATCATCATATTCCGCTTTCATAAAATTTCCCCCTCAAGCATGAGTTGAACAACCAGAACAACCAGAGCAACTCCCTGAAGAACAGGAATTTGATGAACCTTTTATCTGAATTCTTGGCAACTGCTTTACTAATTCCCCTCCGCAGTCCGGACAATCTGGGGCTTTTTCTCCCATTTTCATAAAAAACTCGAATTCCTTTTTACATTTTTCACAATAATACCTATAAAATGGCACAATAACCCTCCTCTCTAATCAACCGTCACTGTTTTGGAAAGATTTCTTGGTAGATCTGGATTTTTTCCTTCTCTGATAGCAAAATGGTAAGCAAAAAGCTGAAGTGGGATTGTAGCCAGAAAAGGAGACAAATACCATGGACAATTTGGATAATGAACCACTTTCATAACATTTGATGCAATTTCTTCAGAATCGTCAGAAATAGCTATTGCATACCCGTTTCTGCATGTTACTTCGTTTATGTGAGACACAATCATGTTGGTTTGAGAGCTGTGAGTAACAAAAAAGACAGGATAATTTTCCTCAACCATCGACAGTGGACCATGCTTGAATTCTGAAGAATACATTCCCTCAAAGTGCCTGTAAACAACTTCTTTTATCTTCAAAGCCCCTTCGAGCGCTACAGGGTGCATAACACCGTAACCAAGCACATATGAATCAGAAAAATTTGTCTGTGATTCTACCAATTCTTTTATTTGAGGCTCTGCTTGATGGAGTGTTTTCTCGAGCAATTCTGGCAGATTCTTAATCTGTTTTATATAATTATCGTCAAAACTCATCTTTGCCGCGAGATAATAAAGCACAGTGAGTTCGTTAATAAAAGTCTTCGTTGCCGGCACTGATATCTCTAATTCACAACAAAGAGGCACATTTAAAAGACTTCTCATCATTACCGTGGATCCCGTAACATTTACAATCGATAGCACAGTGCATTTGCCATCGAGAGAGTTGAGAACGTTTATCACATCCTTGGTTTCTCCACTTTGAGAAACCAAAATAAGCACATCTTCTTCTCCAACCGCATTTGCATAATTTTCAACAAACCTTCCTGCCTCACATGATACAGAAACTTTTTTTGCGAACTTGTTGAAAAAATAACTACCGGCAAGTGATGCGTGATAAGAACTGCCCGATCCTACTATAAAGATATTTCTTGCACGATTCAGAATATTAATGTATCTTGTAAGATCCATATCAAACCTCAAAAACTCCAGCAAAGTTGAGGTTGTTCTGGGCTGTTCATAGATCTCTTTAAGCATGTAATAATCAAAACCAAGCTTGGAAGCGGCCTCAGAAGAAATGTCCATAATTTGAGGTTCTCTCTGTATTTCATCGCCAGTTTTGATATCTCTGATTCTGTAAGAACAATGATCAAACTCGACGTACTCTCCATCTCTTAAAGGAACTATTCTACGAGTCAATGGAATAATTGATGGTAGATCAGATGAGGCGCAGACAAATCCTTTTCCGACTCCGAGATAAAGAGAAGATCCACGTTTAATGCAATACATTTTTCTATCATCAACACAGGTTATAACACACGCAAAGTCACCTTTCAGTATTTCGCCAGCTTTCTGAATAGCGAGATCCATATTATGATGGATATCATAAAATTTTTCTATGGCGTGAACTACTATCTCACCATCATTTTCACTCCTCAGTGTATGACCTTCTTCAGTAAAAAGCTTTCTCAACTGAACTGTATTGATTATGTTCCCATTATGAGCACCTATCATATTTTTGTCACAATCATAGTGAGGCTGGGCATTTTTTTGCGATGGTGTCCCAAAGGTGGCCCATCTGAGCTGAACAATACCTTTGAACCCCTTCATCTGTTCAAAGTTCAATTTCTGGTTGACCTCATCGACTATACCTACATCTTTTCTCAGATCAGAACTTCCACTTTCACTCACAACCCCAATACCTACAGAATCATAACCCCTGTAAACCAATCTTTTAGCAGCTGCTGTCAGGATCTTCCCGAGATCTTCGCGCTCTTCTTCGAAGATTATTCCAAAGACTCCGCACACACTATCTCCCTCCAGATTCAAGAGTCTCTTACAGATATAGTATACTGTTTCTTGTGCCATAACAAGCAGTCTCAAACGGGAGGATCAACAAACATATATGAGTGAGAAAAGCGTTGCGTTTGGCAGATTTCTGAAAAAATTTCTCGATAAACCGTTGCTGTTCAAAAGATTTTTGAATCTTGGCTTGTCAGCAGAATTAGCAAGAAGAAAAATGGCTGCCATTACCAGAAATGACTTCACCAGCTGGATGGATTTTGCGGCATTGAAAGCTGTACAAAAAGCTGTGTGCGGTGATACAGCATGGGTCAATCTATTTTTCCCTGTTGAAATTATACACGCATTCAGACTCAATTGTGTTTCTGCCGAAGGATTATCTGGAATGTTTGCTTCTATGCTCCTTGAGGACACAGCTATAACAAAAGCCGAATCTTTGGGAATTTCTCGAAATCTTTGCACCTTTCACAGGACAGGAATCGGCATAAGTTACTCGGGTTTTTTTCCAGGTCCTTCCTTTGTAGCAACAACGAATATTCTCTGTGATGGAAATATCCCTGTATTCACCACATATTCGAAACTGTATTCAGTACCTCTTTATGTCATAGATGTTCCAAGAAACAATCACTTGGGCAGCGAAGAATATCTGGTCAGGCAAATGGAAGATCTTATTTTCAACATAGAAAACCATCTTGGAAGGAAATTTGTCTATTCAGAACTTGTAAAACAACTTGAAATAGAAAAAGAGGCCCTCGATATAATGAGAGAAGCCTACCATAAACTTTGCATTAGACCGCTACCAATGGAATTGTACCAGCATGTCAACGCACTGTATTCTTTTCATATCGCCCCAAAGCATTATATTTTAAAGGCTGCAAAATCACTTATCAAATACGACAAACCACCAGAAAACAATAAAAAAATTCTCTGGTTACACCTCGCACCATATTACGATAACGAACTCTACAAAATCTTTTGCAGAACTTCTAAAACAATTGTTGCAACGAGTGAGTTCGAATGGGATTGGCTGTACTGGCAGGTAGATCCGGTGCATCCTTTTCAATCTCTTGCGAAGAAACTCATGCTAAACCCGGAAATTGGTCCCGTTGAAAAAAGAATAGATTTTGTTAGCAAATTGGCGCTGGATTTCAAGGTTGATGGCGTTATACATTTTAATCACTGGGGTTGCAAGCAGTCGTGGGGCAGCATTCATTTGATAAAGGAAAATTTTGAAAAACTTGGAATACCGTTTCTTGCAATAGATGGAGATTGCGTGGATCATTCAAATCAGTCATCTGCTCAGTTCAAAACACGAATTGAAGCCTTTTTGGAGATGATAGAGTGATTGTATACAATTGTCCTCTTGTCCCGTTTGAGTTTTTTAAAGCCCTTGATATACCTGCAAAACGTATTCAAAACTCTGGTTGTGAATTTGAATTGTTTCATTCGAATATATGCTCATTCTGTAAAAACTCATTTCCCTCGGTGAATCCTGAAGAAATTGTCATCTGGGTGGATTCGTGTGACTCAATGAGAAGAAGCGAAGATTTTTTAAAGAGAGCTTGTACTGTTTTCGACCTTCACATACCTGTTACCGTAAATGAAAAAAATGTCGACAAGCTGGCTCACGATTTGAGAAATCTCTGGAACAACCTCAAGCAGAGATACGGAGAAGCCGATGATGAAAAACTCATCATTGAACACAAGAATTTTCAAAAACAAAGTGAAAAGCTTTTGAAACTGCTTAACAACGATTTAAGATCTTCGGCGGAGCTTTATGAACAGATGACCTGCCAAAAGTGGATTGGTTCTGTTGAGAAAAAAGGTATACCAATATTGATCCTCGGAGCCTATGTTGAAAAAGACCTGATAAAGGTAATCGAAGACAGCGGGGGATATGCCTTAAATGGAACCTGTTCAGGACCGTTCGCGATAATTGGTGAGAATCTTAACAGCAACGATGTTTTCAAAAACATGGCCTTCAGAATTTTGAAAAAAAGTATCGTATGTATGCGATCTGCACATAACAGAGATATAGAAAAAATAATAAATTTCTACAGGCCATCCGGTATAATCTTACATACAATAAAATTTTGTGACTTCTACGGTTTCGACGAAAAAATTCTGAGAAACCTTAAAATTCCATTTACTGTTGTTGAAAATGATCTCAGCGGCACCAGCGCTCAATTGAAAACACGAATGGAGGCTTTGATAGAATTAGTGAAAAATTCAGAAAAGCAACCGGAAAGAAAATGCTACTACTTTGTCGGAATTGACAGTGGTTCAACAACAACGAAAATAGCTGTAATTAACAAAGACATGAAGATTGTTTATCAAGACATAATTAAAACAGGCGCTTATCCTAACTTAGCATCAAAAGCCATTTTTGAGAAAATGCTTGCAAAATTGAATATCAAAAAAGAAGCTGTCTATGTCGTATCAACAGGATACGGTAGGTCTTCCGTGGATTTTGCAGATGAGCAAATAACTGAAATAACCTGTCATGCAAAAGGAGTATATCAATTTCTGCCACAAACACGCACAGTAATCGATATAGGTGGTCAGGATAGCAAGGTGATAAGAATTGAAAACGGTAAGGTAATCGACTTTGTTATGAATGACAAATGCGCCGCTGGTACAGGAAGATTCCTCGAGGTGATGGCGAACGTTCTCGACGTCCCGTTGGATGAAATAGGTGAACTTTCCCTGAGATATTCAACAGAATTAAGCATAAGCAGCGTCTGCACAGTTTTTGCCGAATCCGAAGTGATCTCGCTGAGATCACACGGTCATTCGCGAGAGGATATACTGCACGCAGTTCACCTGGCAATTGCACGGAGGATAGGCACAATGTGCCAGCGAGTCAATGCAGATGTCCCGACTGTTTTAACAGGTGGAGTAGCTCAAAACAGAGGTGTAAAATTTGCTCTCGAAAAACACATGAACACTCGTATCGATATTCCAAAAAACCCTGTGCTGATGGGTGCTATCGGCGCTGCGCTTATAGGTGCTGAAAAACATCTTCAATGAACCTATATTTTCCTTTATCTGCTTGAACAGCAAAAATACATGAGCCACTACCTGTCATCATGGCAACAATCGGGTTGCACCTCTGAGCTTTATCAAGCGCGTCCTGTATTTGTGGATATTTAGAAGTCATTATTTCTTGAAAAACATTGTAAGAAAGTGCTTTTATCTGATTATGGTCCCTTTTCAAATAAGCTTCATAAAGCTTTAAAGCAAAGTCCGGTTTTTTTGCGTACGTCGATTCGTGTATCATTTGATAAGCAAACTTGGTAGAAACAGAAATTGTTGGGCAAAACAGATCTACTCTGTAATCACTTATAGGGTTGAGAAAGGTAACTTTTTCACCTCTTCCTTCAACTATTGCCGTTCCTCCAACAATCAAAAATGGTACATCAGATCCAACTTCAGCAGCAAGTATCAACAAGTCTTTGATGGAGATCTTAAGTTTTCTTCCTAAGAACCGAAGAACAGCTGCTGCATCAGAACTTCCACCACCAAGCCCAGATCCCATCGGGATGTTTTTTTTCAGTCTCACTTTTATTCCAAAACCCACATTATAAAACTTCTCAACTGTTCTGAAAGCTTTCTCTATCAAATTTGTTCCTTGTATTTCGATGTTAGTCTCTATTCTCACTTCACCACGTTTATCGATCTGGCTAATTTCAAGTTCATCATGCAAATCTATTGTTTGAAAAAGACCTGTTATATTGTGATAGCCATCCGGTCTTTTGGAAAGCACGTCCAAGTAAAGATTTAACTTTGCGTAAGCTCTTTCAATCTCAAAATAGTCAGATATGACCATCCCTCCAGATTTTTCTCATCAACGCGAATTTCATTCAAAGCTTTCCACCAGTATTCAAACATATCTGGCTCGTTCAACCCATGAAAAGTCGCTGTTGCAATATAAGCAACTCCAACATGGACCCTGCTGACGGGTGATTGAAGATCATTTATTAATCCTATGTACTGTAAATCTAATAAATCTACTTTCACCTCTTCATCTATTTCTCTTTTCATTCCATTCAAAAATGCACACCATGGGTCTGCACCATCTTCCCGTCTGATATGTCCGCCAACACCCACAGAAAATTTATTATGAAGTCTTTTTTCACCCTGTTTGTCAGTTCTCCTTAAAAGTAATATTTTGTCATCATTCATTACAACGACATAAGGAATTACCTGTCTGAAACGTTCATCGCTTTCAGCGATATCTCTATCAACAAATACACCATATTTTTTGACAGCTGTCTCTATATCTCTCAGTTCCACATAGATCAGCCCTTCCTGCATATTTGTAAGCTGATCAACAACAGTCGCTGGCACAGTCAAAATTTTTTCCTGCAACTCGAAGCCCTCCTTCAGTCATTTTTTGAAGCAACTTTGTTATAACAATCCCTGCAAACAGCTATGTATTTTTCTTTGCCTCCAATGTCTATTTCGGAATCGTCCTGAACAAATTTGTAGGTAAGCGTTGCGTTGTATTCACCACATATGTGGCACACCGCTTTCTTTTTGATGATTTCATTTGCAAGCGACATCAAAAGCATAGTAGTTTCGAATGGATTTTGCTTGAAAGTCATATCAAGCCCGGCACAGAAAATATCAACATCCTGATCGAGTAATTGTCTGACGATTTTAACCAAGTCCTTGTCAAAAAACTGGACCTCATCAACAAAAACCGCATCTACAGGTTGTTTGATGTATTTCATTGCATCAGCAGATTTCTCAACAGCAATCGCTTCTACTTCAACACCAGCGTGGGTTTTCACACAATCAACCCCATAGCGATTATCCAACGAAGGCTTGAAAACAATCGTCTTTTTTCTTCCAAGTCTGTAGATTTCAACATAAGAAAGTAGTTCGGTAGTTTTTCCAGAATACATAGGTCCCACTATTAATGTCAGTTTTCCAGCCACATTCAACCCTCCTGCAGCAATTTGTTTATTGCATCGAATTTTTCCTGATCTACAACATGCAGATACACACTTGTTGTTGATAAATTAGAATGCCCAAGTAGGTCCTGAACAACTCTTATATTAACTCCTTTTTGTAGAAGATGGGTAGCAAATGTGTGCCTGAGCGTGTGGGGGTGAATTCTTTTTTTGATGCCACACATCATTGTGTATTTACGCACTATCCTGAAAACTGTACTTGGATGTATTTTAATCTGTGAGCCAAAAAGGTAATCTTCTGGAGACTTTCCGCAACTGGTAATGTAGTTTTCAAGCTTTTCAGCAAGTTTACTGGTTAAAGGCACTATTCTATCTTTTTTCCCCTTTCCCATTGTTATTTTGACAAAAGCAGGGGAAAATGATAGATCTTCTACTCTGAGATTACATAACTCACTCACTCTCAAGCCGCAAAAATATAGAAGGGATAGCATGAGATAATCGCGCTGATTTTTCATTGAAAACTCAAGCAATTTTTGAATTTCAGAAGGCAACAGAAAATCCGGTATCCTTCTGCGAATTTTGGGGTTTCTAATGCCTTCAACAGGATTTTCATCTTTAATAGATGTTAACTGAAGATAATTGAAGAAGCTTCTCAACGATGATATCTTTCTGGCCAGAGAAGTTGAATTCAACTTTGTCTTCTGTTTAGAAAGTTTTTTTATGTATTCTTCTATATGGAGCCGTGAAACATCTTTCAATTCGATATCATTTTCAATTAAAAAGCACAAAAATTGTTTTACATCTCCCACATAAGCAACAACTGTGTGATCAGAGAGTCTTCTCACATGCATCAGGTAATCTGAAAAATTCTGAAGGATTCTTTCCAAAATCTCACCATCCAGTTAGATAGATGAAAATTACGTAAATGTTCGCAATGAGCAGCATTAATAAAGTTATAGGTGCAGCTCTTTTCATATAGCTGACAAATCTAACAGTCCCCCCACCATACTTACCAAGCAGTGAGACACCAACGATATTCACTGCAGCACCAATTGTTGTACCATTTGCACCAAGCGACGCTCCCAAAGAAAGTGCCCACCAGATTACGGGGGTAAAACCCATCAATAAGAGTGTTTGAACGACTGGTATCATAATAATAACTGTAGGAACAGCGCTCAAAAACATTGCAAGTATGCCGGAAAACCATATTAGCGTTGTCATTAGAATGATCGGCGAATGTACTTTCGAAATAACATTTGTTAAATAATCTATCAGTCCGACTTTTCTCATCGCATAGGTTATCATAAAAAGTCCTATCAAAAAGAACAACGTGTCCCATTCAACCTCTTTTGCAGCCTCCTCAAAAGATTTTCCATATATAACAAGGGCAATTGTTGCTCCAGCCATAGATATCAACGCCATTTCATAATCAAGTACTTCGTGCAAAGCAAAACCGAATATCACTCCCAGAAACACAAACAGCAGAGCTATCATTTTCTTTTTATCTATTATTGCTGACTTCGGATCTGTCGTTGCCAGTTTTTTTATTTTTTCCCTCATTGATTCATCCGAGTTCATTTTCCTGAACCAGATAAACAACATCAGCATAAGTATCAAAATACACACAGGAGCAAGGTGTATTATAAAACTGTTGAAACTTAACTTACTTGCAGAACCAATAATTATGTTTGGTGGGTCGCCTATCATAGTCGACGCACCCCCCAGGTTAGAGGCTATTATTCCTGTAACCATCAAATATTTTGCATCTATTCCAACAGTATCAGATATAAAAAGCAATATAGGTGCAAAGATCAATATTGTCGTGACGTTATCCAGAAAAGCTGAAAGCAAAGCTATTGATATAACAATGAGAGAGAGAGTCTTTCTTATATCCCCTCTCCCCATCTTAACAGCATAAACAGCCACAAATTGAAAGAAGCCTGTTGATTTGAGCAATCCCACTATGATCATCATACCTGCAAGCAAACCGATAGTGTTGAAATCTATGAATTGGGATAAATTTTCGAGACTCATGTCTTCAACAATTTTCATGAATGCAACTATGAGCCCCATTAAAAAGACCATCACAGAAGATTTAAACCTGCCACTCAATATGAAGTAATATGACACACAGAAAATAGCGAGCATCAACGCCTGCGAAAACACCACTTATCACCTCTCAAAACTGATAGAATTCAGCAAATTCTCCAGCATTTATTCCCTCAACTCCAAGAGGAATCCTTATCACTCCATCTGCATTTGCTATATTTGAAACATGAGCACTTTCACTGAAAAGTGGCTCGGCGAAAATTTTTCCATTTTTGAAAACTGTTTTTACTCTGACAAAATGTTCTCTTCCTTGAATTGAAGGAACATTTTTTGCCAATATAACAAACCCAGAAGGTGCAGGAGTAAAATCATTTGCCCCCGCCAATTTTCTCAACACAGGAAGCAAGAAAAATCGTGAGCTTACGAAAAATGAAACAGGGTTACCTGGTAATCCAAGCACAGGCTTTTCACCAATCATTGCGAAGATGGTTGGCTTACCTGGTTGAACAAGTGCGCCATGGTATATAATTCCCGGCTTGCCCAACCTTTCAATTGCCCGTGCAGTGTAATCTCGAGGGCCTATCGAACTCCCACCAGCTATTACGATCAAATCGTAATCATTCAGGAACTTTTTCAGCGATTCATACAAAGATTCCTCATCATCTTTCACATGAGAAACTCTCTCTGCAACAAAACCGTGTTTTTCGATCCAAGCTTTTAGAGTATAGGTGTTACTATCCCTCACCTGAGCTGTATCTGGCTTTTGCCATGGTTCTACTATTTCGTCTCCCGTTGAGATAATAGCTACCTTTACTTTCCTGAAAACTTCAATCTGCATTAATCCGAGTTGCAACAAAAGTTGTACATGTCCAGATTTTAAAAGCGTCCCTTTCTCCAAAATTCTATCGCCCCGCTTGATATCTTCGTCAAATTTCATAACATTTTCTCCAGCAGAAACTGGTTTCATGATCTCTACAAATTCTCCGAATCCTTGAGTATGCTCAACCATTACAACTGCATCTGCCCCTTCAGGTATCGCTCCACCAGTTGGAACCCAGGCAGCCTCGCCTGGTATCAGTTTTTTATCTGGTTTCTTTCCAATATGAACTTCAAAAGCAATCTTTAGCAGCGCTGGCATACTACTGGAAGCACCTCGCGTATCAAGCGCCCTAAGTGCATATCCATCTACCAGAGACTTGTCGAAGCCAGGTAGATTTTCTAAAGAGAAAATATCTTTCGCGCAGACGCGCTCCAAACTTTCGAGCGTGTCAAGTGTCTCTATTTCGGTCACTGATCCCACTTTAGAAACATAACTACTGTAAATATCTTCCAGAGTCGCAAATCTTAGAGATTCAACCTTCATTTTTTTTCACCAGTTTTTCCCTTTCATGAGCACAATCAGCAGTCGAACCTTTTATTTTCTCAATCGCGTGAGGTATTACAGGAAGAATTATCGATAGATTCTCTTCAACTGCCCGGGGACTACCGGGTAAATTTATTATCAATGTTTTGCCACGAATACCAGCTATCGCTCTTGAAAGCATCCCAAAAGGTGTGTGTACCATAGATTTACTTATCATAGCTATTTCTATTCCATAAATCCTTTTTTCTACAACGGAAATTGTTGCTTCTGGTGTTACATCTCTTGGAGAGAGGCCTGTCCCACCAGTTGTTAGAATAAGGTCAAAGCCAGATTTGCAAAGGTTCAACAGCTCATTTTTAATGTCATCCAGTTCATCAGGTACTATTTTGTAATACATGATGTTTGCATCTATCGTTTTCAGCATTTGCTGGATAATTTTTCCACTTTCATCAATTCTCTCACCCTTGGAAGCCTTATCACTGATTGTTATTACCGCTGATTTGATCACAATTTTCACCTCTGATTATTTTCCCCACACTTGAAAGATCATACCCCTGATAGATCAAATCACTGTTGCAAAAATTTTTTGAAAGTATCAAATCCATTATTATTTGAAATCTATCATCATTGAAAAATTCTTCCAGAACCAGCAAATCATAATCTTCCCAGATCAGTGGGATAAAATCAAGATCCATTATTTTTGCGGCAAAAGCAATGCCAAGTCCCACATCAGCCATGCCTTTTTTAATCTTCAGAGCAAGATTTATGTGCGTAAACTCTTCGTCTTCATAGCCATTTATCTGTGATGGATCAATTCCAAGCTTTGAGAGATGGTAATCCAGAAGAATTCTCGTTCCCGCAGCTCTCTGCCTGTTGACGAACCTGATATCTTTTCTTGTCAGATCAAACAAATTTTCAATTTTCTTTGGATTACCTTTCTGAACTATCAAACCCTGATTTCGCTTGACAAACTTCATCAGGATGTATTGGGGAAGGTATCTCTTTAAATATGGTACATTGTACTCGCCAGAAACTGGGTCAAACAAATGTATTCCTCCTATATGGGCACAGTTTTTTGCTACAGCAGCAACTGCTCCCATACTTCCAGCATTCACGATTGACATATTCAATGAGAAATCTTTTTGTTTCAAAAGATCCGCTATTATGGAAATAAGCGGATCATGGCTTCCAACAAACAGTATATTTTTATCTATCTCTTCAAGCGACCTGTTCAACCCAACCGTGACCTTATCTCCCTCGTCAAGTAGCTCAACTCCTTTTTGAACCACAACAGTGCCGCTCATCTTTGATAAAGCGTCCATACTTGCCGCTCCACGTTTCAACGGAACAAAAACGTATCGATCTTTGATTTTTGCCAGACTTACCCTTATAAATTCATCTTCTGATATAGAAGAAACCACTCTTCTGAGAGAAGACGCCTCCAGAAACAGGTTTTTCTCCGTTATAATTCTGTATTTCTCATTTATCAGGGGCTTAACAATATTCTCGAGGATCACATAGCATGAGCCCGGATATCCAGGAAGACATATGACTGGTTTGTTTCTGATTATTCCAAGGATGGTAGGCTTGCCAGGTCTCACATTTAACCCGTGCACAACAACTTTTCCAAGCTGCTCTAAAGCATGGTAAGAATAATCAAAAGAGCCGGCCGAAGAACCAGCATTTAAAAAAATCAAGTCGTATGATTCTACCGCTTTTAATATAGTTTCAGATATGAGATCTAACGAATCCGGAACGACATCATTTACATTGACATCCACATCAAGTTCCTCAAGATAAGCCTTTATCATAACAGAATTTGTTTCCGGGATCGCTCCAACATCTATTTCATCTTCTGGCTGAACGACTTCCCCACCTGTTGGTATGACAATTGCTTTCATTTTTTTAAGCACTTTCACCTCAAAAACCCCGGCTGCCAGAAGAAGTGCTACATCATAAGGTCTGAGTCTATGATATCGAGTAAAAATCATGTCCTGTTCACATACATCCTCACCTATTAATCGGACATTATGAAAAGGTGGAATTGATTCAAATATTTGAACATGGTCTTCATCGATTACATGAACATTTTCTATCATTATCACACTGTCAAAAGGTATTTTCATAGGATTACCTGTGTTTATGAATTCAAACTGATTTTTTTGTAAGATTTTTGGTCTTACTTTCGAAGCACCAGCAGTATCAACGCTTCTCACGGCTATTCCATCCATAGCAGCACTATTGTAAGCTGGTACATTTCTCTTTGCATACACAGCTTCTGCAAGAACCCTTCGGGCAGATTTCCTTGTCTGAATTATCTCTGATTCATCAAAGAAAAAACCTCTTTGCTGCAATTCTGCTTTGTATTTTTCAAGCGCATCTGACAC
The DNA here is from genome assembly GCF_000017865.1 of Pseudothermotoga lettingae TMO. Classification (GTDB taxonomy): domain Bacteria; phylum Thermotogota; class Thermotogae; order Thermotogales; family DSM-5069; genus Pseudothermotoga_B; species Pseudothermotoga_B elfii. Next base: position 1,568,385 of record NC_009828.1, read on the forward strand.
ATCAAGTTTTTTCAAATATATCTTTCTTTGCAAAACCGCACCTCCAATCTTTATGATAGCACTAACTGACAATTGTATAATTTCTCTGAGGAAACATCATGAGACCTATTTATGAGAAAATCAAGCGAAGAGCTGACATTTTGAAAAGAAGAATGAAAAAATGCAATCTTTGTCCGAGAAAATGTGGTGTAAACAGATTAAACAACGAAATTGGCGCCTGTAAAACAGGTTATGGGGTTTTTGTTTCAAGCTATGGTCCACATTTTGGCGAAGAAAGTTTTTTGGTGGGCAAGGGTGGCTCCGGAACGATCTTTTTCAGTGGTTGCAACATAACATGCGTTTATTGCCAGAATTGGCAAATAAGTCAGTCCGTCAAAGAAAAGAAAATTTCTGTAGAAAAACTGGCAAACATAATGATAGAACTCCAGAAAATGAATTGCCACAACGTGAACCTTGTTAGTCCAACCCACCAGATAGCCTTCATTGTTGAAGCCGTTTCAATTGCTGTCGAAAAAGGACTCAAAATTCCTATTGTCTATAACTGTAGTGGTTATGAATCTTTATACACACTTGAATTACTCGAAGGATTAATTGACATATACATGCCAGATTTCAAATACGGGGAAGATTCAATAGCTCTGAAATACTCCGGTATAAAAAATTATGTGGCTCACACCTTTTCTGCATTAAAAGAAATGCACAGGCAGGTAGGTGCTTTGAAAATAGAAAACAATTTAGCTGTGCGAGGCGTTTTTGTAAGGCATCTCGTTTTACCGGAAAGATTAACTGCCCTAGAAAAAATTTTTCAACTTATATCTTCAATTTCCAGAGATATACCCGTGAATATTATGAGCCAGTATTATCCAGCTTACAAAGCTCATCATTATCCAGAGCTTTCAAGAAAAATTCACGTTGAAGAATACAACGAAGTTTTTCAAATGGCTAAGGATTTTGGGTTAAAAATAATCGCTTAGCAAAGTAATACCCCGAAAAACTGCCTGGTTATAAATTATCTAAATAAATGAAATGCTTTTATTTCTTAACACCTATGGTGTTAAAATATATTCAGAGGAGGTGTAATTATGAGTCTATCAGAACGAATACAGAGTGCTGACTGGAAGGCAGAAAAACATGTACCTGTAATCGATTGCCCAGACAGTGTTAAAGCAGATGAGCTTTTCGAAGTAAAAGTCTCAATTGGTAAAGAGATCGCTCATCCAAACACAACAGAACACCACATCAAATGGATCAAAGTTTTCTTTCATCCAGATGGTGAGAAATTCACTTATGATGTTGCTACATTTGAATTCAATGCTCACGGTGAAGCTGTAGCTGGTCCTAACCAGGGATCAGTGTGGACTCACCATGCGGGAAATTTCTGGATGAAAATCAAAAAGTCTGGAACAATGTATGCCCTTGCTTATTGCAACATTCACGGCCTTTGGGAAAGCAGTAAAAAGATAACTGTAGCATGAGTGCCGGCATTTGCCGGCATTCTGTAAGGGGGTACACATATGAGAGCTGTTGAGATAAAACCCGATGTTTACTGGGTAGGCGTTAATGACAGATTCACACATCTTTTTGAAGGTTTCTGGCCTATAGGAGAAGAAGGTATATCTTACAACGCGTATCTGCTGAAAGATGAAAAGAATGTTTTGATAGATCTTGCAAAATCTATAAAAACTGATGAATTCTTTGAGCAAATCGAAGAAATAATTCCAGTATCAAAAATAAATTATGTGGTCATAAATCATATGGAACCAGACCATACAGGTATCTTAACAGTTTTAAAAAAAATAGCGCCAAACGTGGAGATTCTTATAAGCGAAAAAGGCGCAAATCTTTTGAAGGCTTTTTACCATATAGACAACAAGGTGAGGATTGTCAAAGATCAGCAGGAGATAAATATAGGGAAAAAAACTTTGAGATTCTATTACACACCTTATGTTCACTGGCCGGAAACAATGATGACTTATGAGATAAACCATAAAATCCTGTTTTCCTGCGATGGATTTGGAGGGTATGGAGTTCTGAGAGGAACCATATTCGATGATGAATGCAGTGAAAAAGATTTTTACCTTAAAGAGATGCTGAGATACTATACCAATATAGTTGCAACATTTTCTCGTCCTGTGCTTAAAGCCATAGAAAAACTAAAATCAGTTCCCATAGAGGTCATCGCACCTTCTCATGGTTTGATCTGGCGCAAGCAACCAGATCTGGTCGTAAATTTGTACAAAAAGTGGGCCGAATACGCCTCTCAGCCATCTGAAAAGGGCGTAACATTGCTTTATGGATCTATGTATGGAAATACAGAAAGATTCATGAGCAGTGTTCTAAAAGGACTTTCGCAAACAGGAATACCTGTTGAAGTTTTCAATGTTGCTGAAACACATGTGAGTTATATACTGGCCTCTTTGTGGAAATATAGAGGTGTGATTATTGGAGCTCCGACATACGAAGGATCTCTCTTTCCACCAATGGCAGAGACACTTGAAGTGTCATCTATCAAGCATGTTCAATTCAAGACAGCCGCGATATTTGGTAGTTATGGCTGGAGTGGAGGTGCCTCAAAGCGCGCTAAGGAAATAGCAGAAGCTTTGAAATGGCAGATAGTTGATGTTTATGATTTTAATGGTGGACCAACCGAGGAAGATTTAAAGAGGGCAGAAAAACTCGGCTTTGATTTTGCACAGAAGATTTTAAACCAGCCATGATAGATGACCTAAAAAACAAATTGTTAAAAGCAAATCTGAGAATTGTATCCCAAAAAGAGATTCAGTATGGTATCCAGTTTTTGATAGAAAATTGCGGATACCTGAGAATATATTTCAGAAAAAACAAAAGTACAACTGTCGATCTATCTCAAATAAAACCATCGTGTCTTGAGAAAATTAAACATGCATTGGGGGAAGAAAAACCGACATTCGAAACTCTTTTTTGCAAAGACTCAGATCTTTCTATACAGAAGCGCATTCTGGAAAACCTTCCCGCCGATCCCAAAAATATTTTACCGGCAATAGGATCTGATGAAGTGGGGAAGGGCGATGTTTTTGGTCCTGTTGTGGTTACAGCTGTGTACATTGGTTGCAAAGAGTATGTAGCTTTGAAAGATGTGGATATAAAAGATAGTAAATCTATTAACGATCGCAAAATTTTAGAGATTTCGAAAAAAATAAAAAATATCTGCCCTCATGCGATTGTTGTCTTTGAGCCTGAAAGATTGAATGAAAAAAAGATAAATATGAACAGATTACTGGAACAAATGCACATAGATGCAATTTCACGAGTTTTAGAAAAAAGATCATCACTTATAGCTGTATACGACGATTTCGGAGCAAAAAAAGACAGAATGAGGTCAGTTGAACAATTAACCCTGATAGGATTCAAAAATGGTGAAAGAAACCTTGCTGTAGCTGCAGCATCAATTGTATCGAGGGCAGAATTTTTAAATTGGATAGAAACTCGTTCCAAGTTTTATGAAATGGAGATACCACTTGGAGCAAGTAATAAAACTATAGAGTTCATCCGCCAGTTTATCAAAAAATATGGCCTGGAAGAACTGAAAAAAATTGCAAAATTGTGTTTTTCAAATGTTAGAAAGTTTCTTACTTTGGAACAAAATTCATGAGTTCTTCATCAACGACAACGCCATTTTTCACAACAACGGCATCATCAAGAATTATGGTCGAATTAAGACAAACCCCATCGCAATGTGACGGAGCTTGATCTTCCATTTTTATATCTGGAATCATATCCTCCCCTATGTATCCGATCCCCCATTCACTGCACCCCCATACTCTTTCATCCTCAAGCACATTGCCCGTGAGTTTGGCTCCTGGATTGAAACCAAGCGATATATGAGCTAGTCTGAACATACCTCGATGTTTAAATGATTCAAGCCATTTTTTAAAAATAATGCTTTCTGTTCCTCCTGAAATTCTTTTTATTTCGCCATTTTCAATAGTGAGCTCCACAGGCTCCCTAAGTATGCCAGCAGGAGGAACAAGAGATCCATCAAAAACTATTTTACCGTTTATGGATTCAAACACAGGTGACCAGCTAATTTGCCCAGGAAGCATATAAATCCCCGGTAGATTTGCTTCTCCTGAATCGCATATAACGGGTCTATGTGGATGATTTTCGAAATTTATATCTGTGCCAGCGGCGGTTGTGATTCGAACCTTTCTGGCTTTCGAGATTCTCTCTGTTACCTTTTTGAGAAATTCTCTCAATTTTCTCAGATCGAGATCCAGTGTTCTCTGCATCATTTCCGAATTCATACCAACCAGGCACATATATCTAAGATTTTTATTTTTCATGGCCTGTTCATAAACTGTGGAATACAGGAGCCATCTTTCATTAAATTCAATCCATACGTCGCAATGTTCCAGAGCGGCACTCAGTGTTCTTAAAGGAAGCTGCGGATCAGCTGCTTTTCCAACACCATCTGGAGCAGGCACGCATATAAGAACAGGTTTCGCACCCATTTCAACAGCTGCTGCCGCTGTAATCTGAACCACTTGCAAATCTGAAAGTGTGTCATAAGTCAAAACAACTTCTTCGCCTTCTTTGATTTCAAATACATCGTTAATGAGTTTTTTTGCAGGGCGAATCAATTCAAATCGCACTTTTTATTCTCCTCTCAACAGGAATAAAATCTATATCAAAGCCGAAATGTCTTGGCCCAAGTATCTCAATAGCCCTTGGACTGCGCCATACTGGCTCTGAGGGAATACCAATAACGCTGACTTTGTCTTTTCTTTTCAGGTGTGGATTCAGTACAGGAGAAGCATCTTCGGAGTGGACAAGTATTATCAGATCCGGGCTGGTGACATATGGAATGTCGTCAATCCATGAGATCAGATTTTCATTTTTAAACCATATTTTCATAATTCTCCCTTTATATTTTTCCACACCTTCTATGTACATATCTCCTACTGTAAAACCATCTTCGTCTCGCCAGTTTGCATCTTTCAGGGCAACACCTTTGAATAGCACGTACCCACCGGCAGATTTTGCAACCGCTGCAACGGGATCTTCTCCTTTAATCAGAGCTGCCTCGCGAACTTTCGCTATTTTCCATGCTTTTGACAGAGTGTTTGCTACGATCGACTTTTTCAAGATTTTAGCATCGAGCGGATGAGATGTCACACCTATTCTATTTTCACTTGCCACAGCCACAGATCTGATAATCTCTTCGGCTTGTTCATCACATGAAATTTCCGGGACTATTATTTTATCCCCAAATTCATTACACAATGAAAATGGAGTCATAGGGATATCATATAAAAAGAAAGTTGTGTGCTGAACCTCGGGGACTGCACGACCCACGGGATCTGCATTCACAACAGGAATGTTTTTCATAGCAGCCACCTGGAAAGCCACCGCCGTATTTCCTCCGCCAAGTTCTGTTGGAAAAACACCTGAAATTTTTTTGCCCATGAACTCTTCGAGTATGTTCAAAGATTCCAACACAGGAGACGTAATTTTCCTCGAAATTTTCTTTTTTTCTATCATGTCTCTCGGGGAAACTGACCCAACAAAATATGGGCATGCCACCAAATCGCCTTCGTTTAACTCTTCCAAGGAGATCATATTAACTTCTGCATTCACTTCTTCAACCATTTTCACACCCTCTTGCAGATCACCGCCGCCGCCAGTACCAAGCAAAGCACATCCAAACAAAATTTGTTTAATATCATCTAAATTAAGTCTAATCACATCCTGTGCCCCCTTTCAGCTTTTCCAACAGGCAGAAAATCTATTGTCTTTCACCTGCTTCAAACTCATATCGTGCTTCGAACAAATATTTTCTGCAATCGGACATCGCGTGCGAAATAAACAGCCAGACAATAACTCAACAGGATCAGATGGTTCTCCCTGAACTCTTGGCCTGAACAAAGGAATATTTGGATCTGGAACAAATATCGAGGAAATCAAAATTTCAGTGTACGGGTGAAGTGGATTATCTATCACTTCTTCAGTTGGACCCAGCTCCATAACCTTTCCGAGATACATCACCATTGTTCTGTGGCTGATACTCCTGACCACAGAAATATCATGGCTAACAAATAGATACGTTAAATCAAACTCATTTTGCAACTGCATCAAAAGATCTATCACCTGAGCTTGAACAGACACATCTAAGGATGCGGTAGGTTCATCCAAGATGAGAGCTCCGGGCTTTATCGACAGCGCACGGGCTATAGCAACGCGCTGGCACTGACCTCCACTCAGCTCTCCTGGATACTTGTACATATGTTTTTCATTCAACCCTACACGCTCCAGTAGCTCGAGAACCATACCTTTTCTGTCAATACTGGAGAATCTGGTATGAACCATTAAAGGCTCACTCACTATTTCGAGAACCTTCATCCTTGGATTTAATGACGTCACAGGGTCTTGAAAGACCATCTGAATTTTTCTTGAAACCTTCTGTCTGTACTGTTCACCTTTCAAACCGTTTACTTTTACGCCATCAAGGTATATTTCACCGCTCGTTGGCTGAACCAAACCATTAATGCAGCGAACTAATGTACTTTTTCCACTTCCTGATTCTCCTACTATTGCCAGTGTTTCACCAATTTTCGTGGAAAAACTTATTCCATCAACAGCTCTCAAAATTTTCTTTCTTCCCCAGATGCCACTGGATCTGACCAAAAAATACTTTCTCAGATTAACTACCTCAATCATCTCTGACACCACCACATGCGTGACATGCAACCAGATGTCCTGGTTCAATTTCAACAAGCTCTGGAGATATCTCTGAACAAATTTTGCGGCTTATTCCACATCGGCTGTGAAACCTGCATTCATTCGAAAAACTATTGAATGACGGAACAGAACCAGCGATTGGCTTCGGTCTGGTTTTCTTTTTTGGATTAAATATGCAACTCATAAGACCTGCTGTATACGGATGCAGCGGTTTTTCAAAAATTGTTTTCTTCGGTGCAATTTCAACCATCATCCCGGCGTACATAACCCCAACACGATCAGCTATCTGAGCAACGATACCCATATCATGTGTGATGAAGAGAATAGAAAGTTGATTTTTTTCCTTTATCTGAGCTATCAGATACAAGATTTGACGCTGCACTGTCACATCAAGTGCAGTCGTTGGTTCATCGGCTATCAACAATTTTGGTTTGCACGCCAGTGCCATTGCTATCATAATGCGTTGTCTCATGCCACCAGAAAGTTCATGTGGATAAGATTTAAGAATTCTATCTACGTCGTATAACTGAACCTGTTTCAGCAGCTCTGGCATTTTTAAGCCTGCTTCTTTCTTAGACATATGCTGCCTCGTTACCAGAATGTCCATTAACTGTTTTTCAACAGTATAAAGTGGGTTTAATGAAGAGGTCGGATCTTGAAAGATCATAGCCACATCTCTTCCACGAATCAACTCTACTGTTTTATCGTCTATTTCCGTTCCATTGAAAAAAATCCTCCCCGATCTAATAGCATTTACAGGAAGCAGATTCAAGATAGAAATAGCTGTCACCGTTTTTCCGCATCCTGTTTCGCCAACCAGCGCAAACACTTCGTTATGGTTGATAGAAAATGAAACATTCTCAAGCACTTTTATCTTTCCACTGAGTGTTGCAAAAGTCAAAGAATAGCTTTCAAATTCCACAAGTTTTTTCACAGAAAAAATCTCCTCCTGAGCCGCGGATCAAGAATTTCTCTCAAAACATCTCCGAGCAAATTAAAACTCATAACGAGTAAAAATATGAACAAGCCAGGAAAAGTTGGAACCCACCAGTAATTCAGAAAGTAATTCTTTCCTTCACTTATCATTAATCCCCAGTCTGGAGCTGGTGGCTGGACCCCCAGGCCGAGAAATGACAAAGCAGCTGCCTCCAGTATGGCTGAGCCCATATCCATGGTAGCCTGTACCAGAACGGGAGTTACACAATTTGGGAAAATATGCCTGATCATAATCATAAAATTTGAAACACCAGCAGATCGCGCCGCTTCTACGTAAGCGAGCGTTTTAATCGAAAGCACCTGAGATCTTGATAACCTTGCATACCACGGCCACCAGGTTATCACCAGAGCAAGCACAGCATTACCCAACCCTTTTCCAAGAGTCGAAGCTATCAACAGAGCCAGCAATAAAGGTGGAAATGCAAGGAAAATGTCGGTAAATCTCATTAACAGATTATCTACAATTCCACCGAAATATCCAGCGGCAATGCCGACAATCATTCCTATCAAACCCGAAAACGTCACGACAGTTATACCAACCAGAAGTGATGTTCTGCTGCCGTAGATAATACGGCTGAGTATATCTCGTCCCATGTGGTCAGTTCCCAGGATATGCTTGCCGCCAGGTGGTTGAAGGCGTTCCGAAAGATTCGGTTCTCCCAGCGCCTGATCTTTATAAGGAGTTATAAATGGCGCAAAAATAGCCATGAACAAAGTCAACGCGATTACCACAACTGAAAACAAAGCTGTTGGTTTTTTTAACGCAACTTTCAATACCAGAATGGAATCCAAAAATTCCACCACCTTAATATTTAATTCGCGGATCTATTTTTGCCTGAAGAATATCCACTACGAAATTGATCAGAACATATGTTATCGAAACGACAAGTGTCACCCCAACGATAGCAGGATAATCCATACTCAATATTGAATTTGCAGCATATCTTCCAAGCCCCGGCCAGTTGAAAATCAATTCAACCAGAAAAGCTCCAACAAGCGTATAGGCAAATGAAAGAGCAACAGTCACCATCGCTGGTGCTATGGCATTTTTCAATGCGTATTGAAAATAGATTTTTCTTTTCGGTATGCCATAAGCTATAGAAGTTCTTATGTAATTTTCATTCAAGACTTCTATCATCATCGATCTTACCTGTCTTGTTATCAAACCAATGGGATAAACAGATAAGGTTATTGCAGGAAGGATCAAATGTTTAAGAACGTCCACAAAAGCTGGAATATTCCTATCAATTAAGGTATCGATCAAATAGAAACCTGTAATTTCCTTAAACGGATTCGTGAGTGAAACAACAATATCAATCCTGTCGGATAATGGTAATATACCAAGATACTTGAAAAATATTAATTGAAGAATCATTCCAAACCAGAAACCAGGCAATGAAACTCCTGCTACTGCGAAGATTCGATTTATACTATCGGGTAATTTGTTCTGGTATACTCCAGCATAAACTCCCAGGATAATTCCGATAATTATGGCTAAAAATTCTGAAAAAAGAATCAACTCAAAGGTAGCACCAAAGGCTTTGAATATATCCTGTGAGACCGGATTGTGCGTTCTTATAGAAATACCAAGATCCCCTCGCAAAAGATCTTTGAAAAAATAGAAAAAACGCTCAAATAGGGGCAAATCGAGTTTCAATTTCTCTCTTGCATTCTGGAGAGCACTGTAGGTTGGATGTGGGCCAACCCACAGTGCAGCAGGATCTGATGGAACAACTGCCGATATTACATAAACAACCAGTATCACGCCAAAAATTACTATGAGAGAACTTATCAGTCTTGAAACACTATACCTTAACCAGTTCACAGATCAATCTTCCTCAGAAATTTGTTTCTAAATTATAGAAAAATACAACATTCGGATAAGCAGGATTGCTTTCAAATCCTTTTATTGATTTATGAAGCACATAAACCTCATCAATTTGGTATAGCGGAATCGCTGGCATATCTTCTCTGAGTAGAGTTTCAACCATTCTGTAAAATTCTTCCGCTTTCTTCAAATTAATGCCTTCTAAGGTGACTGCTCGATCCATAAGTTCATCAACTTTGTCGTTGTAGTAATAAGAGAGATTAAACAGAACCTGATCTTCGGTATGGAACATGCTGTATAGAAAATCATACGGTGTCATAACAGTTGGCCACCAGTACATTATGAACATGTCCTGAGCTTGAGATGGATCACTTCTCGCAAGCGCCCATTGTTGTTCCCAGTTCATTGGTCTGATTTCTGTATCTATGCCAAGTTTCTTCAACGATGACCAAATCAGTTCAGCTGTTTTTTTCTCACCTTCATCGCTCTGCATGTAAGTCAGAAGGACTCTGAATGATTTCAGGTTTAACCCGGATTTGCTCAGAAAATTATCCGCTTTATTGAGATCCTGTACAAGTGGTTCCAGATGATCTGCATGAGCAACCATGCCTTTGGGTATGATGCCATTAGGCCTTGTTCCATAGCCAAGCAAGACATACTTCAGGATATCATCGTAAGGGAGAGCATATGCGACTGCTTTTCTGAAATCTTTGTTATTGAACGGAGGTTTTTTCGTGTTAAAAAACAGATAAAGCACCTGATAACTTGGTTTCTTTTTCACAATTACATTTGGATTATTCTCAAGTTTTTTTAAATCATCGTATATCAAATCTCTTGTGATATGAGCTTTTCCCGAAGTAACCATCTGTGAACGCAGTGAAGGATCAGGAACAATCTGAATTATGGCATTTTCAAATTTTTTGTTATTCCATCCTCCCCAGTAATCATCAAATTTTCTCAAAACAATCTGTGTTTTGGGATCATATTTTGCTAACACATAAGGTCCAGACCCGGCTTCGTTTCCTGAATTAAACCAATCTGTTATAACCTGATCATTTCCAATCTGGCTAACTTTCTCGCTAAAGATAAAAGCACCATATCCTGAAGCAGCTATCAATGGAATATTTGCCGGATATTTTAATTTGAAGACGACAGTGTACTTATCTGGCGTCTCAATACTTTCAACACTATCCCAGATGTAAGACGGTCCTCCAGCAAGGTTTATACACCTGTAGATAGAGTATTTTACGGACTGAGAAGTCAACTCTGTGCCATCATGAAATTTAACATTTTTTCTCAGCTTAAAAACCCACTCTGTTCCAGAATCATTCGATTTCCACTCAGTCGCAAGCACGGGGACCAATTTTCCGTCGGCGTACATAGTGAGCGTTTCATAAACGTTGTTTAAAACAACAATTGAGTTGGAGAACTCTGTGCTCGGATCAAGTGTTATCATCTCAGAACCAAATGCATAGATTACTACGCTCTGATTTTGACCAAACAAAAGCATCGAAACAACTAAAACTGCACAAAGCGTAAGAAATTTTCTCATAGAAAGCACCCCCTTCTTATGTTTTGTTATATTATACGCTCATCAAATCTACTTACATATTTTCTTTTGAGATTCAATTTTTTCCATTTTCTGAAAATTTGATTGAATTAAAATATTCACAATATTTATTCACAGGGCATTCCTGACATTTTGGTTTTCGAGGTAAACAAACCTTTTTTCCAAATTCCACCATTGCACCATTTATTGGCCCCCAAAACTTCTCAGGTATTATCTTTTTAAGCCCTTCTTCGGTTTGTTCCGGTGTTTTGGTTTTCACAAAACCAAGTCTGTTTGATATTCTGTGTACATGAGTATCAACAGCAAGGGCTGGCTGGCAAAAACAATGATATAAAACAATATTCGCTGTTTTTCTTCCTACACCCGGCAAACTCAACAAATCATGCAGGTTTGCCGGGATTTTTCCATTGAATTTTTCAACAATGATCTGAGAAACTTTTATTATCCTCTCCGCTTTTTGCCTGTACATACCGGATGCTTTTATCAAATCGTAAATTTGAGAAGGTTTTGCCATAGAAAGAGAATAGACATCTGGAAAACTCTCGAAAAGTTTTTTGGATGCTTTATCTGTGTTTTCGTCTTTTGTTCGTTGGCTAAGTATTGTCGCAATAAGTACTCTAAATGGATCTTTTTCAAAAGAAGATCGTGGAAACAGATCTATAATTTTCTTGCACACGAAAATTATCTGTCTTCTGTTCGTTTCTGCCACCTCCTTGACTATTTATTGTACAATTAAACGAGGAGGTGCAGAAATTGAATAAACTTGAGAGATTCTTTGACAAAATTGAAAAAGCGGGTGTTGATGTTGCTTTAATCTACAATGTGGAGTATTCATCAAAGCCATCAACATATTATCTTTCAAATTTCACAGGCTCTTTTAGCGTACTTTTGATAAACAGAGAAAAGCAGTTCATAATAACAGACTCGAGATACTTTGAACAGGCCAAGCAACAGACAGATTTCAAACTGGTTGAGTTCAGAAATTCGAGTCTGATCGGCACAATCCATTCTGTTTTAAATCAAGAATTCAAAGCAAAAACCATAGGGCTTGAGTTTCAAAGAATAAGTCATAGCGTCTTCGAAAAACTCAGCAGCGAAATAGACGCTAAGTTTGTTCCTATAGATTCGATGATTGATAATTTGAGGGAGGTGAAAGATGAAAGAGAAATCGAACTTATAAAAAAGGCTGTCGAAATAAGTGAAAGAGCATTTTTAAAGACTATAGAGATTATAAAAGATGGTATAACTGAGAAGGATATAGCTGCTGAACTTGAATACAATATGAAAAAGTCTGGTGCAGATGGAATTGCTTTTGAAACAATTGTTATCTCTGGCCCAAGAACATCTCTTCCCCACGGAAGACCTTCTAACAGGAAGATATCCCTGAATGAACCTATTTTGTTTGATTTTGGAGCGTCGTTCAATGGTTACTGTGCGGATATAACGAGAACTATATTTTTCGGAAAACCGGACGACGAATTTAGAAAAGTTTACCAAACAGTATATGATGCGCAGAGTTTAGCTCTCCAGAATGGTAACTCTCGAATGACAGGAAAGCAACTTGATTTTATAGCAAGGGAACACATCTCGAAAAATGGCTATGGCCAATACTTTGGTCACGGACTCGGTCATGGAATTGGTATTGAAATTCACGAATCCCCAAGAGTAAGCAGCAGTAATGAAAACCTTCTGCCTGCCGGCAGTGTTGTTACCATTGAACCGGGAATATACCTTGAAGGGAAGTTCGGCGTTAGAATAGAAGAAGACGTCGTGGTTCGAAGCAATGCTCTGGAAAAACTGACAAACTTGAAGAGAGAGCTAATTACAATTTAATCTGGAGGTGAAGTCATGGTAGAAGTTGGTGATCTGAAAAAAGGCATGGTAATAATGGTAAATGGTGAACCTCATCGTGTTGTTGATGTGAGCAAACACCACATGGCCATGGGAAGAGGTATAATACGGACCAAACTTAAAAGTGTCGTAACTGGATTTGTCAAAGACGTGAATTTCAGTAGCGGAGAAAGAGTTGAGGAAGCAAATCTATCATTCAGACAGGCTCAGTTCCTTTACAGCGATGGCGCGCACTACCATTTTATGGCACTCGATGATTACGAGCAGTATATCCTCTCAGAAGAAGATTTGCAGGATGCAAAGTGGTATCTTATAGAAAATCTTGAGCTGAGTCTTGTATTTCTGGAAGATAAACCCATTGGAGTTCAGTTGCCTAATGTGGTAACCTTAAAAGTTGTCGAAACAGAACCAAGTTTTAAAGGTGATACGGTATCTGGAGGCGGAAAACCAGCTGTGCTGGAAACCGGTCTGAAGATTAATGTGCCATTTTTTGTGGAAACAGGTGAGTTTATAAAAGTTGATACTCGTACTGGAGAGTATGTCGAACGCGCATAGGAGGTGATTTTATGGAAAACAAAGGCATGGGAAACATAGATATCTCCGATAATGCAATAAGAGAAATTGCCCTGAGAAGCATCTTCGCTGCATTAGAAGTAACTGATGAAAAAAAACAGAAAAAGATTAGAAAATCACTGCAAATCGATCGATCTCCTGAAGATAACGTGACGATCGGTGTAGAAATATCAGTTCCATTTGGAAAATCCCTTGTTGAAACTGCCCAGAAAATTATGGAAAGAGTGAAAATGGATATCGAACGAATGACAGACCTCCAAGTTGCCGCCGTGAACGTAAAAATAGAAGACGTCGAAGAAGGCGAGCAGGAGAAAACAGAAGAGAAGGAGTGATCATCACCCGTGACTCGTCGCAGCAAAATGAGAGATTTAGTTTTCAAAGTGATATTCCAGAATGAATTTCGCAACGATTCAATTGAAACAGTTCTTGAAGATATATTGCACATCAGCAAATCTGGCTTAATGAAAGCAGACATAACAAGGTATGTAAAGGGCATTTACGAGAACCTTCCATCAATAGACGAAAAGATTTCTCTGTGTCTTGAAAACTGGAGTTTACAGAGGCTTTCTCTGGTGGATAGAAGCATTCTTCGCTTAGCCACTTACGAGCTTTTATACGAATCGGACGTTCCTATTGAAGTTACACTTGATGAAGCTGTGGAAATTGCAAAAAAATACGGAACTGAGAACAGCAGTAAATTTGTCAACGGAGTTCTTGATAAAGTGGCTAAGTCTTTTGCACCAGAAGAAAAACGGTACATCTAAGGGAGGGAGTTAATCATGCTGAGTGATATAGAAATAGCGCGGTCTGCAAAACTGGAACCAGTAATGAATATTGCAAAGAATTTATCAATACCTGGAGATTTTTTGAATAGTTATGGTAAATTTATGGCAAAAATCTCTCATAGTTTTCTCAAAAATCTCAACATTCGAAAAGGTAAACTCATTCTGGTAACTGCTATGACACCAACGCCCGCCGGAGAAGGTAAGACAACAACAAGCATAGGCCTGTCAATGGCGCTTAATAAAATAGGGCATAGATCCATTGTGACTTTAAGAGAACCGTCTCTGGGTCCTGTATTTGGCATAAAGGGTGGTGCAGCCGGGGGAGGATATTCTCAAGTTCTTCCAATGGAAGACATAAACCTTCACTTTACTGGGGACATTCATGCTGTTGGAACTGCTCATAACCTTATATCAGCTGTCATAGATTCTCACATACGTTTTGGGAACGACCTTGATATCGACTTAACAAAAATAACGTGGCCAAGAGCAATAGACATGAATGATCGTGCCCTTAGAAACATTGTCATTGCACTTGGTGGACATGCCAATGGTTATCCGAGGGAAGATGGTTTTGTCATAACTGCTGCTTCAGAAATAATGGCTATTTTATGTTTATCTAAGGATCTGCAGGACCTCAAAAATCGCGTGGGGAATATTGTTATAGGATGGTCAAAGAATGGAAAACCAGTGACTGTGCACGAGCTTGGCATAGAAGGGGCAATAGCAGTTATTTTGAAAGATGCTATAAATCCAAACCTCGTTCAAACAATTGAGAATACTCCCGCTTTCATTCATGGGGGACCATTTGCAAATATTGCACATGGTACTAATTCTATAATTGCAACAAAAATGGCTCTTGGTCTTTCAGATTACGTAGTCACAGAAAGCGGATTCGGCTCTGATCTCGGTGCAGAAAAATTCTTTGATTTTGTTTCCCCGGCAGCTGATTTGAAGCCATCGGTAGCGGTAATAGTGGCAACAGTGAGAGCAATAAAATATCATGGTGGTGTTCCACTGAAAGATTTAGAAAACGAGAACCTCGAGGCAATTAAGAAAGGTATAGAAAATTTGAAGATCCATATCGAAAATGTCAAAAAATTCAATGTGCCTGTGGTAGTAGCATTGAACAGATTTGCAACAGATACCGAGCGAGAGCTCGATTTAGTTGTAAACACTGTTGAGAAACTCGGAACGAAAATCTCTTTAAACGAGGCCTTTGCAAAAGGTAGTGAAGGAGCGATAGATCTGGCAAAAAAGGTAATTGAAGTTGCAGACGAATCAAAATTCAGCCCCATCTATAAATGGGATTCACCCGTTGAAGAAAAAATAAAAATCCTCGCCACAGAAATATATCGTGCAAAAGATGTCTCATTTTCGAAAGAAGCTATCACTTCTTTGAAGCAGATTGAAAAAGCTGGTCTATCAAACCTTCCAGTAATAGTTGCAAAAACCCAATACTCGATATCCGACGATCCATCTAAACTTGGTGCTCCAGATGGTTATGTATTCAACGTCAGAAACTTCAAACTTTCCTCGGGAGCGGGTTTCATTGTTGCCATCAGCGGAGAAATTATGTTGATGCCCGGACTTGGAAAAAAACCTAACGCAGTGAACATTGACATTGATGAAAAAGGAAATATCACAGGCCTGTTTTAGGAGCTGATTGCATGATTATAGATTGCAGGTCCATTTCGAAAGAAATTGATGAAGAAACCCTGAAACTTCTAACTATATGCAAGACAAAGCCTAAGCTCGTCAGCTTTACAATTAATCCAGATTCTGGAACCATATCTTATCTGAAAAGCCAGCAAAAAAAAGCCCGATCACTTGGCATAGAATACGAGACAAGGGTGCTTGATTCTGTTGATGATCTGAAATCAGACATACTGAATGCATCAAAAGATAGTTCTGTTCATGGTATTTTCGTCTCGCACCCTCTGCCTGCAGGGATAAATGAAATGGAAATAGCCAAATTGGTGGATCCGGAAAAAGATATAGAAGGAAGAAATCCACTCAACATGGGATACCTCATATATGGGAAAGAAGATTTTGCACCATGTACTGCAACTGCTGTTGTTCGAATTTTGACTTCGGTTACCAGCGTAACCGGAAAACAGGTAGTGATCATAGGCAGGAGCACAACTGTGGGTCAACCAGCAGCAATAATGCTTCTAAGACGTGATCGAAGTGCAACTGTAACGGTATGCCACAGCAAAACCAGAGACATACCATCGATAACAAAAAAGGCAGACATAATAATTGTTGCAGTTGGGAAGGCAGGTTTTCTTAAAAAAGATATGGTTAAAGAAGAAGCAGTTGTAATAGATGTTGGAATAAATATTCTCGACGGAAAGATAGCTGGTGATGTTGAACAATCGGTTCAGGAAATAGCATACTTAACACCGGTGCCTGGGGGAGTAGGACTTGTCACTACTTCAGTACTTATGAACAGAGTTGCTAAAAATGCATCGAGAGGTGATAGTAATTGAGGATCTTAAGTGGCGTTAGACCAACGGGCAAACCACATGTTGGTAATTATATAGGTGCGTTGAAAAATTGGAAAAAACTTCAAGAAGAGGGAAATGAGTGTTTTTATTTTGTTGCAGATTGGCATGCTTTAACCACGGCTTATTCAGAAACTGATGAACTAAAAACTTTCACAAGAGAAGTTATGAGATCTTTTCTCGCCTGCGGCCTTAATCCAGAAAAATCAATTCTCTTCGTTCAATCTGCCATAAAGGAACATTCTGAACTTGCTCTTTTATTCTCTATGATAGTCCCCATATCCTGGCTTGAAAGAGTCCCAACATACAAAGAAATGCGTCAACAACTTTCAGATAAAGATCTATCAAATGCAGGATTTCTACTTTATCCAGTTTTGCAAGCAGCTGATATACTCATGTATCTGGCTGAAGGTGTGCCAGTTGGCGAAGATCAGACTTATCATGTTGAATTAACCAGAGAAATAGCGAGAAGATTCAATTATATATACGGTGAAACATTTCCAGAACCAAAAACTCTTTTATCGATAATCCCGAAATTACCGGGTACTGATGGCAGAAAAATGAGCAAGAGTTATGGAAATACAATACCACTTGAAAATACTTTGAGCAACCTTGAAAAATCTATACTGCCAATGATGACTGATCCGGCAAGAAAGAGGAGAACAGATCCTGGAAACCCCGAGAAATGCCCCGTATGGGATTACCATAAAGCTTTTGAGATTAATGACGAAGAAAGCCAATGGGTTATTGAAGGATGTACGAAAGCAAAGATAGGCTGCATTGATTGCAAAAAACTGCTCATTAAAAATATGAAGAAAGAACTTGAACCAATCTGGATTGGCTATGCGAAAATAGATTCTGATCCACATTACGTTGATGATATTATGGAGGAAGGTAACAAAAGGGCAAGATTTGTTGCTCAAAATACGATGAATCTCGTCCGAGAAAAAATGCATCTCTTATTTTGAGGTGATCTTCTGGAATTAGTATTTCGTTTGCAGGAATTTGAAGGTCCACTTGATTTACTACTTTACCTGGTCAGAAGGCGCAAAATAAATGTGCGCGAGATTTCTATTTCGCAGTTAGCAGATGAATTCATTGAACATGTAGAGCAGATGAAAAAACTCGATCTGAATATCACATCTGATTTTCTCACCACAGCAACGCAACTTATGGAAATCAAAGCCAGATACATGATACCTGCTTTGAGCGAAAAAGAAGTTAAAGAACTGAAAAAACGCGAAGAAGATATATACAGGAGGCTGGAACTTTATGAACAAATAAAGCAACTCAGTGAAGACCTTCAGAATAGAGTTAAAAGTATGGCTGGAAGGAAAGCGGTCCGTCTGGCTGCCCTACCTCAAATAGAACATGAAAAACTAACCCTTGTCCTTCAATCAGCTTTACAGGAGATCAGCATAAAAAAAGCCGTCTACAAAATTAGAAAACAATCGATGACAGTTGAACAGGCAATGGAAAATATACTGGAAAATTTGTCAAAAGATCAGGAAATAAATCTCTACGATATTTTAAAAAAAGCCGAAGATCGCTACCAATTGATAATATATTTTCTTGCTATACTGGAACTCATTTTTTTCAAAAAAATCTCACTTTTTGAGAAAGAGAATGATTTTATCTTGAGGGGGAATGGGTTTGAAGCTTAATGCCATAATGGAGGCACTTATATTTGCATCAAAAGGCATGACAGTACAGCAACTTGCAAAAATAGCAGAAATAACAGAAGAACAGGCTGAAAAGGCTCTTTATGAATTATCCCGGCACTACGGCGGAGAAGAACATGGCGTGGAGCTTAAGAAGATAGGAGATGTTTATAGATTCTACACAAAACCTGAATATTCAGAGTTCGTGAAAAAAATTGGTAAAACAATTTATTCAAAACTTTCTGCCGCACAGATGGAAATAGTAGCCGCAATAATACTCAACGGTCCTTCAACGGTTCAATCGTTAAATGAAATGAGAGGCAAAGATTCTTCTGCCATCGTGAGATTTCTGCACAAATCCGGAATTCTGGTGAGAAAAAGACATGGGAACAGTTATTTATATCAGCTGAGCGAGAATTTCAAAGACTTTCTCATGATAGAAGAGGTGCTCGAACAATTCGAGCACCTCAAGCAAGCTAAATACGAACCTTCTTCTGAGGCTTGACAAAATTACAGACTCCATGGGGGCATTTCTCAACGCCAACATGGCTCAGAAAATCATGTTCAAAATTGTTTAAAATAGATAGCAAGGGCACGTTTATACTTTGGCCAAGCCCACAGAGAGAAGCTTCCTGTGTGATAATGGCTATTTTTCTGAGCGTTTCAAGGTCTTCTTCTTTACCCTGGCCCTTACTCATTCTCTCAAGTATTTGCACAGATAGTCTTGTGCCTTCTCTACAGGGTGTGCACTTTCCACAAGATTCGTGCTCAAAGAACATCATCGTATTTAATGCCACGTCAACAGGACAGGTATCTTCCGACATTGCCAGTATGACGCCAGATCCTATGGATACACCATGATTCTTGAAAGAGTCATAGTCAAGCGCTACATCAAGTTTGTCTACACCAACAAATGTTCCAGCTGTTCCGCCAGTCTGTACCATGTAAAGTTGCTTGCCGCCAACGAGACCTCCACCAAATCTGTAAATTAAATCACGAACAGTCACGCCCATTGGAACTTCAACTATTCCACGTCTGACAACATTACCAACAAGCGAGAAAACCTTCGTTCCTGGAGAAGAAGGTGTTCCAAAAGACTTAAACCAGCCCGGGTCATTTTGGATAATGGGCGGGATATTTGCAAAAGTTTCAACGTTGTTTATCACAGTCGGTTTGCCGAACAAACCATTTGTTGGTGGATATGGCGGTTTTAACCTTGGTCTGCCAGATTTTCCTTCGATCGATTCAAGCAAGGCTGTTTCTTCACCACATATATATGCGCCCGCACCAAGTCTCACAACGAGGTCAAAATCAAATCCACTTCCCATTATGTCTTTTCCAAGAAATCCATACTCGTAAGCATCTTTTATCGCTTTCTGGATATTTTCTACAGAACCGTAATACTCACCTCTTATATATATGTATCCCTTAGTTGCTCCAACTGCATAGCCACAAATCACCATCGCTTCAATAACAGAATGTGGATCCCCTTCCATTATCAATCTGTCCTTGAAAGTACCTGGTTCTCCTTCGTCTGCGTTACATACAACATACTTCTGATCGGCTTGAACTTTCGCTGTCAAATCCCATTTGAGCCCTGTGGGAAAACCGGCACCACCTCTACCACGAAGACCAGATTCTTTTACCCAATCTATTACCTGATTGGGTTTCATTTCTTTCAAGACTCTGTGTAATGCGAAATAACCATCTCTCGCTATGTATTCATCTATGTTCTTTGGGTCTATTAATCCCACGTTCCTCAAAACAATTCTTGTTTCAGCGCTGACTTTTTCTTTTTCAACGACCAATTTCAGTTTCTCTCTGGGTATTTCTAAAGAAAGCACCACTCTACCTTTCAAAAGGTGTTCCATAGCTATTTTTTCTACATCGGAAACTGTATTAACTGAATAATAAACATCATCCGGGAAGACAGCCATTACAACTCCTTGAGTATAAACACCCATTGAACCTGTCTCAAGAACATCCACTGTGTCTTTCAGGTTGTATTTTTCCACAAGCTCTCTCAAGTAGTTAACAAACTGCCTTGCACCAAGTAAAACACTGTTTGAATCAACTGAAACGAGTACAAGCATAGGTTTCATTGCTTCTCACCACCCTGGCGAAGGCTTTCGATAATTTCTCTGATTTTTTTGACAGTAAGATCACCATAATATTGATCATTTATCATGATAACAGGAGCCACGCCACATAGACCTAAACAACTTGTAGTTTCAAGCGTGAACAGTCCATCTTCCGTTGTTTCACCAAATTTCACATTGAGCATCTCTTGAATTGTTTTAACAATTTCCCTTCCTCCCGTAACATGGCATGGTAAATTGACACACACTCTTATGACATACCTTCCACGTGGCTTCGTAGAGAACATTGTGTAAAAAGTCAGAACCTCATAAACCTTAGATGGTGGAACATTGAGCTCTTCAGCAACTATTTCAGCTGCTTCCGGGGGTATGTAATTTCCAAAATGATCCTGAATTCGATGCAATATGTTAATGAGTATATCTCTTTCTTCAAGAGACTGAGAGCTAACCTCTTTGATAAGCGCGCACACCTTCTCACGATCAATCATGAAAATGCCTCCTTCTTATGGCGATACTTTGCTTATAGCACCGAACCTGCAAACCTCAATGCAGCTACCACATCTTATACAGATATCGTTGTCTATAACATGAGTCTTTCTGATCTCGCCTGATATAGCATTCACAGGACAGACTCTCGCGCAAGCTGTGCAGCCAACACATTTTGCAGAATCTATCACGTATCTTATCAAGTTCTTGCATTTTAACGCAGGGCATCTCTTTTCTTTGACATGTGCTTCATATTCATCGCGATAATACTGTAAAGTGCTCAAAACAGGATTGGGCGCAGTTTGCCCAAGACCACACAATGACGTATCTTTTATCACATTTGCAAGTCTTTCGAGTTCTTCCAGATCCCTTTCAGTTCCTTCGCCCGAAGTTATCTTATCCAGAATTTTCAGCATCTGTCTTGTACCTTCTCTGCATGGTGTGCATTTTCCACAGGATTCGTCAACAGTAAACTCCAGGAAAAATCTGGCTACATCAACCATACAATCATCTTCATCCATAACAATCATTCCGCCAGATCCCATAATAGCCCCAAGCTTTTGAAGAGATTCGTAATCAACAGGTGTGTCAAAATAATCCGAAGGTATACAACCACCGCTTGGCCCACCTGTTTGAACTGCTTTGATTTTCTTTCCAGTTGACGAACCTCCACCTATTTCATACAAAAGCTCCTTAAGCGTTATCCCCATGGGAACTTCTACTAAGCCTGTGTTGGTTATTTTTCCAGCGAGAGCGAAAACCTTGGTACCAGGGGATTTTTCAGTCCCTATACTTCTGAACCAGTCTGCTCCCTTTATTATTATTGGTGGGATACAGGCAAGCGTTTCAACATTGTTGATCACTGTAGGACATCCCCAAACACCACTTTGAGCTGGATATGGAGGTTTCACCCTCGGTTGACCCCTTTTACCTTCAATTGAAGCTATCAAAGCGGTTTCTTCTCCACAAACAAAAGCTCCTGCTCCTATTCTTATCTCAATATCAAAGCCAAAATTGCTATCCATTATATTTTCGCCAAGAAAACCGTATTCTTTTGCCTGAGATATTGCTGCATTTAGTCTCTCAATAGCGAGCGGGTATTCCGCACGAACATATATGTATCCTTGATTTGCTCCTATTGCATAACCAGCTATCGCCATTGCCTCGAGGATTGTGTGGGGGTCACCTTCAAGCACAGATCGATCCATGAACGCTCCTGGATCTCCCTCGTCTGCGTTGCAGATGATATATTTTTTCTCTCCTTTTGACTTTCTGGTGAGTTCCCATTTGAGTCCGGTTGGAAAGCCTG
Source organism: Pseudothermotoga lettingae TMO (assembly GCF_000017865.1). Classification (GTDB taxonomy): domain Bacteria; phylum Thermotogota; class Thermotogae; order Thermotogales; family DSM-5069; genus Pseudothermotoga_B; species Pseudothermotoga_B elfii. The sequence continues at coordinate 1,590,764 of NC_009828.1, forward strand.
CACCACCTCTACCACGGAGCCCACTCTTTTTTACTTCCTCAACAACCTGGTCCGGACTCATATGCTTTAAAACTTTTGCCAGAGCAAAATAGCCATCCCTGGCTATATACTCCTCTATGTTCATAGGATCTATGTATCCGACATTTCGTGTAGCAATTTTCACCTGTCTTGCAAAAAAAGGCAGCTTTTCGACGGCCTCCGGTACTGTTTCACCTGTAGGCATCTTGTAAAGATGTTCTTTGACAATTCTTCCTTTCAAAATGTGTTCCTCTACAATTCTCCTGGCTGCCTGAGGCGTCAATTTTTGATAAAATACGCCTTCAGGATAAATAACCATCAATGGACCAAGGCTGCACGCACCCATGCACCCGGTTTCAACAACCCTAACAACCTCGCTCAACGCATACTTCTCTATCTCACTTTCAAGAGCCTGCTTGACACTTTCCTCACCAGCGGAGATACAAGCTCCTCCTGCACAAATAAGTACTGTGGTTGCAGTCAACGGCACTCAGATCACCTCTTCTTATATTTCCCCTTTTCTAACCAAAAGATCTGTCACGACTTGATTTGACATTATATGAAGCTTGACGATTCTCTTGGCATTCTCTGAATTGACATGTCCATAAACAACTGGCTCCTGACCCTCAATCCTCACTTCAACGGTTGGTTCTACTTCACAAAGTCCCATGCATCCAGATTGAACAACTGCTATGTCATTAATGTTATTCTCATCAAGCGCTTCGACGATCGCTTTCAGAGTATCTTTTGCTCCAGCTGCAATTCCACATGTTCCCATTGCCACTGTGATTTTTCCTCTTTTGCCTGCATCTCTGAGCTGAAGTTCTTTTATTGCTTTTTCTTTGATCTTCATAAGTTCTTCAAGAGATTTTATTTTGCTCATCTATTTGTTCACCTCCCTGTATTTTTCAATAATCCTCGGAACCATGTCTGGCTTGACTCTTCCATAGAAATCTTTTTCACCGACAAGTACCACCGGAGCCATACTGCAAGCTCCAAGGCATCTGACTGCATGTACTGAGAACTGACCATCTTTGGTTGGCTCTTCAGCTGAAGTAGCAAGTTCTTCAAGAAATCTTTCAAATATTCTGTCTGCGCCCTTTACGTAACAGGCAGTGCCAAGGCAAACTTTGACCTGCACCTTGCCCTTTGGTCTTGTTGAAAAAAAGTTGTAAAATGTCACGACACCATAAACTTGTGAAACAGGAATTTTTAGCATCTCTGCTATGTGATTCTGTACCTCGGGTGAGAGATACCCGAAAAGTTCCTGCGCTTTCTGAAGAACCGAGATGAGCTTGTCTGGTTTTGCTCCTGTTGAAGCTATGTACTCATCCAACTCTTTGAAGAGACGCTCTCCTGTAGTGCAAGTATCAGGCAACTGCTTCACCTCCTGTTAATAAATTCACAAATCTAAGTCGATTATACCATCGTAATCACCAAAACTCACATTCTAAATTCACCTTTGCCTTACAGAAACAATTCTTTTTAGACTATATAATCAATATGTGAAAATAAAGTATAATTAAAGCCAGGTGAAGAACTTGCTCGAACTTTTAGGGAAAAAGATTCAGTGCAATTGTGGAAAAATTCACACGATACCAAGCGTTAATATTGTATGGGATAGATTCAGCAATACATATTTTTCCAACAAAAAATCCCTATTTGTTGCAGATGAAAATACAGCCAATCTATCAAATTTGTCCGGAAAAAATGTGCTTACTCTGACAGATCCTCGCAGAGTAACGGCAACTGTGGAAAATGTTGATAAAGTTCTGAAAATCTTAGGCAATGAAGATATGATTGTCTCTATAGGGTCTGGAAGCCTTACAGATATTGCAAAATATGCTGCTTATCTTTCAAAAAAGGAATTTTCCTGTGTTCCAACCGCTCCATCAGTTGATGGTTACACTTCATCTGCTGCCCCATTGATGGTGAATGGTATCAAACAAACTCTTGACGCAAAAACTCCCAGGACAATTATTCTCGATATTGATATTTTGAGGAATTGCCCGCTCGATCTTTTAAGAGCTGGCATTGGAGATATCTCAGCAAAAGTGATAGCAAGATTTGACTGGTTATTGTCTCACCATATAACCGGTGAATACATTTGTGATTTTTTCTGGAACAATTTGGAAGATGTGCTGTTTGAATTGTTGAAAGATGTAAATAATATTTTCCAGAGGGAAAAAAATTTCGTCTCAAAATTGATGACAGCTCAGTTGATCTCGGGGCTCAACATCACAGTTGCGGGAAATTCAAGGCCTGCATCTGGATCAGAACATCTGATTTCACATTTTCTGGAGATGGTTTATGAAGCCCGGGGAGAATTGCCACTGTTCCATGGATTACAGGTTGCTATGGGAACATATATATCCCTTCACGCATATGAAATTTTGTTTGAAGATATACCGCTCGAGAAATCCAGCGATAATCTGGAAGAGAAAAAAAGATCCCTGATTCAACTTTTTGGGCCAAAAAAAGCAGAGAATTTCTTGCGGATATACAGAAACAAAAATATGGTAAAAATTGCAAATCTGAATAAAATAAAAAAATCACTCGAGAAAACCTATCTGCGGTTTTCTCCGCTGCTTAAAAATGTCTGTAAAGTTATAGATGTCGGGGAACTTTTTAAAAACTATTCCAGGGATGTTATAAAACAGGCAATTAATCTTTCAAATATGCTGAGGGAAAGATACACGGTGCTTGATTTTCTTGATTCTTCAGGTATTTTGAAATCCTTTTCTGATTGGATAGTTGAAAAAGCAGGCCGGTGATGATTGTGAATAAGATTTCCAAAAATGCAAAAATAGGACTGAATGTGAAACTGGGTTTTAATGTCGTTGTGGAAGATAATGTAGTGATTGGCGATGGAACAGTTCTTGGAAATAACGTTGTAATTCACAAAGAAACAGTTGTTGGGAAAAATTGCGTGATTTCCGACAATACTGTGCTTGGCAAGAAACCTTTCAGATCTTCAATTTCTTCCACAACATTTGAAAAACAACTACCCCCTCTGACAATTAAAAACAATGTTACGATAGGCGCTGGTTGTATTCTGTACATTGGTGCAGTTCTTTCTGACAACGTCTTTATAGGAGATCTCGCAGTTATAAGAGAAGAGGTTGAGATAGGTGACTACACAGTTATTGGAAAAGGAGTGACCATTGAAAATAAATGCAAGGTTGGAAAGTACGTGAAAATAGAAACAAATGCTTATATAACAGCCTTTTCAGAAATAGAAAGCTACTGTTTCATAGCTCCTGAAGTTACATTCACCAATGATAACTTTCTTGGTCGGACAGAAGAGAGAAGAAAATACTTCAAAGGTCCTCTTATCAAAAAAGGGGCTCGTATAGGAGCCAACGCAACCATTCTACCAGGCATTGTTATAGGAGAAGATGCCCTTGTAGCTGCTGGTAGTGTTGTTACGAAAAATGTTCCTGCCAGAAAGATAGTTATTGGCGTCCCGGCCAGAATATGGAAAGATGTTCCAGAAGACCAATTACTTGAAAATCAAATTTTTTACAAAGACCAGTGATTTTACCACGGAAAGGCTATTTTACCGAGCACAGCTGGTCTTTTTGCGCCGGTAACAGATGGCATACCTGTGGTAACTCCATTCAAAAATTCATTTGCGAGCAACGCCATGCAGATTGCTTCTCTGGCTTTTGCGAATGTTCTGTTTGGTACAAAAACCCTGTAACCAAATCTCATGAGATCTTCCAGCAGCAATTTGTTAAAAGCTCCACCACCGAAAACATATATTCTTTCCACCTCTGGAAGATATCTTTTCATATTTTCATGAACGCAGAACGCAGTAAAATAAGTCAGAGTTCTTAAAACATCGAAACTTCCTTTTTCAACGCCTTCTATAAATCTCTCGTTATACCATTCTCTTCCAGTAGTTTTCGGTGGTCTTTTATTCAAATATTCCTGATCTCTGCGGATCAATTCATGCAAAATTTTATCGTCTACCTTCCCTCTTCTGGCAAGTTCACCATCTTTATCAAAAAGTATCCCAAAACTTTCTTTAACATACAAATCTATCAAGCAATTTCCAGGACCTGTATCGAAAGCTAAAACTACATCATTTATGTAAGTAATGTTAGCAATTCCTCCTATGTTTAAAACAACTGTATGTGGTCTCTTAAAGAACACCCAGTCAAAATAAGCAGTTATAGGGGCTCCTTCACCACCCAGAGCAACATCTTTTGTTCTGAAAGAATGAATAACTGGTAGATTTGTCTCTACTGCAATTACATCAGCTTCACCTATTTGCAGAGTTGCTCCATTTTCCGGAAGATGATAAACAGTCTGGCCGTGATAGCCTATCGCATCAATTTCCTGGGACAGTTGCTTTAGCATAGCGGCATGAATTCTGGCTATCTCAAAGTTCATGAAAGTTACATCCTTCACAGTACTTTTTGAAGGATCGTAGGTTTCAATAATCCTCTTTTTGAATGTTTCAGGATAGTCGAAGCTTCTAAAATCCAGCAGCTTGAATTTCGTTTCCCTCGATGCCCCATCAAAAGAAACAACGGCGATGTCTAATCCATCTGCACTTGTACCAGACATCAATCCTGCAATAGTTCTTTTTTTCTTATCTAAAAGTTTCAAAAAATCGGCCCAGTACATTCTATCCCTCCGAACACAGCGTTGTGAAGCAATATTCTGATTCTCGTAATTTCATCTTCGTGCCTCTTTATGAATCCTTTGTTTGTCAAGAAAATTACAAACAGACCGTCTTCTCTGCACCAAATAGTTGTTCCTGTAAACCCACTGTGACCGAAAGCTTTTTCAGAAAGCATATCTCCGCTGCTCGTACCACTTGTCGGGCACATCCAGCCTATGTGTCTTTTGCCCTCGCCTACCTCAACAATTTTCTGGGTAAATAATGAAACTACGTTCATAGGAACTATCTTACCTGATAACAAAGAATCCATGAAAATATATAAATCTTCCACACTGGAAAACAATCCAGCATTACCACTTACACCACCCATGTAATATGCAAGTTCATCGTCAGGCATACCAATCAATCTTTTACCGTCTCTGATCGATGTTGGGGCTATGTTTTCGTGAAATCCTGGGGAAAATCTGGTAATCTTCATTCCAAGGGAATCAAAAATACCATATACAAATTTATCAAACGGCATTTCCACAACTTTTTCAACTATCGCCATCAATGTTATAAAATTCAAGCAGGAGTAAACTATTCTTTTCCCCGGCTCGCTGACAGGTTGAATCCTTATTATTTCTTCAAGAAGTTCTCTTCCATTCAAAAATCTCCATAAATCGGAGTATGGCTGCATGCCAGATGTGTGTGTCAAAAATTGAAAAATTGTTATATCTCCCTTTGGCTTTTCAACATTCAAAAACCTTCCGGCTGTATCACTCAAATGAAGGAATCCATCAGCGAAAAGTTTCATAACAGCTGTTGTAGTTGCAACAACTTTTGTCACACTCGCAAGATCATAGATCGTATCAATTTTCGTTTTTCTTTCAAAATCCAGTGTCCCATATGCATTTTTATAAAGTATTTCGCCTGGTCTTGCTATCAACACAACACATCCGGGGTAAATTTTGTTCAAACCAGATTCAACGATTCTATCAACATTTCGAAAAACGCGCTGTAATTCACCCATTTTTTCACACCTCACCTATAAAACATGCAACTTTGTGTTGATTATTTCCGAGTAATACTGGTTTTTCTTTCTCACATCGCTCAATTTTAACCGGGCATCTTGTAGAAAATGGACATCCTTCAGGTGGATTAACAGGACTTGGTGGTTCACCTGAGAGTTTTATTCTGGACAGCCTTTTTTCTTCCGGATTCCAGCTTGGTGTAGATTCCATCAATGCTTTCGTATAAGGATGAACCGGATTTTCAAAAACTTCTCTTGCTTCTCCACACTCAACCACATTCCCTAAGTACATAACTATCAATCTATCGCTCATGTGATATACCACATCAAGGTTGTGTGATATGAATAAATAAGACATTTTATATTCCTCTCTCAACTGTTGAAGCAAATTTATTATCTGACTCTGGACAGATATATCAAGCGCCGAGGTTGGTTCATCGCATATTATTAGCTTTGGCTTGAGTGCTATGGCGCGTGCTATAGCTATTCTCTGGCGTTGACCACCCGAAAACTCGTGTGGATATCTGGAAAGGTACTCTCCATGCAACCCAACCTTTGAAAGCAATTCCCGTATGTATTCTTCCTGCTCTTTTTTAGAAGAAAAAACATTATGCGCTTCTAACGGTTCTTTAACAACATCTGCAATAGTCATTCTTGGATCAAGTGAGTTGAATGGATCTTGAAAGATCATCTGAACACTCCGCCTGAAAGTCTTTTCAATCTGTCTTGGTAATTTTTTCGAAATATCGACCCCGGAAAAATTTATCTCACCGGCAGTGGGTTGAAGAATCTTTGCAACAACTCTACCAAGTGTGGTTTTCCCGCAGCCAGATTCACCCACAACACCAACTGTCTCGTTTTCACATATCTCAAGATCTATTTCTTCAAGCGCTCTTACCCATCCACTGATTTGCAAAAATACCCCGGATCTTATTGGAAAATATTTTTTCACTTTTTTCAAGGAAATGATCACTTTTCATCGCTCCTTGCATACAACCAGCACGAAACACCCGTTCCGTCAATGAAAAATTCAGGTGGTTCCTGCTCTATGCATACATTTTTCGCATACTCACATCTCGGGTGAAATCTACAACCTTTCGGAAAATTTGTAGCACTTGGGACGTAGCCGGGCACATATGGCAGCAATTTTCCTTTGTACTCTCTTCTAACGCGGGATCGCAATAAACCTTTGGTGTAAGGATGTTTTGGACTTTTAAAAATTTGTTCGACTGTCGCACGTTCTACTATTTTTCCAGCGTACATAACATGCACTCTGTTTGCCAATTCTGCGACAACCCCAAGATCATGGGTTATAAAAATTACAGATGTTCTATAAGTGCTTTGAAGGTCCCTAAAAAGGTTTAGAACCTGGGCCTGAATAGTGACGTCCAGAGCCGTAGTTGGCTCATCTGCTATCAATACATCTGGATTTGTCAACAATGCCATGGCTATCATTATTCTCTGGAGCATCCCTCCGCTCATCTCGTGTGGATACTCATCGAATCTTTTTTCTGCGAGGGGTATCTGTACTTTTTTGAGCATATCTATACAAAGTTGTCTGGCTTGATCTGGATTGCAATTAAGATGTGCCATGGCAACTTCCATCATTTGTTTTCCAACTGTGTAAAGAGGATCGAAAGAAGACATGGGTTCCTGAAAAATCATCGAAATCTTTTTTCCTCTGATTTTTCTGTATTCTTCGTTAGAAAGTTTCAACAAATCTATTTCACCATATCTGATACTTCCCTGCACGATTGCAGGTGGGCATTTAATAAGGCCAAGTATAGTCATAACTGTGACAGATTTTCCACAACCAGATTCTCCAACCAAAGCAAGTACTTCTGCCTCATTTAAGTGAAATGAGATTCCATCCACAGCTTTCACGATTCCATCAGGTGTTCTGAAATACGTCTTTAAATTTTCAATCTGCAGAATTTTCTTCATATTTTTTCAACCACCCTGTATGGATCAAGTGCATCTCTGAGCGCATCTCCAACAAAATTGAAGGCAAGAACAGAAATCATTATAAAAATACCCGGTATTAAAAGCCACGGGCTTGTCGATAAAGTTGAAAGAGATTGAGCCTGCTTTAGTAAGAGTCCCCAGCTTGTCATTGGCTCTTTTATACCAAGCCCAAGAAAACTTATCGCACTTTCACCAAGAATCATTCCAGGTATGGAAAGGGTTGAAACAACTATGAGATAACTCATTATGTTTGGAATAAGATGTCTTGTTATAATTTTGAAATCGGATACCCCTGCAACTTTGGCTGCCAAAACAAATTCTTTTTCTCTCAAACTAAGCACCATCCCTCTTACCACTCTTGCAACTCCCATCCACCCGATGAGGGACAGAACCACTACTATACCAAAATACACCCACGTACTCGGCCAGCTTGGAGGAAGAATTACTGCAAGCGCAAGCCAGAGAGGTATCCTTGGAAAAGATCTGAGTAATTCTATAAATCTCTGTATCAGAACATCTATCCATCCGCCATAGTAGCCAGATATGGCACCCATAATAGCCCCGATTACAACACTTATAAGTGTTCCAACAAGGCCAACAGTGAGTGATACTCTACCACCCATCAAAACTCTTGAAAAAAGATCTCTGCCAAATCTATCAGCACCGAAGAGCAAGAGCATCGCTTCAGATGAACTTGCTTGAATGCCAAAAAGATGAATATCTGTTTCAAATAGCCCCCAAAATCTGTATTTTTCACCACGGACGAAGAATTTTATCGGATAAATCTTTGTTTTATCCTCTTCATATCTAACCATAAAAGTTACAGGATCTCTTGTTTTTTTCAAACCGTAAATGAAAGGTGATCTTAACTCTCCATTGTGGATTATTCGTATCCTTGTTACAGGAGCGTTTGTGAATCTACTGTGTGTTTCTTTGTAATTGTATGGGGAAATGAAATCAGCAAATATAACAAGCAAATACATCACAATCAAAATCCAGAAACCTATCACGCCGAGTTTATGTTTTTTAAATTGAGAAAGTACTCTTTTCCACGTTGTCATGCAGTTTTCACCTCAACTAACCCTGATACGCGGGTCAAGTACTGCAAGGGCAATATCCGCTAATAGATTTCCAATTTGGGTTATCAGTGCTATAAACATCAAAAATGTCATAACGAGATACTGATCATGATTTAACAGCGCGTTGTAAAAAAATGGACCAATCGTAGGCAGGTTCAAAACAATAGAAGCAATTATTGTGCCGCTGAATATATTAGGCAATTCCATGCCAGCGATACTGACAAGTGGGTTCAGCGCATTTTTGATAATATGCCTTTTCACAACTTTCTCACTTAATCCCCTTGCTCTCAGTGATGTGACAAAGGGTGATCCCATTATGTCAAGCATGTTTCCTCTCATTATTCTCATCAAACCAGCAAGCCCACTGACCCCCACGACGATTACTGGAAGCCAGATGTGGTTGAGTAAATCCACAAATTTTTCCCAGCTCCATGGAGCACCTATAAATTGTGGGGAAAAAAGCCCGCCAACTGCTGTGCCGCCTACTTTGAGTATCAGGTACATCAAAACAAGCGCCATGAAAAACTCAGGTATAGAAAGACCTATGAAACCCACAACGGTTAAGGTATAATCGCCAGCAGTGTAGGGATGAAATGCAGAATAGATCCCCATTGGAATTGCTATCAACCATTGAAAAACTATGGTAAACAAGGCTATTGCAACTGTCCATCCAAGTCTTTCCCATATTAACTCAACAACAGGTCTTTGATAAGAAAAAGAATAACCAAAATCACCTTTCAACACAATATTTTTTATCCACATAAAATATCTTTCATATGCAGGTTTATCAAGTCCAAGTTCTTTTCGCAGAGACTCTATCTGTTCAGGTGATATCCTCGGATTTTCAAGATACTGAGACAGAAAATCCCCAGGTTGTAATTCCGTCACAACAAAACACACAATAGATATTAAAAACATCATTGGAATCATTATCAATACTCTCCTGAGAATGAATGACCACATGACAAGTCCTCCAAAAAAGCTTCCCCCGACCCGGGGGAAGCTATCTTATTTCCTGTATGCAGTCCAGACAGTGAACACTATCATTCCTTCATCTGTAAGGCCTGCATTTCCAAGGGTGTTGTTTATACCCCATATGTTCATGCCCTTGCAAACGAATATTACAGGAAGATATACATGATAAAGTTCCTGCCATTCGTCGTAATACACTTTTCTTTTTGCTGGATCCATCTCAACCTGACCTTTTTCAAACAGTTCCCAGATTCTCTTTTCCCAATCGAACATGTTCTCGAAAACAGGCTGTGGTGGTGTTTTTGTCTTATCCATCGTTGAGTAGTGCCAGTAATAGAGTTGTGTTCCTGGTTGCCATATCGCTTTTCTTAGCTGCGGATCTGGCTGGTTACCAAATGCCCTGACACCAGCTTGGAAATTGCCAGCACCAAACATTTGTCCAACCAGAGAAGAATCCAGTATCTGTAAATTCACCTTTATTCCGATTTTTTCGAGATCCTGAGCAAATATAACTGCAACATCCTGATACTCTTGTGGAGAACTCTGCACAAGCAGGTTAAATTCTACTCTTTTACCATTCGAAAACAGTCTATAACCATCTTTATCTTTCTTATTCAAACCAATTTTGTCAAGCAACTCGTTGGCCTTTTTCAAATCATAAGGTCTGAGAAGTTCCTCGATTTTTGGATTATAAAAAGCTTTGTTTGAAGGAAGCATCAATCCCGCATCTGGTATCGCAAGTCCAGCGAAAACTTCATCTATAATTCTTTCTCTGTTCAGAGCATATTCCATGGCTTCTCTAAATTCAAGCGTTCTAAAAAGTTCTCTGAGCTGTGGATCATCTACATCAAAATTAAACGAGATGTGTATAGGGCTTGGAGTGGCCTGGTTTGGTTGAGTTGCATAAACTTTATACGGTGCTTTGCCTGTGAGCTCTTGCTGTTTCAACATTGGATAATCTTTCGATGAGATCGCCATAAAATCGATCTCTCCTGCCATGAATTTCGCAAGTCTGACTTCCGCATCTCTTACAATCAGATATTCAACCCTGTCAAAGTATGGCAATCTGTTTCCAAATCTGTCAACTTTCCAGTAATATGGATTTCTTTCCAAAACGATTTTTTGGTCGGTGATAACCTGCGAGAGCTTATAAGGACCATTAACAACTATCTCTTTTGGATCTGTATTGGACAACCACAGTTTGTTTACCGAACCAAGATCGTTCTTGTCAATCAAAGGTTCAAGTTTATGCTTCGGATAAATATACACATGCGACAACACTGTGAAAAATGGACCATAGGAGGAAGGTAAAATCGCTTTCACGGTCTTATCATCAATCTTTTGCCAGATTATAGGTTTGTTCTCACCTTTTTCATCAGGTATGGTGAATCTGGCAACAGAGTTTCCGCGTGCGTAGCTATTCATCACGAAATACTCAAAGGTGAATATTACATCATCTGACGTGATTGCTGTGCCATCAGACCAGTAAGCCTCTCTGATTTTGAATGTAACCTCCCTGCCATCTTCTGACACAGTCCAGGATTTTGCCAGAGCAGGTCTGATCTCGTTCGTCACAGGATGCATTTCTACAAGCGTAGAAAACATTGGTCCCATAACTACCGTATATGCAGCAGAATCAAGTGTTCCATAAAGCAAAAAAGATTCAGGTGTGGATGATAAAGCAAGCCTCAAGGTGCCTCCAATTTCTGGATTTGAATCTGGTGTGAGAACCGCATCTTCGACAAAGTACTCGGTAGCCATTAGAAGAACAGCACATAACAATAACAGAAAAATGAAGACCCTTTTCATGAGGAACACCTCCCAGAAATAATGTATTGATAATAATACTAATTTTCCCAGAAGGTATAATATCACAGAAGAAAGAAATAATCAAATGGAGGAGATAACATGAAAATACTTTCGATCGAAGGCGGAGGAACAACTTTAAAGGTGACCCTCGTGAGAAATGGAGAGGTTCTTCAAAGAGCTACTTTCAGCAAAGGAACGAACCTTTCTGCAATTTCAGAAAAGCAACTTGAGGAAACTATAGCAGAAGTTGCAGGCTGGTCAGGAGAGGTTGACGAGATAAGGGCAGCATTTTCTGGCGCTGGAAGTGAGGAAAGAAAAAAAATCCTGCTTGCGGTTTTGAATAAATGCTTTCCCAATGCTAAAATAAGGATCTTCACAGATGCTGAAGCAGCCCTCTGGGCATGTTACGAAGGGAAGCCTGTAACCGTAGTCATAGCTGGTACAGGATCAATTGTCATGGGAATAGACAGCAGTAAAAATATCTTCAGGGCAGGAGGATGGGGACATTTGTTTGATGACGAAGGAGGAGGATTCAGTATAGTTTGCAAGTTGATTAGACAGGCGTTGAATTACAGAGACGAGCTCATAGATTACGATCCAATTTTTGATCAACTATTGAGTTTCTACGGAGCAAAAAAAATAGAAGATCTTGTGGAGCTTCAAAGATACAATGATTTCAAGCAAAAAATAGCCTCTTTCACAAAGCACATGAAGCTAACTCCGCTATCAAAAAAAATCATAGAAGAAGAAATAGAGGTCCTCGCCAAAAGGACCTTCCACATAATCTCAAAAGTGAATTCCAAAAAGCTTTATGTACATGGAGGCATGTTCAGTATGGATTACTTCTATCAAAATTTTGCTGATCATTTTAAAAATATAGAAACCCGCAAAATCGAAAGAGATATCGATTTGCTACTCGCCGTCAAGTCTCATTTTTTACTGGGAAGCTATTAATTCAATATATGTTCTGAAAAATTTCAACAAAGATTCTGCAGTTCATCTCCATCTTCTGTGAGGATGAATAGCAGTTGATGAATATCTGGTTCGGTATACAATAAAAGCAGGGCAGGAATAGCCCATTCACGCCTGTAGAGATTGGACCTCTACAATTGGAAACACAGCCCTGGTAGCAAGCCTGGCCAGTGAAACAGGAAACCTCCACCTCCTTAGGTGGATGGTAAAGCTGTGAAAATCTTTGTCAGTGAAATTTTTTGATATCAATTCAAAATTGTAAGCAAATATTATTTGAACGCCAGCTTTTGCACTATGAATTTCAATTTTTCGCCGTTTTCAAAGTTCTGGATCAATTCATGCAACATATCTCCTTCAGCACTGTTTATTGTATACTGAATAAAAGAAAGATCAATGTTTTCAAAAACAACAGAGGCATCATGTTGAACAGTATTTTTTATTATTTTCTCTTTCTCTTTTAGAACTCTCAAATCCTGCATTTTTCTGTTCTGCATAAATGTTCCACGCTTTGGGATAAATGGATTTGCAGAGATTTTTACTCTGTAGCCCATGCGCTTTGCTTTCCTGACGAACCATCCGATTTTCTTCAAATCAGACTCTTCTTCCTCGTCAAATCCATACATGAAATACATTTTAACTTCTCTGAAACCAGCCTCGGAAGCTACTACTAATGCGCTTTCTATCTGCTGGTCAGTGAAGTTCTTTCCAAGAATTTTCCTTATCTTTTCACTTGCAGATTCCGGAGCAATCGTGAAAGCATGTTGACTGCGCTTCAAGAAACTGACGAATCGCTTACTCAATCTGTCAAGCCTTAGAGAAGAAACAGACACTTTTATACTATTTTTTTCGAGCCAAGATAACATTTCTTCGAGCCACGGGTAATCTGTCACATTTGATGCAATCAATCCGACAGAACAGGTTTCTGTATGCATGATTAGCCTCTTTAAAGTTTCTATATTAAGAAACCTTGCCGGCTTTCTCAAAGCGCCCATCATGCAAAAATTACAATTCCATACACATCCACGTTCTATTTCGATGAGCAATCTATTTTTGAATTCTCCGTGCGAGAAAATAATCGGACTGGCTGGAATGGTAAGATTCAAATCGCTTATTTTTGAGATTTCTGACTCCTTTTTTCTTAAAACAGGCACAGATGCAAAATGAAGCTCAGCCATTTTCTCAACCAATTTTTCGCGTGAAATATATTCGAGAACTGAGTCCAAATTTTCAACCATTGGTTCAAAATCACCGTGAAGAATCACATCTGCAATAATATCAAACACAGGGAGTTTCGTATATGTCAAAGCGCCACCAAAAACTACCAGAGGGTCAAATGGTCTTCTATCTATATTTCGTATTGGAACAGATTTCTTTTTAAGGATTGAAATAATATTCAACAAATCGTTTTCAAAGTTCACCGCAAAAGCCCATATTGGAAACTCGTCGAGTGGTGTCAGAGAATCTATAGAATAGAATTTAACGAAATCATCATGATAAAAGAATCTTTCACATCTAACATTTTCAATTTTATTGAACAGTTTCCAAACTATGTTAAATCCGAGACTTGAAGACAGGACATTATACGAATTTGGAAAAATTAGGGCAACCCTCAGGTCGCCCTTCAAATCAATTTTTTCAACATTCTTTTCACTCAGTTTAAACTTTCTGACAATGTCAAACTCGCGAAAAGATTTACTATCACGTGGTCTTCTCAATAGAAATCCTCCTGAGGTAGTTTCTTGACACAACTGCTCTGACAAACTCCATTTCCAGGACCTTTGATTCACCTTTCATAATAACTCCCCGCATCTTTATTCTGTTATCCTGTATGTCAATCACTTTCACGCCAACTGCAAGTCGTTCTGAGACGTGAACTGGTGAAATATGTCTTACATCTGCAGCTATAACAACAGACACCTCGTTTTCATCGAGAAATGGTTGAATCATTTCATAAGCAACATGAAACACTAAAGCACTAAGTCCAGAAGTACTGGCATAAGAAAACATTGCCATCTCCTGATCTTCATTCCACAGGCAGGATTCGTCAACAACTCTTTCAACTGTCTTGCTCTGACCCCGCAGCAGCTCTAAGTTTGTCATGGTTCACCATCTCCTCGCCAAGTTCAGTTTTGAGGATTTTTCTCAATTCTTCACCTTCAAGCACTTCTCTTTCAAGTAAGAGCTCTACCAGCTCATCAAGTTGTTTATGATATTTTGTGAGTATCTCCTTGGCTCTATCGTAGCTTTCCGTAACAATTTTTCTAACTTCCTCATCTATCTCACTTGCAACTTCTTCACTATAATTGCGCATCCTTGTCAGTTCTTTTCCAAGAAATATTTCCTGTTCGGTCTTTCCCCATGAAAGCGGACCAAGTTTATCACTCATGCCAAATTGGCAAACCATTCTTCTTGCGAGTTCTGTCGCTCTTTCAATATCTGAAGCTGCTCCAGTTGTGACCTCTTGAAAGATCAATTCCTCCGCAGCTCGGCCACCAAGTAAACCTGTTATCTGATCAAGCAACTCCTGCTTAGTAACAAGATATCGATCTTCAGCCGGTAATTGAAGTGTATAACCCAGAGCACGATAACCCCTAGGAATGATAGATATTCTATGGACTGGATCAGCATTCGGCAACAAGCTCGAAACAATTGCATGACCAACTTCGTGGTAAGCAACTATCCTTTTTTCTCTGGGACTTATAACCCGAGATTTTCTCGCTGGACCAGCGATAACTCTATCTATTGCCTCTTCAAAATCCTCCATCTTTATTTTATCTCTTCCATTTCTTGCTGCGAGCAAAGCTGCTTCGTTAACCAGATTCTCAAGATCTGCTCCCACAAAACCTGTTGTTCTCTGTGCAAGAACTCTTATATCCACATCTTCAGCAATAGGTTTATTTCTCGCGTGAATTTTCAGAATCTCTTCTCTTCCTCTGACATCCGGAGTATCAAGCACAACTTTCTTATCGAATCTCCCAGGTCTGAGCAAAGCCGGATCGAGTATATCCGGTCTGTTTGTCGCAGCCATAACTACTATACCCTGCCGAACATCAAAGCCATCCATTTCAACTAAAAGCTGGTTAAGAGTTTGTTCCCTCTCATCATGTCCTCCGCCAAGTCCAGCGCCCCTGTGTCTACCAACTGCATCTATTTCGTCTATAAAAACTATGCAGGGAGCATTTGCTTTTGCCTGGTTGAACAGATCCCTCACGCGTGCAGCGCCAACACCGACGAATAATTCGACAAAATCAGAACCACTTATGTGAAAAAACGGTACATTTGCTTCACCGGCAACTGCCCTTGCAAGTAGAGTTTTTCCGGTACCAGGGGGCCCAACAAGCAAAATTCCCTTTGGCATTCGGGCGCCAATTTTTGAAAATCTACCCGGATCTTTCAGAAACAAAACTGTTTCCTTCAATTCTTCAACCGCTTCATCTACCCCGGCTACATCTTTGAAAGTTACACGTGCCTGACCAGGTCTGTTCATCTGAGCCCTGCTTTTCGTGAAGGTGAAAGCCTGATTGTTTCTGCCCGAAATAGTTCTCATCATGAAGAAGAACATAAACAGAAGAAAACCTATGAATATGACATTTCCTATAACATTCACCCAGAAAGAACTGCTCACACCCTTTTCACCAGTTACTCTCACACCCTTTTCACTGAGAACTTTTATGGTTTCTGAATCCTGCATAAACCACGGTGCGTATATTTCATAATATTCTCCTCTTTTTGTCGTTACTCTGAGTATTCCATCGTCTCTCACAACAACTTCTGCTATTCTGGTTGGTTCTTCATAAGCCATCTGAATAAAATCGCTGAAGCTCATCTTTGAAGGTGCTGATGTGTCAAAATAAAAAGATCGAACCAGCCAAAATAATGACAGGATAACAAGTGCAGCAAATATCAAAGATATATAATTTGGTCGATTTCCATTCAAACCATTTTCCTCCTTTCGTCCTTTCTCAATTCAAGTATACAACTGTATGGATTTTGCAGCAAATTTAAAACAAGAGAATCTTCTTTCCTTTCTTTGAAGCATCTGTCTACGTATACATATGGAACCCAGATTATTCGATCTATAGTACACACAACTGGCATTTCATCTCTCAAAAATGCAGGGATTTTCGAATCAATCATCATATCTTTCATTTTTACACCTGCTATTTTTTCACCAGCTTTTCTTTTCCTGATACAGACACCTCCTTGATCATGAATAAAAACATACTCATTTGATTTTACCTCACTGGAAAGCTCAAAAGTCCAGTCATTGAATTTGTAAACACCTGGTTTGCCTACTTTCAAGATATTCATAAATTTGCACTTTTTTTCAATGCTGAAAAAATCGAAACCTTTTTTAATCGCTATATCTTCAGATAAATCAATACTCCACGAATTTTCATTAAGCTTGGAAACTACAAGCTGTATTTGCCTGTAGTTCAAATCAACATTCATTTGACCAGCACAATATTTCACCAGTTCAATTATCTCGAATTCATCCATATCTTTTGAGTCGAAAATTATTCGCTTTCCACATCTGAATATTCTCTCAGAATACTTTTTGATAAGCCTTTTCACATGATTTTCGAGCATCATACCAGAAAAATGCACCTGTGAAAATGCATTTTCAAGATCGCTGTTAAGCAACTTTAAAGCTGGAACAATGCGGTGTCTTATATAATTTCTACTGTATTTGAGGTTAAAATTGGTTTCATCTTGCACATATGGAATATTGTTTCTCTTTATGTATGCCTCTATTTGCTCCCTTTTAAAATATAAAAGTGGTCTTATTTTGTTTTCATCTTTAAGTTTCATACACACAATTCCAGACAGGCCCGTACCTCGAACAATTCTGTAGAGAATAGTTTCAACCAGATCATTCAAATTATGCGCCAGCGCAATCAAATCTATCCCATTTTCATGGGCAATCCTGTTTAAGAACGTATATCTCGCAGCTCTTGCCCCCTCTTCGATTCCTATTTTCCTATCTGCACAAAATTTTGGCACATCAAAGCGTTCAACAAAGATTTTAACTCCTGCTTTTTTACAATAAGAATAAACAAATTGCTCATCTCTGATAGCGTTTTCTCTTATCATATGGTTCAAATGAGCTGCGAATATTTCGCAGTTGAGCTTTTGTCGAAGTTTCAGTAAGATGTTCAGGAGGCTCATCGAATCCATTCCGCCAGAGAGGGCAACCAATACTTTGTGGCCGGGAAAGATCAGATGATGAGTCTGAATGGTCTTCAACACACTAAATTCAAATTCATCGAGAGGCACGACAGCACCTTCTAAATCCAGATATCTGGAGCCAGCGAAGGGACTCGAACCCCCAACCTACGCATTACGAATGCGCCGCTCTGCCGGTTGAGCTACGCTGGCTCGCCAATTTCCACAATGACATTATACAAACACAGTGCCAAAAAATCAAGTATTGATCTTTCACTCCAGAAATAATGTACTGAACGAAAAGATGTTGTTGATATATACTCTTAATAAAGACGGAGGTGAAATAATGAATACCTTGAGGGTTGGATTGGCTCAGATCAACTCTACTGTGGGTGATATAGAGGGAAATGTTGAGAAAATCCTTGAAAAACTCGAACTGGCTCAGCAATTTTCAGTAGATGTTGTTGCCTTCCCCGAGCTTGTCATAACAGGTTATCCACCAGAAGACTTACTTTTCAAAAGACATTTCATAGATCAGAACAAAAAAGCACTGGAAAAAATAGCAAAGTACGTTCCAAAATCCATGATAGCCGTCGTAGGCTTTGTAGATGAAAACAGCGATATTTTTAACGCCGCTGCTGTGCTTAATAATGGTAGTATTGTTGCAGTATATCGAAAAAATTATCTACCAAATTATGGTGTTTTCGACGAATTCCGGTATTTTCAACATGGTGACAAAGCTTTAGTGATATCTTTTTGCAATGCTCGCATCGGCGTGACCATCTGCGAAGATATATGGTATCCGGGTGGACCAGCTCGAATAGAGGCCCTGCTTGGTGATGCTCATCTGTTGTTGAATATTTCATCTTCACCATATCATTCTGGAAAACTTTCTTGGAAAGAAAGAATGCTTGCTGTGCGTGCCAATGATAACCTTGCTGCTATCGCATATGTCAACCTTGTTGGTGGACAGGATGAACTTATTTTCGATGGAGCAAGCTTAATAGTAAATGAACAGGGAGAAATCATATCAAGGGCAAAGCAATTTGAGGAAGATTTCTTAATCGGTGATATCGATCTGGTTGGTATCGAAAGATCAAGGCTCCATGATCCAAGAAGGAGACAGGACAAGCGCGTTTGGTCTCAAGAAATTGCCAAACTCAACATAGTAAATATACCATTTGAACCGATTGAAAATAAACCTGATATCAAAAGCCGCATCGAGAATCCCTTACCAAGAGTTGCTGAAGTTTATCACGCTCTGGTCCTTGGAACCAGAGACTATCTCAAAAAAAATGGCATAAAAAATGTTGTGATTGGTTTAAGCGGAGGCATTGACAGCGCTCTAACTTGTTGTATAGCTGTTGATGCCCTGGGGCCAGATCATGTTACAGGCGTTTCTATGCCGGGTCCATATTCATCCACACACAGCCTCGAGGATGCCGAGCTTCTTGCAAAAAACCTTAACATACGCTATCTTGTTATACCCATAAATGAAATTTACGAAACTTTCCTGAAATCCTTGAAGCCAGTTTTCGGTGATTTACCTTTCGATGTGGCCGAAGAGAATATACAAGCTCGCATTCGAGGTGTAATATTGATGGCATTATCCAACAAATTTGGATGGCTTGTATTGACAACTGGTAACAAAAGTGAAAGCAGCACAGGCTACTGCACGCTCTATGGAGATACAGCAGGGGGTTTTGCGGTTTTAAAAGATGTTTATAAAACTCTTGTTTACGAGTTATCTGAATATGTTAATCAGAAAGCCCAGAAAGAAATTATTCCGCAAAGAGTTTTTGAAAAACCGCCAAGCGCTGAACTCAGATTTGGGCAGGTGGATCAGGACAAATTGCCACCATATCCGCTGCTTGATTCAATCTTAAAAGCGTATGTTGAAGACGATCGAAGTGTTTCGGAAATTGTACCAGCAGGATATGACGAGACGACTGTGAGAAAGGTAGCCTGGATGGTCGACAGCAGTGAATACAAACGAAGGCAATTAGCACCCGGACCAAAAATAACTTACAGAGCTTTTGGAAAAGACCGGCGATTACCGATAACAAACCAGTTCCGCGAATGGGAGGACAAATAAGGGCGACAGAGGTCGCCCTATTGTTTTAAGCCGTTTTGGAAGTAAAGTTGAAATTTCTTACTTTCATGAAAGGAGCAACTGCCGGGAAATACTCCCCGCTTGTTGATTCTATTTGCTTTGATATTGCCTCAATGTTTTGAGTAAACTCAAAGAATTTGACGTTAAATCTCATGTTTTTAACAGCCCTGGTAAGCTGCCCATTTTCTATGAGGAATGTCCCATCTCTTGTCATTCCAGTGAACATGGCTTCATACGGATCCACAACGTTCATATAATGGAATCTGTTTATGTATATTCCTTCTTTCGTTTGCGCAATCATATCTTCCAGCGAATTGTTACCACCCTCAACAACAAGATTAACTGGCATGGCAAAATCCATATCTTCAAGTGAAATCGTGTGCCCTGTAGGGCTTTTGCCGAATCTCAGAGCAGCCCCATGTGAATAAAACACATTCTTGAAAATACCATTTTCAATAACAGGTGTCTTTTCTCTCTTTTTGCCACACAGATCATACGCAAATGGTATTTGTACAGGATGAAAAGGATCATCGTAAACATTCAAATCATCTGGACCAATCTTCTGCCCCAGAAATCTTGTTGATGGACTCATTTTAAGTTCGTGCATATACCCATTTGTGCACACATAGGAGAAATAAAAGAAAAGATCAGCCACCGCTTCAGGGCCAAGTATAACCGTATAAAGCCCTGGTTCAATCTCAATGGATTCACCAGACATCTTTGCAAACTCAACCGCTCTCTGAGCCTTTTTTTCAACATCGAGATCGGCAATATTTTTTGCCGAAGAAGAAACGTATCCACTAGCAGAATCTTTTACAGCTACAAAATTAAAACTAAAACTTGAGTAAGCATGATAGATAAACATCCCATTCGAAGATATGACCGAATTTTCCGTTACATTGTCACTCACATAGCCAAAAGCTTGAATATCTTCACCGCAAGCATGAAGAATTTTATCAAAGATAGAAGCCCGCATTTCGGGAGAAAAGTTTTTTGCATCTTCTGTAACATTGTCTAATGGATAACCTATCGTTGGCTCCGGAAGCTTAAATTGATAATCCAGAGGCGTTGAACTTTCAAGCATTCCTTGAAGTTTTTCTTTGATAGATCTCAAGCCTGATGTGGTTAAATCGTTGCTTGTGGCAATCGCAACTTTATTATCTTTTGTGGCAAGGACGCTCACATTATTCTTTCTTTCAAAAACATTCTGATGGATTCTACTGTTTGCAAATCTGGTCAGAGCCGACTCGACATTCGAAATGACAGCAAGAAATTTAATATCGACAAAATGTTCATTCATCAATCTAAAGAAATTTCTGTAAAAATTTTCTCCTCTCATTTTCGAACACCTACCTTTATTTTTCTAAATCTTGCAGGCGATGTTCCATGGCCAACATGCATAACCTGCATTGGTTGACCTTTACCACAATTTGGTACACCCCAAACGTGCCAAAAATCCTCATTGGCCACTCCGTCGCATTTATTCCAGAACTGCGGCGTTATATCGTAATATACTGGATTTTTGAAAATTCTCCCGGTAAGCTTACCCGATTTTATTTCATAGGCAATTTCTGTAGCAAATTGAAAATTCAATCTCAGATCATCTATCGACCAGCTTTTGTTTGTATCCAGCAGAAATCCATAATCAATACCGGAAATGAGTTCTTCCAGCGTGTATTTTCCTGGCATCAGATTTATATTTGTCATCCTTATTATAGGTAAATGAGACCAGCTATCAGCTCTTGCTGCACCGTTAGATCTCAATCCTATCTCTGCCGCAGTTTGTCTATCCATCAAATAACCAACAAAAAGCCCATTTTTCACTATATATGATTTCTGTGCTTCAACACCCTCATCATCATAACCGAAACTACCAAGTCCACCTGGAATAGTTGCATCAGCAGTAATTGTGACATAATCACTACCATACCTCAGTTTATTCAATTTCTCAAGGCTCAGAAAACTCCCGCCAGCAAAACTCAGCTCTGAACCCATGACTCTGTCAAGCTCTACAGGATGGCCACAGGATTCATGTACTTGCAGAGCAAGCTGATTTCCGCTGATCACCACGTCATATTCTCCCGGCTCTATCTCCGGCGCACTCACAAGTTCGACAGCTTCACGGGCAATCTTTGGTGCATGTTCAATCAAATTCATTTTCTGTATAAACTCCCAGCCTTTTGTTGAATGATCTCCACCAAAGCTTGTTGGATACGACCTTGCTTGAAAACCTCCTTCGCCTATTGCCTGGGCAGAGATACCTGCTCCGGAAATAACTATCTCCTGTTCAATTACAGAACCTTCGCTACTCACGAACAATTTCCTGATCTTCTTGAAAAACATTGATCCCGTCGCCCTAATCACGCCTTCAATTTCTTTCGCTTTTAAGGTGGCATGCCTGAGAAGTTCAATTTTCTCTTTTTCAGAAATTTCAAAAGGATCTTTTTCATAAGGAGATCTAAATTTATCTTTGTGCACAGGTTCCTCGGCAAGCTTTACCTCTTTATTAGCGCGTTTGTTCGAAGCTTCGGCTATTTCCAAAGCTTCATCCGCTATTCGCTCGAGCGCAGAATCTCCTCGCTCATCAGTAGCAGCGAATCCCCATCCGTTTTTTAGTAGTGCTTTAAAACCTGTTCCTGCGCTGAAATTGTTAGTCAATGTTTTCAGAGTTCCATTTTCAACAAAAATTTCCTGCTGAAGATGCTCTTCATACCTTGCATCCGCATATCTCGCCCCCTTGTTTGTGAGATATTGCAGAATTTTCTGTAGTTTTTCTTGCACAATCTAACCTCCCTCCGTAAACTGAAGAGCAGGGATTTATTCCCTGCTCTTTTCCGCTTTCATTATAACGCTTATTGCTTCTTCTATACTTTTTGCATCAACCTTCTGGCCCGATTTGAGAACCATCAGAGCTGCTTTAATTACTACAATTCTGGGATAACGCTTCAGAAGTTTTCTAACCGGGTCAAGCTTCATTACGTTGGTCTCCAAGGCAATCACCATCCTAAAAGCCCTTGACACCTTTAAGGGCTGGATGTATAATGAACAGTGGTTGTGGGCTCGTAGCTCAACTGGTAGAGCGCCCGGCTCATAACCGGGCGGTCGGTGGTTCGAGTCCACCCGAGCCCACCACGGGAGCTTCGGCTCCCTTTTATTTTACCATTAATTTCGATTTTTGTAAAGTTAACACGTCATTATAAAATATCTTCTGTGTTGAAAAGAAACAGGGAGGTTAAACTCAACGAGCAGAGAGTCTATCGATCCAGAGCCAAGTAATCCATCTCAAACAAATGATAATGATAAAGAGAAAATCAACCTGGCTCTGAGAATCTCTATTTTCGAAGGGACCTTAGCAGTTTTTATAAATCAGCTTTTTGGTGGAGTTTACCTGACCGGTTATTTTCTATGGATGGGAGCTTCTCCATTTTTGATAGGTTTGTTCGGCTCTATTCCTTCACTTGCAAGCGCTCTTCAAATACTTCCTCTTCTTTTTGCCCACAGGTTAAACTCAAGAAAACAATTGATCGTTCCCTTAATGTGGATTGCAAGGACTGGTATAGCAACTTTTGCACTTTTCCCTATTCTCAAAGGAGGTTTATTTCTTTCTTACGCCATGTACATGTACATCCAGATAGCAGGTGCAATATCTTCACCGCTCTGGCAGAGTTGGATGGCTGATCTCGTACCTAAGCACTCTATAGGCAGTTATTTTGGGCTCAGAAATTTTGTTCTCGGAGTAGTACAGATACCAGCAATGTTTATAGCTGGTATTGTTCTGGACGCGCTGGGAGAAAATACAAAAGGATTCAGTGTTCTATTTTTACTTGCCGGTCTGGCAGGTTTTCTGAACGGATATCTTCTGAAAATTCAGCATGAACCTGTATACAGAATTCGAGAAAGTTCTATTGGCCCTGTGACCTCATTTAAACTCCTTATGCATAATAAGCAATTCAAAAATCTCATGCTGAGCTTTGCTATCTGGTATTTTGCTGTTGGCTTTGGTTCAGTCTATATAAATGTTATGCTGCTCAAAGAAATTCAATTTAGTTACCTTCAGGTAAGTATTTTGAATGCTGTTGCAATGTTTATCGGCACGCTGTTTCAACCATTCTGGGGAAAAGCAGGTGACAAATACGGTTTTCAAAATTTTCTGAAAATGTGCATCTGGGTTCAGGCTTTTTTGATTCTTTTCTGGGGTCTGACTCCAAAATCTTTTCTTTATGTATTCTTGCTGCAAATATTTATCGGCATTTTCGTAACTGCTGGTTCAAGTCAGCTTATTTTTTATACATTAATGTACATCGCGCCAGCTGATCTAAGAACTGAGGCATTTTCCATTTTCAACAGTTTTTCTAACATTGCTCTGACGCTTGGTTCTCTGATCTCTGGAATTATCGTGTCTTCTCTTTCAAATTTTGGCTTTAAGGTCTTCTATCTAAATGTCACCTCCATCAGGTTGACTATGTTTATCTCATTTTGCCTCCGGATTCTCGCAGCATATACAATGTCCAAAGCAGATCTTGGATCAGCAAGAAAAGTTCCTTTCTTTGAGCTGGTACGAGAATCTTTCACAACAGCAATCATTCCGTGGATGAGAAGCTGGACGAATATCTGGAGAAAAAGCAAATGAATCGTTTCAAAATAGAAAAAAGCGCCGAAATTGGCTTTAGAAGATAGTTTCTACCTTATGAATTTTTGCACTTTACAATCTTTCTTCTCTGACAAGGATTATTCATATTTTCTCTTAAAAAATACTGTTCTGACAGGCTTTTTTGATATTTTTTAATTTTGACACTTCCGTATATTATATTATGGAAGGCGCCTACCAGGTCCTGGTAAATACCATAGAACCGTACATTGGGATAGGTCTAATCCGTCGTAAGCCTCCTCATTGAATGGCTTCATAATAATATTTAATTTTTTTCTAATGGTCTTTGTTGTATAATGAATCATCCAATTGAAGGGGGCGGTAGGTATGGGTAAAGTTTTTGTGATAACACTTGTTTTGTTCAGCACCTTAATTTTCGCACAGACACAACTTCAGCCAATCAAACCAAATATCCCTTTTATTCCGCAACTGCCAACCACTGTTCAAGAGAGCGATTTACTTGGCCGTTATGGTTCTGTCTGGAAAATTTTCTGGGATGGTTGGGAAGGAACCTTGGTATTTCAAAAAGATGGAAAAGGATATATAGAAGATGAAAACAAAAGTAAATATAATCTTACTTATACTATTCTTCGCAATCCTCAGGACAATATCTCTGGTATGACAGGCCCTGGTTATACTGGAAAGAAAACTAACCTCGGCCACCGAGTAGTTTTCTTTGTTGATTTTGCAAATACACCAAACAATCAACAAGATGACCAAAGATTCGATGGATATATATTCACCCAGACTCTCAAGACAATGAAAAGAGCAATCGCAGGCATTACATGGTGGGATAACACACCATTTGGATTTTACGCAACTTACTGGTACGATATACCGGGATAAAAAAGCGGGCATTAAGCCCGCTTTTATTTTACAAACTCACTGGCATTACTGGAACATCTTCTGGTACGATCAACTTTGCCTTTGCAAATAAGTCGAGTAGCATGGCGCCAAAGATCAGCAAAATGAGATTTGGAAAGATAAACATAGGTACAGTTTTGAAAACAGTTTACATAGAGAAAATAAGAGAAATATTACAAAACAAGCCAAAACTAAAAGATCAAATTGCACTCTTAAGAGATGCGTCCTGCGCCGTGACCGAAATGGTTAAGCATAAAATAAAGTTGCTTAACAGTAATCAAAGAGTATGAGATATTATTGAGCTCTGGTCAGGACTTTTCAGTGTTTATTTTTACATAAGTATAACATGGAGCACTCAAAGATATTTTGATATTTGAGACAGTTTTTCTACACTGTAATTTAAACCACCTTCCCTGTTTAAGGTAGACCAGAGAGTTCTATACTGTTCAGTTATTTGTTCCAATTTTTGCTTCAGATGAGTCTTTCTCTCCTCTGGTATTAGCGAGATATTTTCATTCTGCTTTATAAGTATCAATAACTCCATCCCCAAAACCAACATTTCAGCATTGTTCATGATCTGCAAAATGGTGAGTTTTTCAGATTCAGATTCTACTTTTATCATAAATTCAGATAAATTGTGAATAATTGTGTTTGCAATTTGTATTGCATCTTCGGTATTTTTGACATCTTCATCATCAATTTCGCTCAAGTATTTTGATATTCTGTGTGGAAATACAAGCGATATAAAATATGGGCTTGCATTGTGTAGTTTGAGTTTTATGTGATTGTAAATTGTACCAAGATTGTAGACAGATTCTGCTATGGGAAACTTTGTCTTGAACACATGAGTGTTAACTTCTTTCAGTAATTCATCATTTGTCAAATTCTCCGATAGATTCCAACCAAGTGGTGCTGCATAACCAAGACTTATCATAGAGAATGGCAAATGTTGATGGTGACCATTGTCACCCCAGTCTGTTAATAAAAAACCAATAGAGTTGTACTTTTGGCCATTTGCCAGGGCGTTTTTGATATTTGCAAGAGCATTATCGCTCCTACCGGTGAAAGAATCCCAGGTAGAAGTACCTGGGCAAACATAAAACGTAACACCCTTAGTTGCAAATAATTTGCATTCTTCGCTATAGGGATGATCAGCTTCGTATCCCCACAATAGAGCAATAACGTCATCCGGTAGCTGTTCAACAAGTTCAGGATATTTTTTTATAATATCCCCCCAAAACATCATAGTCTTCCCGCGTTTATTTAATATCTGGTAGATTTTTAGCAGAAAATCGAGATATACCCTTCCTTTTCCATATTTTTCACACAACTCTTTTGATTTTCCCAAGCCAAGATCGTACGTTTCGTCGGCTCCAATATTGACCTTGGTACTTGTAAAGTTAGGAAGAAGTTCGTCAAACAGTTCACTCAAGAAGTTCAGTGTTTCTGGTACGGCCGGAGAGAGAGAAAACGGTCCGTACTTTTCTCCCCAAGGAGTTATGAAGCCATCTGGACATTCTGCAAGGTATCTGTATTGATTGTGTTTAAGCCATTTACCAAGATGCCCAAACGAGTTTTGATTTGGGACAAGTTCGATGAATCTTTCTCTACAATAATCATTGAGTTCTTGCACTTCTTCTGAGGTGAGTGGTGTATAATCCTTCCAAACCAATTCATGATTATTGTAAGCAAATGTGTGCTCTGTGTAGAGTTGAAACTGGTTGTATTTGAGTTCAGACAATGTGTTTATTATTTTTTTTAATGTGTCCATATTTGGTATTCTATCCCTGCTTATATCTAGCATAAATCCGCGATTTTCGAAGTCTGGTTCATCTTCTATGATCATCGTAGGTATTCTGCATTCGTACTCTCTCATCATTTGAATTAGAGATTGTAAGCTGTAGAAGATACCCTGAGTCGTTTTTGCCATTAAAACAATACCAGCGGGTGTTATTTTGATTTTATAACCCTGTGAATGTGATACCAGGTTTGAATTCAAAATGATTCTTATCGTTGTAGATTTATCATTGAAACCCGTGAGTGAGAATCTTTTTCCATATCTGGCCAGCTCGTTTTTTAAAGACACAGCAAGTTTAAAGGATTCTGGCAAGGTGAAAATCTTACCTTCAACGGGAATTTCAAAAATGTCGTTTAGTATAGTGATTCTCTTCAGACGAGGTAACATATCCCAATCTCCTTTCCTTCGCATACAAGTATTCAAATTTATGCGTGATTTAATTGTTCCTAAACTGATCTCTCAAATTCTGTACAACCTCATTTTTGACTGAAGATATTAGCTTTATTGCCATCACCAACGCTCCGCCAACAGGAGGGAGATATGGCTCTTGAAGTGAAATGCCAAAGTTTTTTTTCACAGATTCCTGTACAAGATTGAAAAAATATGGTTCTTCGAAAAGTCCTCCGGTATAAGATAAAAAATCACTGTGAATGGATTTCAAAACGGGTTTAATAGCATTTATGAGTTCTTTGATACTCCTTTGTATAATCATTCTGGCTACATGATCATTTTCACGAGCACATTTCAGAACAAACGGTGCAAAAGAAGCAAAATGACTCTTGGGATGCCTGTCAACATAGAAATATCTCAATACATCATCCACACAATGAAAATTTAGGACTCTCTCTACATGATGTACAAGGTTAGTAAATTCACCTCTGTTTTCCCAATATCTCATTACTTCTTTAACGGCCTCAAAAGCTATCCCATAAGCGCCCCATGTATCACCTACTACGTGTCCCCATCCTCCTGTTCTAAAAATATTACCATTTTCATCTGTACCAATGATCATAGAACCAGTGCCAGCAACAATTATTGCACCGGATTTTTTGTTATGTCCCAATGCTCCCATTAAGGCAATTAAACAATCATTCACAACCATGAGTTTTCTTGCGGATATAACTGACTTCATCAGTTCACATAATCTATCGCAGCTTTTTTTGGAGAAACCTGCACCAGACAACCCAAGAACGCCTGCATCTATTTCGACTGGATCTTGTCCCATAGCTTTCAAACATTCTAATATAGTTTCTTTCAATTTTTCGATTCCTATGTCGAGATGGTTTCCTGGTCCTCCTGAAACGGAAGAGATTATTATCCCGTTTTCATCACATAAGGCTAGTCGAGTTTTAGTTCCACCAGCATCTATTCCGAGAAATCTCATTTTTATACCTCCTGATATTTTACAGACGCATCAATTCGCAAGATATTAAAGATAATAATTTGTCCTCAGTATTGTCTGCATAAGGAGATGCTAACCATTCATAACCACTTTTCACATTCTTTGGTACTACGTATGAAGCAGGAGAATTCGCATAACATACTATAAAGGCAAATTTAGCTATTGACGAAACGAGATTGCAGAATCCAAAAAATAGTTCGAAAGGAACGAAAATAAATTTAAGTGAATCAATCATGAGAAAAGATATTGTGGTCCTTTCCCTTTTTGATAGTCGACCACGTTGCTCAAGTAACATTACACCTGGTAAATCTCTTTTATTTAATGAGACTCCTCCGATATCCTTTTCGACGCTTTCTACCTCAAAATCAATCTCTTTCATTGAGAGTCTTTCTGGTACGCAGGTTTGATACACAACATATGGGGTATATTGTTCAAGAAAGATGTCTGATAATCTCTCAATTTCTGCAAATGATCTTTCCTTTCTTGTTTTGTGTGTACTCAAATCGCCACAACAAGAATTAAGAAAAACAACTGGGTATCCATCTTTCATCTGCAATTTTCTTCTTATTGCTCCAGCTATGTCACTCGAATATAGTAAATTTTCTGGGCCAAGAACAGTAGGATGACAAGAAAATAATGTTATTGAGAATCTTTGTCTCACAGTTTTAAATTCAATTAAATTGGCAGGTACTTTCGTACTATTCTGTTTGTTTCTAAAATCACAAATGCCGGATATCTCGGATTGTTTTACAATCAATTCGTTCAGGTTAGCCGAATTTTGCTTTGCCTTGACTAAGGCCTCCCTTGCTGATGATTCAAGAATATCCTTGACAAGACTTGGTTTTGGTCCGGAATGTGTATGAGTAGCAACAGGTATAAGTCTTATACCATCTATTTGTTTTGGGAATGCCTTTGGAACTGTGAGTAAATCGAATATTAATATTGCTATTTCAGTTTCATTCTTGTTTAAATAAATACAGAATAATTGTAATGGATCATGATAACCAGCAGAAACTCCTTTTCTAAGGATATAACCAGCCATTTCCAACCCTTTTGGGAAAGAAAGATCCATGCTTGAAATGCCGACTTTTATCATATGATCACACCCTAATGATCTTTTCATCCCTTTAAACCACCACTCAACCCTTCCACATACCATTTTTGACACATCAAGAAAACGATCAAAATCGGTATAGTTGCTACAATCATTCCTGCACACAATAGACCCCATCTTGTAATATTGTGACCTCTAAACATGGCAAGCCCTAAATTGATTGGCATCTTCGAGTAATCTTGTATCACCAGAAGTGGCCAGAAGAATTGACCCCACGACCACAGAACTTTGAAAACTATCATAGTTGCAATGGTTGGTTTCACCATTGGCAACATGATTCTCCAATAAATGAAGAAATCATTTGCACCGTCAACTCTGGCTGCTTGTTCAAAATCAAGCGGAATAGATAGAAAAGCCTGTCTGAACATGAATACGCCAAATCCACTTGCCGTGAAAGGGATTATAAGTGATGCCAGTGAGTCATACATGCCCATGCGGATGACTATTATGTACATCGGTATTGCAATAGCATAGAATGGTATCATGAGTGTTGACAAAGCCAGCCAAAAAAGTACCTTTTTCCCAAAAAAATTTTTCCGTGCCAGAGCATATCCAGCCATGGAATCAAATAAGATACTCACAATTGTCACTGTTATCGCTACAAATAAGCTGTTCAAAAGCATAGTGCCAAGGGTAACATTTTCATCTATCACCCTTGGATAGTTCCATGCTGCACTGTAATTATCAAAAGTGATTGCTCTTGGCATGAATGAATAAGATTCTATGCCTGTATCTGGTTCTACAGATCTTACAACTACCCACAAGAGTGGTAAAAGTGTAAAGGCGCATGCAGGTATAACAAAAATGTACTTGATCAACAATGTCCATTGATTTTGTTTTTTCATAGATTTCACTCCTAAAAAATAAGATCTTCCCTACCGATTTTTCTTTGAATGAATGTTAATACCATGATGATAATGAGTAATATAACACTGATTGCTGATGCATAACCCATTTGAAATTCGCTAAATCCTTTTGTGTACAGATAGTTAACTATTGTCGTTGTTGAATATCCCGGTCCTCCACCCGTCATTATGTAAATGGGTGTGAAGACTTGAAAAGAGCTTATCAGTGAGGTTGTAATCACAAAAAAAGTAGTCGGCCTCAAGAGAGGTAAAGTTACTTTAAATGTGATCTGCCACTTCGAAGCACCGTCCAATGCTGCTGCTTCATAGAGTTCATCTGGAATATTTTGAAGTCCTGCCAGAAAGATGAGCATTCTGTATCCAAATCCGCTCCAGATGAGAACTATTCCGACAGCAATCAAGGCATATCTGTAATCACTTAACCATTCTATAGGCTTCATATGTAACATCATCAACAGCCTGTTTGCTATACCTGTTGTGCTTGAAGAAAAGATCAGTGACCAGATTATACTCACAACTACCATTGAAATAATATTTGGAATAAACAAAGCAAGTCTGAAGAAATTTCTACCTTTAAATGGTTTGTTCAGCAAAAGAGCAAAGGCGAGTCCCAGTATGGTGTTACCAGGAACATATAAAACCGTGAAGCACAGAGTATTAAGAATAGATCTGAGAAATATTTGATCTTTCAACAATTTAGTATAATTTTTCAATCCAACAAATTCCGCAGAATTAAATGTTATTATACTGAATTCTTTGAAGCTCAAAATTACCACCCATACAATGGGGATAAAGAGAAAAACAGTAAAAACAATATATGCAGGTGCACAAAAAGTATAAGCGATCAGATTTTCTCTCAATTTTTTTCTCATTTCTATTATCACCTCATAGGCTTTCCAACAGGCTTGTACTAATCAAAACAAGAGAAGGCCGAAGCCTTCCCTCGATTTTTCACCAAGTGTAACCTTTATCTTTCAAATGTGACTCAAGTTCTTTTTGTGCCCTTTCCAATCCGCTTTCTAACGATATTTTGTCGGAAAGTACATCTTGGATTGCTGCTCTTATTATTCTTGTGAAAGCAGAATATTCTGGATGTTCAACCCATGGTCTTGAATCGGACATCTGTTCATCAAAAGCTTTCATTATTTTGTCACCGGCAACGTACAATTCAGCAGAATCTAGCCTTGAAGGAATAAATCCCGCAACATTACAATATTCCAGCATATTTTCTTTACTGCACAACCACATTAAAAGTTTTGCTGCTTCTTCTTTGTGCTTTGCGGATGAGGGTATGACAAACACATCGGCGCCGTAATAAGAAGTTTTTTTACCAGTCTCTGGGTTCGTCGGTAATACAACAGCACCGATCTTATCACCAAGTTCTTTTCTCAAAGCCGTCCCTGCATCACCTGTATCGATGTACATTGCTATCTGACCAGCTACAAGCTGTCGACGAACATCAGCCAGGTTAGCGTTCACAGCTCCTGGTTGAAC
Organism: Pseudothermotoga lettingae TMO; assembly: GCF_000017865.1. Lineage (GTDB taxonomy): Bacteria > Thermotogota > Thermotogae > Thermotogales > DSM-5069 > Pseudothermotoga_B > Pseudothermotoga_B elfii. The sequence continues at coordinate 1,622,689 of NC_009828.1, forward strand.
AACTTTGTATGTTTTGAACAAATCTACAAAAAATTTTGCACCTTTCCGAAATGCGTCAGTTGTAATAGCTGGGGCGCCATTCTCATTTATCATGTGTCCACCAGCTTGCCATACCCAAATCATCAATTGATATGCATACTGAGCAGATGCCCCAAAACCATACACATCAATTTGTCCATCGTTGTCTCTATCAAAGGTCAAGCGCTTTGCATATTCAAGAAAATCGTTCCAGGTCCAGTTAGATGATGGTTCTGGTAAACCTCTCTCTGCAAGAATATCTTTTCTGTAGAAAATAACACGTGTATGGCAAAAATACGGAATACCCACAATTTTTCCACTCATTTCCTCTGGTTTATTCATTTTGTAAGTACTTCCTAAAAGAACCGATTCCGGGAAAGCTTTTAGAAAATCTTTTGGCAAATATTTCTCAAGGGGTTCAATTGATTTCGACCAAGCTAATGCATGCTCACGTGGTGACCCTACTTTCGCCAGATCTGGTGCTTTACCTGACATTATCGCAACATCGAGTTTTGTATGTGGATCTTCTGCCCAGGGAATTACCACCAAGTTAACTTTAATACCTGTAGCTTCCTCAAATGCCTTTATATGTTTTTTTACGACCGGAAGGTCGAGTTGTGGGTCTCCCCCGGCAAACCAAAACGTCACTTCGGTTGCTAAACAGATCGTTAAGGTCAGGAACACTACCGATAAAACAAAAAGCTTTCTCATAACAAAACCTCCCTTCTGCCTTTTGGCAAATAACTCAGAAATCCTTTTTCAATTCATGCATCTGCTTAAGAAAAGTCTCATTTCTTCGTTTTTGAATACTTCATGAAATGCAAAAATGCATACACCATCTGCTCCAGAATTCTGTGCAATTTTAATTGCTTCAACAACCTCATGTGTTCTTATATTGTTGTGTGCTTGAATTCCAATCACTACTCTTGATTTACCCATAGCTATCTTGTGAGTTGCCTTAGTTATGTCTTCGATCCATGAATTTGATCTGTTAAAATCTTGATGATAAGCCATGGGTAACATGAGATCACATAATTCTGCGAAATCTTGATATCTTTGTCCACAATGTATTGATGCAAAATTCCTTTCACTTGGGTTTGGATCACCTCCTTCTGGAATAAGAGCTGCACTAAATATGATAGAATCTCTCATATTCTTGATTAATTGCGATGTCGCTTGTGTGAAGTCTTTGACATCATCAACCCTTAACTCTACCCATTTGATGACGTCAGGATCTCCATGTTCAAATGCGTCTAAGAAGCTTCGACCATCACCGTTTCTGCCCCAAGTTTGAATTGCTTTTTTAAGAAGTTTTTCACCATCTAAATCAAAGATACGCAATCTGTGAATCTGGGAAGGTCCCCATCCCCATGCGCCATTGGGATATCTTATGTAATCTAAATGAATCCCTTCAGGTTCGTAATTACTTACAATTTCTTTGATCAGAGAAAAGAAATATTCCCTGTAATTCTGATCAGTGAAATCTACTACGGACGTGGATACTCTGAAACAAGTGTGTTCGCCCAATCTATATTCATGAGACAGCTCTTCAAGTGGTATCCCCCACATACCAGAGCTGGGGTTTAACTTGAGATAAGATTTATCTTGTGACACAATAAACCAAGCATGGAGTCTTATGTTCAACTTTTTGCATATTTCTGAAGCTTTTGGCAAGACCGCATTATTCTTTGAAACGCTTATGGCAATTTTAGAAGGCCAATATACCGTCCCTGTAGTTCCTTTTGCAAGAATGAATAAGTCTGTAAAGCCCATCTCTTTCAATTCTTTGACAGCTTTTTCCACACCATACTCCGATAATGATGAACTCCAGGACCAGATGCCTTTTACGTAATCTTGAAGATTTTCACTCATACTCAATACACCTTCTGAAAATCTAACTCAAAGCATTGGGATGTATTTTCTATACTTCTCCACCAATAATGCATTTACTTCATCTCCTTGTGGTACATTCGCGCTGAGAAATACAGGAGGCTCTATTCCATCTTTTTCAAAAAGTTTGACAATCTCGGCCATAACGGAATCTATGATGAATGCGCCACATATCGTTGAAAGTGGTCCAACGGTAATATTGTTCATTTTCAAAGATGCGTCTCCATATGGAACATGATTGTCAATGGTTAAATCAGCAACTTCATACAATTTTTTGCCTAGTTCGTTTCTCGCAGTCACGTTCTTTGAATGTTCAACGGATGTGACTGCTGCCACGTATGCACCTATTTTCTTGGTACTTTCAGCAAATGTCACAGCGACTGAATTAGAACCAGAATTGGAAAACACGATGACTACATCACGAGAAGAAATAGGTAAATCAGAAGCTATTGCTTCTCCAATACCATCTATTCTTTCAAGTTTTGAGCTCAATACAGCTCTTTCATGAAGCATTAGTGAACCAATCAATACAGGATATACTGGTGCTATTCCACCAGCACGATAGAAAATTTCTTCCACAAGTATGTGAGAATGTCCAGTACCAAAAGCATAGATGAGTCCATTGGATCTTATTGCTCCGTACGCTTTTTCTGCAAGAATTTCGATCTTATTTGTTTCTTTTTCAATAATTTGTTTAAGACTGGCATTGATCTTTTGGTAATATTGATTAATTAAATTCATGGTATTGCGTTTGGAAAATTCATTTGTCACAAAAAATTCCCTCCTTGTACTTAATGAATGAACACATTCTGTGGTACAGCAATCTCACTTGAATTCTTTGAAAGTATTTCTAAGTGCTTCTTCTATTTCAGTATTGAGAATTGTCCCCGCCCTGAAAACACATATACCTTCGGCATTTTTGTCAATACAATCATTGATAATTTGTGCAAGTTCATCCCCTGTTACTGGAGAATAACCTTGAAGTCCTAAAACAAGTTTGGTATTTGCTTGAATCTGTTGCCTTGCTCCAGTGAAGATCTCTTCCGTAATCCAGGACGAATCCTTACCATAATCTCTGTGATAAGCCATGGGTACGATCATTTCGCAATCATCTGAAAAAATCGCATAATTCTGACCGTAGTGAACTAATCCAAAGGCTTTCTCAGTACTATCAAGACTTGCGGGTTCTGGCATTAAAGCAGCACTGATTATTACGTCTGATTTTACTTGTTTGGCACAACTGGACAGATCTTGAAGAAATTTCTGGACTATTTTTGATCTTATCTCAACCCATTTTGTAACCGTTGCATCCCCACTAATATATGCATTTATGAAAGACTGGTTATCGCCATTTGTTCCCCATGTTTGAATGGCTAAATTCTTGAGGTACTGAATATCCAACTCAGTAAGACCATTTTCCATAGCTGTTTGGATTTCCGCTGGCCCCCAACCCCAAGCACCTGTTGGGTATCTTATGTAATCAAAGTGCAGTCCATCTGGCTTATAATCCTCCATGACCTCGCGTATGAGTGATTCCATATATTCTCTGTATTCATCAAAACCAACAAAATCTACAGTTTTTCCTGCTCTTTGAGGATCCCCATCCACTGTTTTTGGAATTCCGTACATCTTGCTCTCTGGATAAGTTGAGGTGAATGTCTGATCTTGGTTGCAGACAAACCACACGTGTAACCTTAAGCCGCTTGTTCTACAAAATTTCGATGCTCTGGGCAGAACAGTTGTGTCTGACGAAAAACCCAACGCGATTTGAGATGGCCAATTAACTGTACCAGAGGTTCCCTTAACAAGGAGTAATATGTCAGTGAAACCGATCTCTTTAAGCTGCTGTAGAGTATTTTCAACTCCAAGATTAGCAAGTGTGCTTCCCCAGACCCATACTGCCTTTATCTTGGCAGGCCATGAAAAGGGTAACAAGGCTTTTGATAGAATTACATCGTTTGGCAATTTCCCAGTATCAGAAAATTCCTTCAAAATTTTTGACACTGTTGCGATAAAAACATCAATTGATATTTTCCTTTGTGATCCATTAATGTTTATTGGAACAACACTCGGCAAGATTTTATTTTTCTCAATTTCGCTTGCAAACCATGATAGGGCAGTACGGAAATCCGACATTGTACACGTTGATGATGTACTTTCAAGTTCAAAATCTCCAGCTTCAAAATTCGATGGCAAAGCGGTTTGAATATATGGCACACCACTTGGTCTCTTGTTAGAATTAAGCAATTCAACTGTATATTTGGCCATAGCATACGATGCATCGTTTAGATTTATACTGTTTGGAACCTTTCCTTTGGCTTGCCATACCTTTTCACATGCTTCTGGTAACCTCTGATACATGTCAACTTGTTCAGCTATAGTTTCTGCTAACATCAATACATCATCACTTGCAAATGTTTCTTGAAGCTTATTATTAGCAATTACAAAACAACCAGTTAATACAAATGCCGATAACCCCACAGCAATCAATATTAGACCCTTCTTCATACTATCCCTCCCACCAAAAAATCACGTATTTTTCTTGAAACTGTGATTCAGAATAACTGTTTTGGACAAATTTCTTGGTTGATCTGGATTTAAACCCTTACGTTTGGCAATAAATAAGCCCAAAAGTTGTGCAAAGATAATTTGTATAAATGCATCACGACCGTCCTCAGCAATTGGTGAACGACAAATGATTGAAGCTCCAAGCTCTCTCATCTCATCCAGCAAATTCATTTCTTCTTTTTCGCTCTGGCCTGATGAATACAGGACGATAACTATGTCATTAGTTACGAGTGCCTTTGGGCCATGCCTGTATTCAAGAGAGGAAAAAGCTTCCGCCATACTGAGGGACATTTCCTGTAATTTTAACGCGGATTCTCTTGCTATGCCTTCATATATCCCAGAACCAAGAAAGACGTAATGATTTGCTTCAAGCAAAGTTTGGTTTTCTTCCAATTGACACGACTCTTTGACAAATTCATTTGAATTATTAACAAGTTGATTGTATTTAGGCTCTTTACCAGAAATTTTGTCGCTTATGAAAAATAGACTCAACAACATGCAACTGAATGATTTAGTCATAACTACTGACTTTTCTTCTAATGGTAGAGTTAAGCATAAACTACATACTTTTTGAAGGTCACTTTTTCCATCGAGTGTGATTCCGAATGTCTTTATGCCAATTTTGTTCAACTTTTCCGCTGCAAGCACGGTTTCTGTTGTGTTCCCCGAACGAGAGATCATCACGGCTGAATATTTGAGTTTTGTACTGGTCATCACTCTAATATCAGACAACAACAATTCACCACTTGGAATTGCTTTTGTTTCTATGCCGGTGACACGAGAGAAATATTTACAAGCTGAGATGCCTAAGTAATATGATGAACCACAACCAACAAAATAAACTACATCACTGTCAATGAGAAAGCACGGAAAAGAAGAGATCGGTAATTGATTCAAATATGAAAGTACTTTTTTGAATTCTCCAGGTTGACTGAGTATTTCTTCTTTCGTGTACAATCTACCCTCACCTCTTTGGTCAAAAAACTAAGCGATTATTACATTTATTCCAATGGATCTAAATTTTCTGGCCTGCTCTTGATCGATGCCATTGTCAGTAACAAGTACATTGACTTTCTCTATATTGCATATTTTGTAAGGTGCCACTTGATTTATCTTTGTGCTATCAACAGTTAAGATCACAGTTTTTGATTTTTGAATTATTAACTCAGCAAGGTTTCTTTCTTCAAAATCAGCAACAGTTACACCTGATCCAAGCCCTACCCCACTTGCTCCAAGTACATAGCAATCAAAATACAAATTTTCAAACAACTTTGACGCATATCCACCAACACATTCAAACGATCCATGACGTACAACTCCACCTGAATGTATTAGATTGAAAGTCTTACTCAGGTTTATGACAGCCCAAGCAGTTGTTATTGAATTTGTTGCTATATTCAAAGAATGAATTGAGCTGCTTTCCAAAGCTTTGATGACGTAATAAACTGTTGTACCGCCACCAACTGCAATTGTCTGTCCATTCTTGAAAAACTCTACAACCTTTTTTGCTATGCATTGTTTTTCGTCTTTTCTAATGTCTAAATTTTTGAAAAACGGAGAATCACCCGTTATGGTTTTAAGAACAGCGCCACCTCGTGTCCTTTCAACCAAACCCTGGGATTCCAGAATATCAAGATCGCGTCGAGCAGTTATTACGGATATATCAAAGGATTTGCAAATATCATTAATGCCTATCTGACCGTATTGCCTTAATGTGGTTAGGATCGCCTTCAATCGTTCTTGCCGGCCCACTATATCACCCCTTTTCTATCTTCGATCAAAATCGATCATATAAATATCATTTTTTATAACTATATATGATCCATAATGATAATGTCAATAGCCACTTTTGTCGATTTTTATATTTTGAAGTGAAAAAAATGGCGGTTGTTCGTCCTTTCCACCTTGACTCTCAAGGTTGCTTGGCCTTTCGTGGGGTTTCTGGGGTTTTTGAGTGACAGGCATAAAACAGTTTTGAGAATTTAACGAACGATGTAAAAACCTGAAGATGGCATTAGTTTGTCAAAAAATCGATAGTTTTTTTCAATATTTCCACAGTTTTGTGATCTTTCAGCACAAACTCAAAGCCGTGGTTGCCTTTGGGGTGTAATAGTAATTTTGCTGTGCATCCTTTTTGCCTGAGTTTTTTAAACATCTTTACAGAGCTCGTGTATGGAACAACGGAATCTTTCATTCCATGAACAAGTAGGATTTTAGAAGACATTGATGTTACGTAATTTACTGGAGAATACTTTTCGTAGATATCTTTAGATTTATTTGGCAATTTTGATTGTTGCCATAGCGGAAAAGCGCGCAAAAATTGATTCAGATTTCCATATATCCATGAGATCGCAAGGTGTGTAGTAAGCTATTATTTTGTCGACAAGATTCGTATACCTCAATCCGGTTAAAAGGGCAAGGTGGCCTCCAGTGGATAGGCCCATCAGGGCAAATTGATCTTTGTGGAGATTGTCGAATTTTTTCTTCAAAAACAGTACTGCATTGAGAAGTTCTTCGACCAGTTTTTCTATCTCCTGGATATAGCCTCTACTGTACCTTATTGCCGCCACAATGAATCCCTGTGACACCAAAAATAACGCCAAGATCGAATAATAAATCTACCAAAGTTTTTAAACCAATGGAGAAAAAATTATCCGAGAGAAATTAAAAATTAAATATAAGAGTTTTTTGAGAATATATCTTAAAAACAGTAAACAAATGAGTAGGAAAAAATTATAGACCAAAAACATACCAGAAAGCGCAAATTGATTCAAAACTAGGATAGAGTATTCCTAAACACAGGGTCAATTCAAATGCTTACCTACTCCAAAAGGTGATGTAGCTGTCGCGTTAGACAATGTGATTATAAAGAAACAATATACTTTCGATCATCAAACATTGATGTCTATAAGAAAATAAGAAACAACGAAACTATCCAGAAAAAAAGCGGGCATTAAGCCCGCTTTTATTTTACAAACTCACTGGCATTACTGGAACATCTTCTGGTACGATCAACTTTGCCTCAGTAAACTTCACAACTTCATCTACGGTTGTTTGAGGTGCGAGTTCTTTTAAAATTAAGCCATTCCCTGTTACTTCGATAACCGCCATATCTGTAACGATTAAATCAACACGCCTGATCGATGTCAAAGGTAATGTACATTTTTTGACAATTTTTGGTGCGTTGCCCTTTGCAACATGCTGCATTGCAACTATAACCTTTTTTGCGCCTGTAACAAGGTCCATCGCTCCACCCATACCCGGAACCATTTTACCTGGTATCATCCAGTTTGCAAGATGACCTTCTTCGTCCACCTGCAAAGCCCCGAGGACCGTTGCATCAACATGGCCGCCTCTTATAAGACCAAAAGAAACTGCCGAATCGAAAGCACAGGCGCCCGGCAAAAATGTTATCGGCGAGCCACCGGCATTTGTCAAATTAGGATGTTCATACCCACTCATTGGTGCAGGTCCCATACCAAGTATTCCATTTTCGGACTGTAGAAAAATTTCGACTTTTGGAGGCAGGTAATTTGCCACCAGGGTTGGAATGCCTATACCCAGATTTACGATATCTCCATCTTTGAGTTCAAGTGCCACCCTCTTAGCAATTACAGCTTTTGCAAGGTTCTGATCCTGTATCATCTGGCATTCCCCCTTACAATGTAATCTACAACTGCGTGTGGTGTATGAATTTCATTTGGTGAAAGCCCTCCTACTGGAACGAATTCTTCAACTTCTACTATCGTAATCTTTCCAGCAAATGCCATCAATGGGTTGAAGTTTCTCGAAGTGAGATTGAAGAAAAGATTTCCATAGAAATCAGCTTTTTGAGCCTTTATCAGGGCAAAATCAGCCCTTAGGGCTGGCTCAACGAGATATTCTTTATCGTCAATGACTATTTTTTGTTTTCCATTCTCAACAACTGTACCGACACCAGTAGGTGTCAGGATCCCGCCAAGGCCAAATCCACCTGCACGAACTTTTTCAGCCAGTGTACCTTGCGGTACCAATTCCACTTCAAGAGTACCTTCGATCATCTGCTTTTGTGTTTCTGGATTTGTACCAATGTGCGAAACAATCACTTTTTTCGCCATTTTATTGACTATCATCTTCCCGATGCCTTTGTCTGGAAAGGCTGTATCATTAGCGATGATGGTGAAGTTTCTTTTGCCACTTTTTACAAGAGCGTCAATGAGTAATTCAGGTGTGCCATCTCCAAGAAATCCACCAATCATCAGCACGGCACCATCTGGTATCATTTCTATGGCCTGTTCGACGGTTATGGCTTTGTTTTTCATCTTAATGGGACACCTCCTATACTATATATTCCTTATGATGATTGCTGTACCCATACCTCCACCTATACAAAGGCTTGCAAGTCCTAATTCAAGATTGCGCTTTTTCATCTCATAAAGTAATGTCACCGTTATTCTATTGCCGCTTGCTCCAATTGGATGACCGAGTGCGATAGCTCCACCGTTTACATTTACTCTTTCTTCAAGCCAGTCATCTGTCACACCATGTTCATTTTTCAGATCTTTCAGAACAGCTATGCTTTGAGCAGCAAATGCTTCATTGAGCTCTATCAATTGAATATCTGTAAGTTTGAGATTCGCACATTTCAAAGCCTTTGAGATAGCTCCCACAGGCCCTATACCCATTATACTTGGATCAACCCCGTGTTGAGCAAATGCAATTATTTCTGCCAGAGGTTTTAAACCATATTTTTTCACGGCATCTTCGCTTGCAAGAACTGTGGCAGAAGCACCGTCGTTTATTCCCGAAGCATTTCCAGCAGTAACAGTACCATCTTTTTTGAAAGCTGGCCTGAGCTTTGCGAGTGCCTCGAGTGTTGTGTCGAATCTTGGATGTTCATCTGTGTCAAAGATTTTGTCGCCTTTTCTATCCTTTATCACAAATGGGACGATTTCGTCTTTGAACCTGCCTGTCTCGATAGCCTTCCTTGCTTTCATCTGGCTTTTGTAAGCAAACTCGTCTTGTTCTTGTCTTGTAATTCCGTATTTTTCTACCAAGTTCTCGGCGGTAACACCCATGTGATACATGTTGAAAACATCTGTAAGCCCATCAAAAACCATGTGATCTATTATCTGACCATCGCCAAGTCTGTAGCCAAACCTTGCCTTCGGCAACAAATATGGTGCGGTACTCATGCTTTCCATACCACCAGCCAGAACTATTTCAGCTTGATTTGCCATGATATCTACCGCGCCTATCATGATGGCTTTCATCCCAGATCCACAGAGCATGTTCACGGTATACCCCGGTTTCTCTGCGGGGACACCGGAGTAAATACTCACCTGTCTGCCTGGCCCCATTCCTTGCCCAGCCATTAGTATATTTCCGACGATTGTTTCATCTATCCATTCTGGATTAACATTTGCCTGCTCAATAGCCGCCTTTGATGCCGCAACTGCAAGCTGCACAGCAGGAACATCTTTCAAACTACCACCGAATGTACCTATAGCCGTTCTCTTAGCACCAACAATGTAAACCTTTCTCAATTTATTCACCTCCTTACAAAATGAGTATCAGCAAGCTTGTTACAACCCCACTCCATATCAAAGCCATTACGCAATACCCCATGATGTCTCTTATATCAAGTTTTGCAACTGAAAGTAGTGGCAAAGCCCAGAATGGCTGAATCATATTTGTCCATGCATCGCCCCATGCAACACCCATAACAACCTTTGGTATAGAAGCGCCTATTTGCTGAGCTGCCTGCGTCATTATTGGACCCTGAACAGACCACTGACCTCCGCCTGATGGAACAAACAGATTTATCAAACCTGCACTCCAGTAAGAGAACAGAGGTAAAGTTCTTGCAGTGGAGAAAGAGGCAAACCAGTTTGCAATTGTTGCAGCAAGGCCAGAATTGATCATCATACCCATAATTCCTGCATAAAATGGAAATTGTATGACAACTCCCCAGACAGTTTTTCCAGCCTCGATCGCAGCATTTATAAAATTCTTTGGTGTACCATGCAGCAATAACCCGATCATAAGAAAAATAAAGTTGAGTATATTCAAATCAAGAGAACCACCTTTTACAAAGAAGTAGTAAAAGATGTAAACCAGACCTATTAAACCTATGATCAAGGACAAAACAGGACTATTTTCCATCTTTTCAGCAGGTGTCATATCAGACCATTTTTTCTTTGCGATTTCTTTTTTCTCGGCAAACACAGATGGATCTACTTCTATAACTTCTTCTTTTTTCGGATGCATTCCAGCCATGATGAATGGCAATGTGAAAAGCAATACCAGGACAGGCACATAACCTACAGGAGAGAAAATTGTCTGCGAAACAGGTATCAGACCAATCTGCTTTTCCAAAAAGTGCCCTTTTGTATTAACCAGAAGTGGTGCAGATGCTGAAAGCCCGGCGTGCCATACAAGAAAGCCAGAATAAGCAGAAGCAACAAGCAGCGGATAGTGCAGGCCTTTCCCTTTCATATTTTTTGCTATTTCAATTGCCAGAAGCGATGTAAAGATCAAACCAAACCCCCAGTTCAAATAACTCGTGATGATCATAACCACACATGCCAGTGCAACAGCTTTAAATGGTGTGTTGGCAGCTTTCGCAATCGTTCTTAAAATAGCTGCCATAGGTTTGGTCTGAGCCAGAATGTGTCCCGTCATGAGCACCAAACACATCTGCATTGCAAAAGAAAGTAAGTTCCAGAAACCATCGCCCATGTAACGAATCATGTCAATAGGGCTTTTGTGCTGGATAAGCATACCAAGCACAAAAGTTAGCAGCGTCAGAATAATAGCAAAAATCAGAGCATCAGGTAACCACTTTTTCGCAAACCTGGAAAAAGCACTACCCAGAACCCTAAGCATACTCTCACCCTCCTATTGTGAAAAATGTGACAAAATGCAACGAAATTATACCACTATATTTTTTCTATTTCAACAATATTCATTCTGTATAAATTAACTTAAGCTAACTGTGCAAATAGAACATAAATTAAGTTTTATACAGGCTCATTTTTGAGAGATAATCGTATCTGCAAACAAATCATTTTTCCAATAAATTCATCAATTAATGGTTTAATATCTGAACAACAGTCTTGACAGATATACTGTAATGTTGTAGTATTACAGTATGGAGGTAAGTCAATGTGGTTCACCTTAGATTTTTCTTCACATGTTCCTGTTTACAAGCAAATAAAAGAGAAGATAAAGGGCTTGATTAACGCAAATATTCTTAAAAAAGGTGAATTTGTGCCTTCTATCAGAAATCTTGCCGAGGATTTAGGTGTGAACATAAATACAGTCGCCCGGGCATACAGGGAGCTGACTATAGAAGGGGTCCTTGAGCCGGTTAGGGGTGAAGGCTATATAGTTCGAAAACTAAACAGAGATGAGTTCACAAAACAAATTCTTTCCAAACTGGAGCTTCAAATAGAATCATGCAAAAAAGCAGGAATTTCTTTTGAAGAACTTTACAATCTGTTAGAGAGAATCTACTGGAGGGATAAAAATGATCCTGAAAGTTGAAAATTTGAGGAAATCTTATAATTCAAAAATAGCTGTGAATGATGTTTCTTTCGAAATCGAAAAAGGGCAGATTTTTGCATTGCTTGGCCCAAACGGTGCAGGAAAAACCACAACAATAAAATGCATCCTTGGATTGAGAAAGCCTGATTCGGGAAAAATTTTGCTGCATGGCAGTTATGCATATTTGCCGGAAGAAAAGGAACTTTACAGATATCTCACTGTGAAAAAAACAGTACAGATAACTTCTCAAATTACAGATAATTTTTCTTCACAGAAGGCGCTCAATTTTCTCGAAGAATTTCAAATACCACTGGATGAGAAAATTTCTAATTTATCGCATGGCATGATGACACAGACTTACATTTCTCTTATATTTGCTCAAGATGCTGATATATATTTCATGGACGAACCAACGTGGGGGCTTGACCCAATAATGAGAAACAGGATACTCGAACTGATAAGACAGCTTTCCTACGAAGGAAAGACAATTTTTTACACCAGCCATATTCTCGCGGAAGTCGAAAAACTCGCAGATACCATAGCAATAATGGTTAATGGAAAGATAATCGAACTTGACGAAATTGACAATATAAAAGATAAGTATGTGGTATGTATTACGCCAAAAGGCAAAAACCCGGGAGGTTTCCTTTACAAAAGTACCGACAGAGAAAATATTTACATAGTGAGAAAAGAAAAAGCCGAGGGAGTTGTCGAACCAGCAACATTCGACATGATCTTTGAAGCTATTGTAAAGGGGGCGAAATGATGCTTAAAAAAGAGTTCTATGATATGAGACTCAGAACTTTTGTAATACTTTTCTTGGGAATAGGGCTTTTTTTCACACTTGCTCCATTACAAAATATCACTGTAGAAATGCTTAAACAGTATTCACAGGCAGAAAATCTACCAAAATCCCTTGAAAAATTCTTTCCCAAGGGTATCGTTGAAAACCTGAGCGATTGGAACTTTTATATATACAGTCAGTGGTTTGGAAAAAACCTCGGACAAATGATTCCTATTCTGGCAATTATAATGGCATTTCCTCTATTTTCACGTGAAAACGAGAATGGCACAATAGAATTTCTGCTTGCAAGAAGAAGCAGGAAGGAAATCTTTCTATCAAAATCACTTCTGGCATCTTTTGTTTTATTTTCTCAAATGATTGTATTTTCCTTGCTACCGGGAATATACTCTCTTGTTGCAAATAAAGATCTGGCTTACAGATATCTGCCGGCTTTCGTTGTCCACACTGTAGTTGGCGCATTTTTCTGGTTTTCGGTGACCCTGTTTTTATCTGTTTTGTCCAGCGATCAGGTAAAACCTATTCTTATTTCATTTGGCCTTTTAGCCGCAACTACAGTGGCCGGAATGATCAAACCGCTGAGATTTCTAAACACATATTCTTACATACTTGGAAGTGAGATATTTCAGAGTGGAAAAATGAATTTACCGTACACTTCCGGGTTGCTGTGCATTACAGTGGTTTTATTTGTCATCAGTTATTTTACATTTCTAAAAAGAGAATACTGAAAGGCGGTGTTAAAATGAGAAAGTTTCTTTTGCCAATATTGCTTATAGCTGGTCTAACTTTTGGGTCGAGTTACGAGCAGAAAGCCCTGCAGTTCATCACTCTATTATCATCGAATGATTTTGAGAACGCACAGAAAATGGTCTCAGATGTGTTTTTGAATGCCCTAAATCAATCAAGTCTTACCATGGAATCATTCTGGAACACTTTAAATCAACAGGTTGGAAAATTGGAGCAGGTAAAAAGAATTAAGCTTTCCCAGGAACAGGGTTATCAGGTAGTTTATGTTGCATGTGAGTTCGAGAAAGCATCACTTGATGCAAGAATAGTTTTCGACAGAGACGAAAAAATAGCAGGGCTTCAATTTCTGCCCTATATCGGGGAAGTTTCATATCAAGAACCAGAATATGTTGATAAAAACAGATTTTATGAAATCGAATGTACCGTAAAAAATGATAAATGGGAACTTCCTGCCATTTTGACAGTCCCAAAAGGTGAAGGACCTTTTCCCGCAGTTGTTCTGGTGCATGGTTCTGGCCCGAATGATAAAGACGAAACAATAGGTCCAAACAAACCTTTTAAAGACATTGCCTGGGGGCTCGCAAGCAAAGGAATAGCGGTGCTCAGGTATGACAAACGCACCAAAATCTATGCAAAAGAAAGCTCCGAAATGATCGGCACTTTCACAGTCAATGATGAAACCGTAAATGATGCCGTTACAGCAATTGATCTATTGAGCAGTTTTGACATGGTAGATAAAAACAAAATATTTTTGATTGGACACAGTCTTGGCGGTACAGTTGCACCGAGAATAGCAACTATGACAGATAAACTGTCCGGTTTAATACTTATGGCTCCTGCTGCTCATGGATTTTATGCTGAAAATCTTTTAAGTCAACTTGAGTATATTTTCTCGCTCGATGGAAAAATAGATGAAACAGAATCAAAACAACTCGATGAGACAAAACAGCAACTGGAACGCATCAAAAGTCGTCAGATGGAACAATCCGAGGTTTTGATTGGCGCTTCAAAAAAATACTGGGAAGATCTGCTTGATTACGACCCACTGAAAGTTGCGCGCAGTTTGGAAATACCAATTTTAATACTCCAGGGAGCAAGAGATTATCAGGTCACAATAAAAGATTTTGAGATGTGGAAAGAAGCCCTTTCAGAAAAGCAGAATGTATCTTTCAAGTTTTATGAAAAATTAAACCACCTCTTTATGCCGGGCGAAGGCCCTTCAACACCTTATGAATACCAAAAACCAAATAATATACCAGAAGAAGTGATCGAAGATATAGTTCAGTGGATAAAGACAATCAAGTGATTTACAAAGCAATAAATTATTCACCATTCAGACACTTGAAAAGTACCAAACATCTGATAGAATCTCATTCAGAATAAAGATTCGCTCCGGCGTAGCTCAACCGGTAGAGCGGGTGGCTGTTAACCACTAGGTTGGGGGTTCGAGTCCCTCCGCCGGAGCCATTTTGATGTCTGTTTCAAACTCCTTTAAAGTGTCCTTCCGACTTGTCCGCACAAGGAAGAAAGCAGGAAAAATAAAACTCTCTCTTTCTCCTATTCTGGATTGATAATAAGACCCACCCACACCCGTCCTGAAAAGGAAAAATTTTTTGAAAAAGACTTGACTTTTTGCTTTTCTTTGATATATATTACGTAAGGAGAGGGAATCATGATTGTACTCAGGAATGAGTTAGGCGAAATGCTTTCCGAGGTAAGAAAATGATTAAGCCTGAATATCTTTGTGTTCTTCGGAAAATATACGACCGACTGAAGAGTAAGAATGTGAATTGGGTAGTTACAGGCAGTCTTGGTTTTGCGCTGCAGGGTGTTCCCATTGAAATTCATGATATTGACATTCAGACTGACAAAGCAGGAGCTTATGAGATCGAATGTCTCTTTTCCGAGTTTGTGAGTAAAAAGGTTAGGTTCTCCTCTACAGAAAAAATCCGTTCGCACTTCGGCAAATTAATTATTGACGGGATAAAGGTGGAAATTATGGGAGATATCCGGAAACGGCTTGAAGATGGAAATTGGGAGGATCCTGTGGATTTGAACAAGCACAAGAGGTTTGTAGAGATACAAGGGATGAAAATACCAGTTCTATCTTTAGAGTATGAATATCAAGCATATTTGAAATTGGGCAGGATAGAGAGAGCCGAAATGTTAAGAAAGTGGTTGCATGGTGAGTATGAATTTTCAGACAGCACACCGCCCGGCAGCGAATAAAAATCAAAGGTTTCCACAAATTACCTTCATTTATCCCCAGAAAGTTAGCAAAAATTCCACATGTCCTATTAACAAATTGAATGTATACTAAATTTAGTGCAGCGGTTGAATGAAAAGAAAATTGTGTTTTGATGCATAATCGTAAGGTTTTCAACGAGCCTATTAGAATTCTCAGAAAAATCCAAATTTTTATTACAGAATAAAAATTAGTAAGAAGTTTTAAAGAAACAGGTATTATCATGGCTAATGACTTCGATGAACTTGCTTATATCGCCATGTGCTAGTATGAGGTGGAAAAATGGAGTTAAGACAACTTGGCGAAAAAGTATATTATATTCAGAATCCAGCAAATGTAGGTGTAATTAGAGATAGAAAAACAGCAATCCTTATAGACAGCGGATTGGACGACGACACAGCCAGAAAGATATTAAAAATCTTAGAAAGAGAAAATCTTTATCCTAAAGCAATAATAAACACACACTCTCACGCTGATCACTGTGGAGGCAATGCTCATCTGAAAGAAAAAACAGGATCAAAAATTTATGCTCCAGAAATTGAATCAGCCATAATAGAAAACCCTCTTTTAGAACCTTTGTATTTATTTTCAGGTGCAAACCCTATTATCAATTTGAAGAATAAATTTTTGATGGCAAGATCATCAAAGGTTGATTATGTCATAAGAGATGGGAAAAAATTAGGCTTTGATGAAATCGAATTAGATATTGTTAATTTGCCAGGTCATTCTCCGAACCAAATTGGCATTGTTATTGATAACATTCTCTTTTGCGCAGATTCCGTTTTTTCTAAAGATATGCTAAGAAGGCATAGGCCTCCTTTTTATATTGACATAGATGCTCAGAAAAAGACTTTGAATTTTCTTAAAGATAGTAGATACAAACTTTATGTACCAGGCCATGCAGATCCATTAGAGAATATTACAGAGCTAGTCGATATGACCTTAGAGATAATCAATGATGTTGAAGAATATCTTATCAGAACTACCAGAGAAAAGAAAACGACAGAACAAATTTTAAAAGACCTATGCTCCAACTACAGAATCAAAATAAAAGATGTTCAACACTACTATTTAATGAAAACGGTAGTAATGGCTTATCTCAGTTCATTGAATAATAGAAAAATTCTGGATTTAACAATAGAAGATAATATGTTGCATTGGAGAAGAATATGAAAGACTCAAAATGCTCAGTAAGCAGGGCGCTCCGTCACTCTGTGGTATCTGAACTCGTCAAAGGCAATTTGAGCGAAGATTGAAAGCTCTGACCAGATCCCCACAACAGCCTCGAAAGTGGGCTTGTGATAACAGAAAATGAATTTTACTTACTCCTCATCGTTTCAATTTTCCATTTTACAATCTTTCTTTTCTATATTGCTTCCGATTATGTCTATGTTCAACTTTTCTCCCAGTATTTCTATATTTTCACTTAAAAAAATAAAGCCTTCATCGTCGCGGCGCGCCCATTTGTTTCAAGCCTTTCTTTTACCTCCTTAGCAGTTATAAAAGTTGTTTCTATTATAAAAGTTGTTTCTATCTGTTTCAACTCCATTATGGCAATCGCAACAATCGCTGGGCCTACCCTCTATCTACAAACGAACTCATCTCTATCTGAATTCTGAGCGGATAGATAGGAATGTTAGTTTGGATTTTCACTCGCGCGCAGCATTATATCTTAAAATTTACCGAGAAAATACCGCAAACCTGATATGCCAGCTGAAAAATCTCAAAATCCTCTATAAAAAACGAATGGCAGATTTTGTTTCTTCAAGTTACGCAATCAATAAAAAGTCAGCAGAAATATACATGTATTGAAAGAATAGCAATATATTTCATCATATTTTCCTGCCAATGTAGAAAACATATCCATAATACTGTTTATACTTTGAATACAATTCTGCCTCATAATTCATATATTCAACAAAAGCTTTTGCAGATTTGTTTTCAAAATGTTCCTGTAAAAATGCTTTTTGTATCGCTTTCTGCGGAATAAAATAATTATTCGTCCAGCACTTTTCAGGCAATGCAAATGCTGCGACAAAACTATAACCAGCTTTTTGCATTGTTGAAATATTGTGCCCCACTGTATTCATTTCAGGAACAGAATCGACCCAGAATTTTTCGATTTCGGCAGGCCTTTCATTGGTAAACCACGATTCATATGTTATAGCTATATAGCCATCTTTTTTTAGAAAATCTCTCCAGTAATTCAAACCTTTCTCAAAACCTATAATTGCAATAGCCCCTTCAGACCATATAATATCGAATTCTTCTTTTTGAAATGGTAAATTATCCATCGAACCAACAATACCTTTTACTCTATTCTGCAACCCGAGTTTTTCAGCGTTTTTATTGAGTTTTTCAATAAAATCCGGAGAAATGTCAAGCCCAATAATAGTACCTTTTGTATTTTGGGCAAGGACCATCGTTTGACCGCCCGTTCCACAGCCTAAATCTGCTATTCTTAATTCACTTGAAATGTTATCGATAAAACTCAACGCTCTAATAGTAGATTCGCGGCTGCCAGGGCCCTGCCGCTCCAATCTGCCAAAATAATCACAGATTAATCCCAAATCGAAATCATGAATTAACATTTCTTCTTTTTTCATACAATGGGCTCCTTTGTATACCCGAAATTTTTGATATATGTGATAACTGCAATATTATATCACTTTATCTCAATATCTTTAAACTCATATCGATCTCAGGATAGAGATTTCTCAACTCAGAAATGTTAAAATAAAGCGATGAAATACGGTGAGATTATGGATAGATGGGTAAAGATAATAATTGGTGATAGCCGAAAAATGCCAGAGATAGATGATGAAAGTGTGGATTTAATAGTCACATCCCCTCCTTATTGGCACATCAAAGATTACGGCATCAAAGGGCAAATTGGTTATGGACAAAGTCTTCATGAATATCTGAAAGATCTTTACAGAGTCTGGAATGAATGTTTTCGTGTTCTCAAACCTGGCAGGAGGTTATGTATAAACATAGGTGATCAATTTGCTCGTTCGGCCATTTATGGAAGATACAAAATTATACCGCTGCACGCCGAAATAGTAGCTCAATGTGAAGATATAGGCTTTGATTATATGGGATCAATAATATGGCAGAAAAAAACCACAATGAACACCTCTGGTGGAGCAAATGTTATGGGATCTTATCCATACCCTCCAAATGGAATGATAGAGATAGACTATGAATTCATCCTTATTTTTAAAAAACCAGGAAAGAGTTCGAAAGCATCTGCGGATATAAAAGAAAAATCAAAACTCACAAAAGAAGAATGGAAAGAGTATTTCTACGGGCACTGGTATTTTGGTGGGGCGAAGCAAATAGGGCACGAAGCAATGTTTCCTGAAGAATTGCCAAGAAGGCTCATAAAGATGTATACATTTGTTGGCGATACGGTCCTTGATCCATTCCTTGGTAGCGGAACAACTGCAAAGATGTCTCTTGAAATAGGAAGAAATGCTATAGGTTATGAAATAAATGATAAATTCTTAACTGTAATAGAAAACAAAATAGAGTCGAAAAAAAATCTGTTTCAATCTAATTTTAATGTCGAAATCATAAAACGAGAACACAAGATAAACGTAGATGAAATTAATTATACCCCAACAATTAAAGATGCCAAACCACTCATTAATCCTCAAAAATTCAACTCTAACAGCAAGCTATATAAAGTTGTTAGTATCATTGATGAACAAACAGTCCAGATAGATACGGGATTAAAAGTTAGATTTCTGGGTGTTGATGTGATCAAAAATCAGGAAGCATTGAATTATTTGAAAAATTATGTCGTGAGAAAAGAAATTTTACTCCGTTTTGAAGATGATGAACCATTGAATGAAGATACTGTAGAAGCATATGTCTATCTTAAAAACAAAATTTTTGTGAATGCCTATCTCATAAAATCTGGTATTGCAAAAGCAGACAGGCAAAGAGAATACAGGTACAAATCTATGTTTTTAGAGCTTGAAAAAGAGGTGAAATAATGGCCAGAGAATGGATATTAAATATAGCAACAAACAGATGGGGATTGAATAAAAAGAACAGTGTCGGTCCAGTTTCGCAATGGATTCGTGAATGTGAGCCAAGATCAGTCAAGGATTGGAAGCAATTTTACTACAAAAAACTCGCTGGCCTTCTCAAAACTAATAACATTTCACTATCCCCCGAAGAATACATCGAGGAACTTGGAAGAAAACTGTATGTAAAAGTTACGGAAGTTATTCAGGCGGAAATTGAAGAGGTAACCGAGGACGATTGTATCCAATATATTCACGATCTCGTGATTAATAGAACCTATGATGGTTACCTAACAGAAGTGAAAACCATCTACGGGCAATTACAGAGAGAGCTTGATGTAGAAATAAAACCCGCTCCCGATAAGTGGGACAGGCTTATAATGTAGATTTTTACATTCAAATCAGTGAAAAATATATCGGTTTACAAATAAAACCTATAACTTATGAACAAACACCACAAATAAGTCAATGAAAAAAATGGATTGGTAAAACTCATAAAAAATTTGAGGAAAATTTCGGCGGAAAAGTGTTTATCATATTTTCAATCAAGAAAAATGGTAAAAAAGAAATCTATAACCCAGAGGTTATAGAAGAAATCAAAGAGGAAGTAGAAAGATTAAAAAACGAAATAACCCAATAATTTAAATATTCAGGCTACTACACTCAGATTCTCATTTCAAAACCTCCTTCAACCATTCCGAAATTTCATTTTCGAGACCTTTTCCCCCACTTCCGTAAATTACGAGTTCTTTTAAAATCTTTGAATTATGGCACAATTTTCTTATATTCTCTACAATCCTTTGCTTTCCTCCCCCTCCGTGGCTGATGAACGGAGCAATCTTTTTACCAGAAAGATCATATTGAGAAAGAAATGTGGCAGCAGGCGGTGCCATGGTACCCCACCAGTTTGGTGAACCCACAAAAATAATTTCATAATCTTCGATATTATCGATCTTAGTTTTTAGAGGTGGCTTATAATTTGCCTGAATTTCCTTTTTGGCCTGCTCTAAAGTTGCATTATAGGATGAAGGATAAGGTGTTTCAGGAATCAGCTCAACGATATCTCCATCTGTCAGTTCTTGGATCAATCTTGCTATTTTTTGTGTGTTTCCGGACCAACTGTAATAGACTACTAAAGATTTCATAACTTCATCCCCCTTTTATGGAATTGACGAGCGAGTAAGATAGATAAGCTATCAGCATGAACACCACTAAATAATCCATAAAGAATACGATTATGTGTTCTTCATAATCAAAATATGTGAAATTGATCAAACCAAACATCCTGTGAAAAATCTGCCTGTTGAAAAACTGGTATGTTCCATAAATTAAAACAATTGATAGAATAAACTTTTTTATCCTCGATCCGATATATCTCCGCATTTTTCCAAAAAATATTTTCCAGTGAAATCCAAAATGAATTGCCATCATTATAAAGCACCAAGCACTGAACACCATGTGTGACTTTCTTGCTAAATCTGTAGAAACAAAAATTGGAAAATCAAAAACCTGAGATATAGCAATGCTACTAATCGTTGTACCAATCATTACAGCAACAAGTAAGAAATTAATAACCGCATGAAAAATTCGAAATAAAGAATATTTACCCTTGAAAAGATTCAAATACCATCTCCAATTTAACACATTGTGCAAAACGCATAAGAAAAAAGACAGGATTCCTGTTATTTCATGAAACACTTCGCCAAAGGTATGATACGCCATCAACATAAAAAAGACAGTAGCCAAATAACAATTCTTATGAAGAACATTTGAATCACCTCTGAAAATTCAGTTCTCTGAGCCATCTTTCCACATCATCTTTTGCCCTATCAACATTTCTTTCATAAGTACTGAGAGGTTCAAGTATTCTGCAGTCCTCGGATAATATTGCTTTCAGATCACGGATGGTTCTTTCCAATCCTCCTCGCCCATGAGTTACAAATGGAACAATCGTTTTTCCAGAAAGATCATGTTCTTCCACAAAACTATGGATCGCCATGGGAATCGTATGCCACCAGTTGGGAAAACCAAGGAAAATGATATCGTACCGGTCTATGTTTGCCACTTTTTTAACCAGTACTGGACGCTCTTTCCTTCTTAACTGCTCAGCAGCTTGATCTAAGCATTCTGAGTAATTAGAGGAATACTTTGGTTCCACAACTATCTCAAAGATATCTCCTCTTGTAAATTCAGCGATGTATTGAGCAACTTTTCCTGTATGGCCGGGAGCGATAGCACTGGCCTGAGTGATCGTGTCCACCTTTTCTGAAATTCGTGCTACGTTGTTGCCCCAGCTAAAATATGCAACTAATATGTTTGTTGATTTTTTGTTTTGAACGTCCTGGCCCATGAGGAAGAAACACAACAGTAACAAAATTAGTATCAGGAATATTTTTTTCAAAGACATCACCTCCCCAATTGAATTCTGTAGATACTTACATCCTTGAGTGTATTTTCTACTCATACACCCAAAACGAAAACTATAAACAATTCAGACAAATCACGGATCTAAAAGCTCGAACCACATCACCAGCTTCTTCAAGAAAGGCCAGATCGCCCTCTATAACATGTCCAACATGCTGTTGGGTAAACCTTTCGCCTGTTTACTTATAAAAAATCACGAAACTATGTCTTGTCAGCTCAAGTTTTTCAGTAACATCGATGTCTTCACTTCCATGAACAACTTAGATTTTCCTTTTATTTTTTCAAAGAGGTTGAAGATCTTCAGAGTCACAGGTTTCTGCCTCGTCGATTAATTCAGCAGAGAATCTCAAGGGTTTATGCCCCTTAAATTCTATGTACCCCACCATCTGGTTGAGAAACTCTTGTATCGTAGCGTTCTCTTAAGGAGACATCCTCCACTTTCCAGTTAGCATTCTCTCCATGTCTTTCAATCAAACGCTGCTTTTCTATATTCATAACGATTTCCATAGCTTTTCTTTCGCTTTCAAGGATATCTTCGAGTGGGACGAAACTTCTTTCCGTTGCTTGAAAAGATTCTGAGCAAATGAAACTATTCGTCTGTGGCAGGTTCAAACCACTCTGTGGGGCCAAGATGAACCTGTGTACTGATACCTATATGTACGAGTTCTTCATTGGGTGCCGCACCATGCCAGTGAACCACGTTCGGTGGTATCTCCACCACATCACCTTTTTTCAAAATTCTCACAGGTTTTCCTCTTTCCTGGTAAAAACCTTTTCCCCGGGTCACGATCAGGATCTGTCCTCCCGGATGGCTGTGCCAGTGCGTTCTCGCTCGTGGTTCGAACACCACGTTGTATATCTGTGTGTCGAATACTCCGTTTTCGTCAGTGACCAGCATCTTCACCCAGACGTTACCCGTGAAGAAGTCGCTCGAACCTTTAGAACCCCTTTCAAAGATATCATCTACCATGGTTGTACCTCCTTTCAATAGTGTTCCACGTGGCGATTTTTCATCTTTTCAGCGAGCAGATCCATTTGACGACCTCGGGATCCCTGTGGGAGAAGAATACGCTCTGTCCTTCATCGAGCGCTGCGATCTTTTCCATGTCTTCCTGTGTGAGTTCAAAATCGAAGATACTGATGTTTTCTATCATCCTCTCTCTTCTCACAGTTTTGGGAATGGCAACGATTCCTTTCTGAGTGAGCCATCTTAAAATTACCTGTGCAACCGTTTTGCCGTACTTTTCCGCGATCGATCTGAGCACTCCGTTCTGGAAAATGTTTTTTCTTCCCTCAGCGAAAGGACCCCAGGCTTCAGGCTGAATGTTGTAATTTCTCATGAATTCGATCTCCTCTTGCCTCTGATAAAACGGATGTATCTCGATCTGGTTCGCCGCGGGAACAACTTCGTGATGAACCATCAGATCCATCAACCGATCGGGATAGAAATTGCTCACACCTATGGCTCTTACCAATCCATCTTTGTACAGTTCCTCCATAGCTTTCCAGGCACAGTGTACATCTCCAAAAGGTTGATGAATGAGATAGAGATCTATGTATTCGAGTTGCAGTTTCTTCAAGGACTTTTCAAAAGCCTTCTTTGCGGATTCGTAACCGGCATCCGACACCCACAGTTTGGTCGTGACGAAGAGCTCTTCTCTTTTGACAATTCCTTCGTCAATCGCGCGTTTTATTGTTCTTCCCACTCCCTCTTCGTTCATGTACGATGCTGCTGTGTCGATGAGTCTGTATCCCACCTTTATAGCCTCATAGACACATTCTTCTGTCTTTTCTGGTGGTATCTGGAAAACTCCGTATCCCAGAATAGGCATTTCTACACCGTTGTTCAAAGTGACTTTTGGAATCTGCATGGTAACACCTCCCATCGATGGATTCATTCTTCTGAAATTCTCGTACCAGTCTTTCATGTTACCGTAAAAAAAATCGGAGAAAATACAAAAATAACGGACGCCAACAGCACAGTATGTTTCACAGATACGTCATATTTTCCAGATTCTCAGGGTACCTTCCACCTTTTATTTCTATTCTTGAGAGAGCATCGTTTATTTCCTGGAGCTCTTCCGGTGTGAGTTCAACAAAAGCCCCTCCGATGTTTTCCAGAAGGTGACTCAGTTTCGTTGTGCCGGGTATGGGAACTATCCAGGGTTTCTGTGTAATAAGCCATGCGAGAGCTATCTGTGATGGTGTCGCGCCCTTTCGCTCAGCGATCTTTTTGAGGAGTTCTACAAGTGCAAGGTTTTCCTTCAAATTCTCTTTCTGAAAGCGTGGAATCCTGTTTCGAATATCTTCCTCATCGAACTTGGAGTTTTCACTTATCACTCCTGTAAGGAACTCTTTTCCCAGAGGACTGTAAGCTACAAAGCCTATTCCCAGTTCTTCACAGGTGGGAAGTATTTCCTCTTCAGGTTTTCTCCACCACATGGAGTACTCGTACTGCACCACATCAACAGGACAGACTTTATGAGCTCTTCTTATCGTTTCGGCAGAAGCTTCGCAAAGTCCAAAGTGCTTCACCTTACCCTCTTCTATGAGTTCCTTTACAGCCCCAGCTACTTCTTCTATTGGAACGTTTGGATCCACCCTGTGCTGGTAGAGAATATCTATGACTTCCGCTCTGAGCCTTCTCAGAGAACCTTCCACTGCTTTCTTAATGTGTTCCGGCCTGCTGTTCAGTCCTTTCCAGCCTGGCCTTATCATCCTGTGAGGAATTTGAACTGGGTACTGCGGGAGGGATTTCATCCTTTACCCCAAAACCAAATTCCGTCTAACGGAATTGAAACCACAGTGCAAGCTCTTGATTGTACATGATAAGAGCAGTTTTAAAACCAATTGTAATTACCGGGAATTTCACAGCTAATAATACAAATGAAGAAGAATTCAGAAAGATTTGTTCTTTAAGCGGTGTCATAAACTTACTTTCCCTTGCACGCTCTTATATAGCATCTGCAACCTCATTAGCAGGAGGACCACCTGTTATATTACCTTTTATTGACCTGGCATCGAAATAATTGCTCTATATTTCTTACAGACTTTTTTATTTCAGATTTCGTGGCGATTTGATTTGCTTGAAAATACCATCTACAATCAAAAGTCTTTTTATCTTTTCACAAATTCACTGTGAACCCTTTTGAGAAGTGAAGGAATTTCAAGCTTTTGAGGGCATTTGCTGAGACATTCGCCACATTCTATACAGAAAGATGCCGACATTTTTTGACTCTCAAACCACCTGTATGTTCCTTTTCCCCCCTCTATATCTTCAAACATAATTGTCTCATTGTACAATCTGAAATTTCCCGGAATATTCACACCATTTGGGCATGGCATACAATAGTTACATTCTGTACAGTTGATCACCGCAAAAGATTCCAAGGCTTTTCTTGTTTCTTCGATTAATTTTAAATCATCTTCTGTCAGGTTGTTCACTGTAACTCGGCCTGCTATATCGATATTTTCTTTCACCTGATCCAGTGTGCTCATTCCACTCAAAATGACTGAGACCTGTGGAAAGTTTCCGAGCCATCTCAAGCTCCATTCTACAGCCGACCAGTTTTTCCCATTTCTTTTTAAAATATTCATAGCTCTGTCTGGAAGCCTTGCGAGTTTTCCACCCTTGAGAGGTTCCATTATCACAACGGGCATTTTTTCAGAAGCGTACATGAGCCCTCTCAAACCAGCCTGATAATTGATATCCATGTAATTGAGTTGAATCTGGCAGAAATCCCAGTTGTAATTATCCACAATTTCTTTAAAGACGGAATATTTATCATGAAAAGAAAAGCCAGCAAATCTTATCTTTCCCTGTTTTTTAGCCATCTCGAAGAATTCAAAAAATCTCAAATCTCTTATTTTTTGCCATCTTTCTTTGTTGAGTGCATGCATAAGGTACATATCTATATGGTCAGTCTGAAGCTTTTTTAATTGCTCGTCCAGAAATCTGTCGAAATCTTCATATTTTTCTACCTGCCAAACAGGGCATTTTGTGGCAAGAAAGACTTTTTCTCTATAACCACCTTTAAGCGCTTTTCCAACGACTTTTTCACTGTTCCCCCTGTGATAGGGATATGCAGTATCAATATAATTCACTCCATGATCGACAGAATATCTGATCATCTCTATTGCTTTCTCTTCATCGATTTGAGATTCATCGTTATTTATTATGGGAAGTCTCATTGCACCAAATCCCAAAAGAGACGTCTTTATAGTTTTACCAAACTCTCTGTATTGCATTATTTTACCTCCCTGATATCTTTAATATCTTTAGCTTTATAATTATTATACTCGAACACAGAAGAATTTTTCGCCACCATCTGTTGAAAAATCACTTTTTACAAAGTTAATGTGATATAATAAAAATAACAAGATATTGTAATTTTCATTTAATTTCAGTCCTCTTAATTATCCTCTCCGCTTTAAATTTGAAATCAAAAGGAAGTGGAAAAAATATGAAATCAAAAACTGTGGCAGGTTATTTTAACAATGGCCTTCCTTACAATAAGTTCGGCCATGGGCCTCGTGATCTTGTAATTTTCCAGGGATTAACGTTTGAAAACAAGCCTCTGTCTGCATCCATGTTCCGATTTTTCTTTAAGATTTACAAATTTTTAGGAGAAGATTATACGGTATATGTTGTGAATCGAAAATCAAATTTGCCTGATATTTATACTTTGAAAAATATGGCAGATGATTACGCAAAAATGATCACAGAAGAATTCGAATATCCAATTGATTTGATAGGTGTTTCAACAGGCGGGTCTATTGCTCAGCATTTTGCTGCTGATCACCCAAAGCTGGTTCGCAAATTGGTGATTCATTCAAGCGCTTATACTCTTAACAAAAAAGCCAGGGATGTTCAGATGCATGCTGGACAGCTGGCGAATCAACGAAAATGGAGAGAAGCCTGTTTTTCCTTGATGAGCTTATCGCTTTCAGAAAAGGGAATCAAAAAATATATGGGTAAATTACTGTTCTGGTTCATATCACTTTTTTCGAAAAAACTTTTCGGCGCACCAGAAGATCCATCAGACCTGATAGTAACAATCAAGGCAGAAGACAATCATAATTTCAAAAACCGTCTGTCAGAGATCGCCGCTCCTACACTTGTAATAGCTGGAAGTAAAGATCCTTTCTATTCAGAAATATTGTTTTGTGAAACTGCTGAGTGTATACCAAATGCCAAACTGATTCTATATAGGAAACTCGGGCATCCTGCTTCTGGCAGAAAATTTGCCCGGGACGTTATCGTATTTCTAAAAGAAGCATAAAGAAATGGAGGTATAAAGATGAATATATTGATACTCTATGATTCGTTTTTTTCAAACACCGAGAAAATAGCCCGCACAATTGGTGAAGCTTTTTCTCCAAA
Source organism: Pseudothermotoga lettingae TMO (assembly GCF_000017865.1). Taxonomy (GTDB): domain Bacteria; phylum Thermotogota; class Thermotogae; order Thermotogales; family DSM-5069; genus Pseudothermotoga_B; species Pseudothermotoga_B elfii. The sequence continues at coordinate 1,650,327 of NC_009828.1, forward strand.
CGAAGTCAATGTACTCAAAGTGGATAATGTAAAATACAGAAATCTGGAAAATCTCGATCTGCTCATCGTTGGTTCTCCCACCAGAGCCTTCAGTCCAACCAGAGCAATCAAGAGCTTTCTGAGAAAAATACCAAAAGACGGCTTAAAAGGTGTTAAGGTGATCGCATTCGATACAAGATTTACAAAAGAAAAAATAAGATCTTCTTTTTTCATGTTGCCATTTTTTGTGAAAATATTTGGCTATGCTGCAGATTCCATCGCTAAGAAGCTCACAAAAAAGGGAGGAAAGCTTGTTGTTCCTTCTGAATGGTTCTTCGTTGAAGACGTCGAAGGGCCATTAAAAGATGGAGAAATAGAGCACACCAAAAGGTGGGTCAAGAAGATTCTCAAGCAAATTGATTTTTCTGGAAATCAGTAAAAACCACAGAGAAAGTTTGCTTTTTTGTTAACGAAAACTCATGAAGGCAACAATCATGCCCGAAATCAGGCATAACAGTGGTCTGGTATATAAAAAATGCATTTTTTCTGCCGATTATCTGCATTGTTTCTCTTAATTTCTTTTAGTAACTTCGATTATCTTTTTATTGCTGAGTGAATTGAAATTTGACTTAGGTTAACGATAACGTTATCGTTGAAGTAGATTACACTGGTTACTCTCAAATATGAACCCTCAGCCATACGCTATTCTAAAAATTTCAGGGGAGGTAGAATTATGAAAAAAGTTCTTCTGGTTGTCGGTATCATGCTTATTCTGGCAATAGCAGTCACGGCAAAAACAACGATAACTGTCTGGACATTTTTCAGTGGTGGTGAAGGATTTATAGTAACTGATCTAATCAAAAAGTTCAACGCTGAAAACCCTGATATCGAAGTTGTCGAACAAATAGTCGAATGGGGCGAACTTTACAACAAATTAACTACAGCAGTTGTTGCAGGAGATCCACCCGATGTTTCTGTCATGCATCTTGCAATGATACCGGATTTTGCCTCAAGAGGGGCTCTGACAGCCATTGACAATTATGTGTCCAAGGATATTTTGTCTGATTATGTACCGGAAGTTATTTCAAAGGCACACTACAACGGCAAACTCTATGCAATCCCAATCGATACGCACCCTCTTGTTCTCTATTACAACAAGAAACTTTTGAAAAAAGCAGGATTAACTGACCAAAATGGTGAAGTTCTTGTCCCAAAAACCTGGGATGAATTGATCAGTTATGCAAAAACAGCCAAAGACAAACTTGGCCTGGAAGTTGGTATATCTGCAGAAAATGGGCCAATGACTGGTGAAAGACTTTTCATAGCATACTACACACAGCTTGGCGGTGAATTTTACGATGCAAAAACAAATACAATCAAACTCGATCTTGAAAAAGCCAAAAAGACCTATGAGTTCATTAAAAATCTCTTTGACTCGGGCATTATAGAATCGATGGATTACAATACTGGAGAATCACTTTTTCAAAATGACCAATCTCCATTCCATTTGAATGGTGTCTGGGCAATGGCAGTTTATCCAACACTCGATCTGGAATTTGGTGTTACAAGTGTGCCTGCAATCCCTGGTAGCAAACCATACACGTGGGCAGATAGTCACACATGGGTGCTTCCAAAACATCCAAAAGATGATCAGAACAAGATCAAAGCCGCTGTGAAATTCATAGAGTGGTTTGCAAAAAATTCCGCAGAATGGGCAAAAGCAGGGCATCTACCAGTTCTCAACAGCGTTCTGAAATCTGATGCCTTCTTAAAGTTACCAATGAGAGCTGATTATGCACAGGTTGCAAACTTTGTTGTGCCTGCACCGAGTATGAGGGGCTGGGTAGAGATCAGGCAGAAAATGTGGGAACTCAATCAGGCTGTTATTCTTAACCAGATCACACCCGAGCAGGGTGCAAAAGAATTACAGCAAACAATTAAGAACGTTTTGTCAGACTGAGGTCTGATACGAAAGAAGGGGGATATCCCCCTTCTTTATTCTTTCGCACGGAGGGGTTTCATGACTGTTCATAACAGGAAAAAACATACATTGCTTGCCTATTTATTTTTTCTGCCTTTTGGTGCCTTGCTGGTTGTTTTCAAATTGATTCCCTTTGTAAATTCAGTCAGAATGGTATTTTACAAATGGGACATTCTGGGTACACCTCAATTTATAGGCCTTTCAAATTTGTCGCGCATGTTTTCTGACAAAGTTTTTCTGTCATCACTGTGGCATACCTTTTATTTTGTCATTCTGACAGTTCCGCCAATTATGATTTTGTCTTTTCTGGTTGCCGTGCTTGCAAACAGTAAAATGCACGCAAGGGGTTTTTTGAGGTCTGCTTTTTATCTCCCATACACTTTGACAATCTCAGTTGTCTGTCTGACATGGTCTTTGCTCTACAATCCATATTTTGGATTGATCTCAAAAGCCACAAAATCCATAGGACTGAAAACCATTAACTGGCTTGTTGATCCATTCTGGGCCATGCCGGCTGTTGCCATCACCACTGTCTGGTGGACGATGGGGTTTTGCGTCATTTTATATATTGCGGGCCTGCAGCAAATACCATCTTCTTATTACGAAGCAGCAGAACTTGATGGTGCCAGCAGTTTCAAAAAAATGATCTTCATAACAATACCACTTTTGAAGAGAGTGCATGTTCTTGTTATTGTGACTCAGATCATAGCTTCACTTCAGATTTTCGGGCAGGTTTACATCATGACGGCAGGAGGACCGGCTGGAAAGACTCGAACAGTTATGCAATATATCTATGAACAGGGTTTTAGATATTTCAAAATGGGCTATGCACAGAGTATGGCTTTTATCATGTTCCTCATAATGCTCGTTTTTTCATATTTGCAGCTGCGTTTGATGATTTCCTCTTCAAAAGAGGAGTTGATATAAATGAAGGTAAAAAAATATATTCTGACGATTCTGGCAATTTTTCTGTCTGTTATCTACCTGCTTCCTCTTATCTGGATGACCCTGGCATCTTTTCAATCACAGAAAGATATCCTTGCCGGAAAATGGATACCATCTAAATGGTCGGCCGATAATTACAGGACAATACTTCAAAGGGCAAAGATTGGCGCGTGGTTTGCAAATAGTCTCGTTTCTTCCTCGATAGGGACAGCTGGAATCATTGTAATCTGTACACTTGCAGCGTATGCGGTGAGTCGAATGAATTTTCCGGGGAGAAAATTTCTCTATTTTCTATCTTTGACCGGATTTATGATACCAGGTCAAGCAATTGCCATCCCGTTATATCTGATGATCAGAAAAATCGGTCTTGTGAATAATCTTTTTGGAATAATACTGCCAGCTTTGCCTTCTTCTATGGCGGTTTTTATACTCTCACAGTTCATGAAAGCTATACCATCAGATTACGAAGAAGCTGCAAGACTGGACGGCGCAGGCGAGCTGGATATAATGTTCAGAATAATCCTGCCAATGTCTCTACCTTCTATCATAACGGTGGCTGTGCTTCACTTCACCTGGATATGGAACGATTTTTTCTGGCCTTTGATTGTCATGACAAATGAAAAGATGTACACCCTACCAGTTGGATTGGTGGCACTGGCAGGTTCAGATGTCAACATACGTTATGGTCCAATAATGGCGGCGAATGTGCTGGCATCCTTGCCAGTCGTAGTAGTTTATCTTTTCATGCAAAGGTATCTAACACGTGGAGTAGTTTTGAGTTTAAGGTGAAAGGAGTGTAAGACAGTGAGAATAACTCTAAACCATGGCTGGAAAATAACTTACGATGATGGTACTTGTGACAATATTTCTTTACCGCACGAATTTCCAATGACTGAGCAAAGCTATCCAAACCCGGTTTGTTTTTCGGGCTTATATGAAAGAAAATTGACCGAATTGAAAGGAATATCCAACAAAAGAATCATGTTGAGATTTCATGGGATTGATTGGCTATCGAAAATCTATGTAAACGGCAAGCAAGTCCTGCATCACGAAAATGGCTATGATTTGTTTGAAGTTGAAATAACAGATTTTCTCAACTTTGATGGCCATGATATCTTAAAAATCCATGTTTCTGATTTTGACATATCTGACAAGCCGGAAATTGTCGTGGGAAAACAAGATTGGTATGGGAATGCTTGCGGAATAATCCAAAATATCGAACTGTGGGCTGTAGATGATGTTTTTATAAAATCTGCTAAGTTCATACCAATGAAAGATTTGAAAACCATCAAATGCGAAATTGAGTTTTCTGACAAACAAGAGCATGATTTTTCTCTAACCGTGATAGATCCATCTGGAACGCAAATTCTGAATGAGAAATTTAGCCGCTCAACATTTGATCTTCTCATTGACGATCCGAAACTCTGGTCTTTGAAATCTCCCCAGCTTTATACAGCCATAATCGATTTTGCCAAAGACAGTTCGAAAGACAGGTTTCAAACCACATTTGGCATTCGATCAATTGATGTAGATGAAGACAGGATACTGTTAAATGGTGAACCTGTTTATATATTCGGTGCACTCGATCAAAATTTCTATCCGGTCAATCACTACACACTGCCTGAGAAAAACGATCTTCTCTCTGAATTATTGAAGGCCAAAGAAATGGGGCTGAATCTTTTAAGATTCCATGTGAAAATTCCAGATGATCTTTACTTAGAAATTGCCGATGAACTTGGTCTCCTGATATGGATAGACCTGCCATACGCGAGGCAGTTAAATGAAAAATCAATGGGATATCTTGAAAAATTGCTTGAAAACCTTTTAAAAAGGCATGCAAATCACCCGAGTTTTGTCTTGCTGAGCTTGATAAACGAAAGCTGGGGGGTGGATCTATCAGAGGAACAAACGAGAAGCTGGCTCAAGATGTTTTTCAGAAAAGCCAAAGTCCTTGATGATACAAGGCTATACGTAGACAATTCTGCATGTATGGGCAATTTTCACGTTATATCCGATATAGATGATTTTCATTTTTATCATTCATTTCCGTATCACAATGCGCAATGGGATGAAAAAATAAAAAGCTTTGCTACAGGTGATTTTAAGAGCTTTTTTGAATCAAGCACCGAATCAAAGAAATTACCAAAAATCGTATCAGAATTCGGTGTCTGGGGACTTTCTGATCCAAAAGATTGGGAAGGTAACTGGATGAAATTTCCTGTAACTACGATGGGTATGAAATTTTCTAATTCATCACCTATCGAGGCAATTGCACGCGTTTGCGGCTTTCACAACATAGATGACTTTATTTACCAAACCCAGCTCAATCAATTTCTGGGATTAAAGTATCAGATAGAAAAGATAAGACTCCGGCCAGAGATTTCAGGATATGTTATAACAGAATTCTCAGATATTGCCTGGGAAGCCAATGGTTTACTCGATTATAATCGCATGCCGAAAATCTTTCATTCTAAGTTGAGATTTCTCAACAAAAAGATTCTGCCAATCATTAAAAACCACACGGCAATTATCCAAGATGGAGATACCTACCATGCTCAAATCTATATAGCTAATAATTCAGGAAAAAATATGGATGCAGATTTAATCATAAGAACAGATACAAAAATCCTCAAACAGATACCAGTGCCACTGAAAAAATGGTCAGTGTCAGAAGGTATAGATTTCTCTGCAAAATTTGAACATGATACACAGAATATCTTTCTCGAGGTTTTTGAGAATGGAAATTTGATTAGCCGGAACTTCTATCCAGTAGTTGTTTTAGGGCCAGCACCTCTGAGTGATGAGATACTCTGGGTAAATGACGATTTGTTGCAAGATGAAGAACTTGTATCAATCTCTGAAAAAAGAAAGCTTCATGGTTTTCTTGATTTATCAGGAGATTGGATAAGCAATTTAACCATATTCAACACAAAGAGAAATAAGAATATATCTGCCCTGCTATGGTCCTTAGGTGAAGTTGCATCAGAATATGTGCTCATATCAAAACAGACTGATAAAATGTTGTCTTCTGACAATTCACTCATAAGCAAGATCACAGGCTGGGGCTATGCCTTTACTTCTATACTGTATATAAAAGAAAAGGAGGGAAAGCGAAAGGTCTACACAACGTTGAAAAACAATCCACTTTCAAGATCAATTATTTCTTATGTATTATACTAAATGAAGGTGAGTTCGGGTGAAAAAATACGTGACGATGAAAGACATCGCCAAGCGAGCTGGCGTTTCAGTCAACACAGTTTCGAAGGCCCTGAGAGGCAAAGACGATATAAGCAAGCAGACCCGGCAGAAGATTCTCAAAATAGCCAGAGAGATCGGTTATATAAAAAACACAACGGCTTTTGCTTTGAGGAGAAATCAAACAAAGACCGTTGGAGTTGTCATAGAAGACAGCTCCAACCCTTTTTTTGCAGAAGTTCTTAAAGGCATCGAAGCTGCTACAAGAAAATTCGGTTACCAATTACTTTTGATGAACACAGAGACAGATCCAAAAACCCAGTCGCAGGCTATTACTACTCTACTTGAAAGAAGAGTTGAAGGTCTGTTGATCAGCCCATTTGGGCAGAATACAGAAGATTTTGAAAAACTTTTAAAGATGAATTTTCCCTTCGTGTTAATCGGTAGGCATATGTACCGTTCAGGCATCGATGAAATATACAACGATGAAATCAAAGGGGGCTATTTGGCAACAAAACATTTGATTTTTAGAAATAGAAAACGCATACTTTTCATCAACACAAGCATGGACAACTCTGCATCAATAATGAGATATGAAGGCTATAAAAAAGCACTTTCCCAAGCAAATATAGAACTTTCTGAAGATTACCTTATCACTGCTCCTTACAATAAAAATATGGAAGCAGGATATATGGGAGTTAAGGAAGCAATCAAAAGGGGTATAGATTTTGACTCTATATTCTGTTACAACGATATGTTCGCATTTGGTGCGATAAAAGCGCTGGATGAACTTGGAAAAAAGGTGCCCGAAGATATAGCAGTTGTTGGTTATGATGATATCTGTTTTGCATCTTATTTTCGCCCGCCTTTGACTACCGTTCAAATCAAGAAGTACGAAATGGGTTTTGAAGCTTTCAAAATCCTTCTGGAGCGAATTACCGGTAAAAGAAAAAGCTATAAACAGCTAATACTGGATGTCGAATTAGTAGTTAGGCAAACCAGCTGAATAAAATAAAAGGCGGGCTTCTGCCCGCCTTTTTTCAATACAATACAGGGCCTGTAATTACTGGCTCTTTGTATATGGGATAGGTAAGCGGACATCCCATTAAGCGAGCTATCAATCTTGGTATATCTGTGTTGTCAAACCAGCCGGTGAAATATTCCGCACCAGGTCCAAAGGCAAAGATTGGTACAGGATTTCCCGTATGGTCAAAAGTGGTCCATCCAACTAAGGCTTTGCTGCTTATGTACTTTCCAAAGTTGTTTGGTAGATCATAGTAACTTTTTGCTGTTTTCTTGATGTTCAACAACCATTCGTATTCTGCTTCGGTCATATCGATTGAATAAATTTCTTTAACAGCACTGATGAATTTTTCTTTTTCTTCGATATTGAATTTAGCCAAAAAAGTATCGGTATTCATTTTGAATTTTTTGAGCATTTCAACCTCAAGCATATAAGTACCAGTAGAAGTAGAAAGTCCACCAGTTTCGTGATCGGCCGTGATAACTATCAGAGTATCTGGGTTTGTTTTAGCAAATTGTAAAGCTACGCCTACAGCTTTATCGAATTCAGCAACTTCTTTCCAGACTCCATAAGGATCATTCCCGTGTGCCTCCCAATCAATTTGTGATCCTTCGACCATTAAAAAGAATGGTTCACCATCTTTTGATAACAGCTCAAGTGCCTTTTCAACCATTTCGTAGAGCATCGGCTGCTCTCCACTTCGATCGCTTGCCGCAGCCATGTGACTGCTTGAAAAAAGAGCAAGCACTTTATCTGAGTCAATATTAGCAAGCTCACTCTTTTTGGTCACATAAGCATACCCTTTTTCCTTTGCCAGTGCTATCAAATCTTTTTCATCTTTTCTGCTGCTGCCCTTGACAGACATTGGTAAAAAGTTTCTGTAGCCTCCGCCCATGATAATATCAACCGTTGCATTTGTGATTAATTGTTCTGCAAGTTCGTTTTCCATATCTCTATCTGGAACATGTCCATAGAATGATGCTGGAGTAGCATGTGTAATTCGGCATGTGACAACTATACCTGTTTTCATTCCGTATGCTTTGGCAACCTCTATGATCGTCGGTACAGATTCTTGGTTTGGGAGCATGCCTATCATTCCGTTGTTTGTTTTAAAACCAGTTGCAAGTGCTGTACCAGCTGCAGCAGAATCAGTTACCCATGTGTTGGCAGAAAACGTCTTGACAATGCCTGTGTAAGGTGTTTTCATCATGTTCAATGTCTTTCCCTCAAGCAAACTTGCAAGATAAAGGTGGTTGAAACCCATTCCATCGCCAATGAAGTAAATGACGTTTTTGACATGTGCAAATGCCACAAATGTTAAAGCAAGCAGCAATATCACCGCAAGAACTTTTTTCATAAATTCACCTCCCACAATGATAGATTACCAGGTAAAATTCTAACTCATTTTCACAGGTTTGAGATAAAATTAAATTGAGGTGAAATTATGGTTGAAAAACTTGTTGATTTCTGGAAAGCCTGCTGCTATATTTCAGCCGGAATGATCTATCTCAAAGACAACCCCCTACTGAGAACTCCCTTGAAGTCTGAACATATAAAAAACAGATTGCTTGGCCACTGGGGTGCTTCACCCGCCTTGAGTTTCGTATATGTTCATGCTAACAGAGTGATAAACAAGTACAATCTGAATGCCATCTTCATTGCTGGGCCCGGCCATGGCGCGCCTGGTGTAATAGCGCCTGTATATCTTGAAGGGACATTGAGTGAATACTATCCGGAATTCACACAAGACGAAGAAGGGATGAAAAAACTCTTCAAGTATTTTTCTTTTCCAGGTGGTTTTGGCAGCCACTGCACACCTGAGCTACCCGGTTCGATACAGGAAGGTGGTGAGCTTGGTTATTCACTTTCTCATGCCTATGGTGCAATTTTCGACAATCCAAAACTCTTAGCTGTAACGGTTATTGGAGATGGCGAAGCAGAAACTGGCCCTCTTGCGGCATCGTGGCATTCCAATAAATTTCTCAATCCAGCAAGAGATGGTGCGGTTTTACCAGTACTGTCTTTGAATGGCTATAAAATAAACAACCCAACAGTACTCGCTCGAATAGAAGAAGCCGAACTACTCAATTTGTTCAAAGGCTATGGCTATGATCCAATCATTGTTGATGGAACAGATGATTATGTTGAGTCGCACCAAAAAATGGCTGAAGCGATGGATAAGAGTGTTGAAAGAATAATCAATATCTGGTCTGATGCCAAGGAAAAAATTCAAAGGCCAATTTTACCCATGATAATTTTGAGATCTCCAAAAGGCTGGACTGCCCCCAAGATCGTCAAAGACCATTACATCGAAGGATACTGGAGATCACATCAGGTACCACTTTCTGATGTCAAAGAAAACACAGAAAACCTCGTGATTTTGCAACAATGGTTGATGAGCTATGAACCCAATAAACTATTCGATCAATCTGGAAAATTGAGAAAAGATTTACTTGAACTCATTCCACCAGATAATCTGAAGATGAGTAAAAATCCCATCTCAAACGGTGGGCTTATCAGAATTCCATTGAAATTGCCCCAGTTAAAAGAGTTCTCCATCGATCCGCAGCAACAGAAATACCACGAAAACACCCGCCCGCTTGGAGACTATCTCAGAAAGATCATAGATCTTAATCCAAATAATTTCAGAGTTTTTGGACCGGATGAAACAAAATCCAACAGACTTGATGCAATATTTGCTCATGGCAAAGCCTGGAATGCAAGAATTTTTCCAGTTGACAGCGACGAAGGCTATCTTTCAGCCTTTGGAAGGGTTATGGAAATTCTCTCTGAACACACGATCGAAGGTTGGCTTGAAGGCTATTTGCTCACAGGCAGGCATGGTTTTCTAAATACTTACGAAGGTTTTGCACCTATTATTTCTTCGATGGTCAATCAATTTGGAAAGTGGATCGATATATCTTCGGATATTTCCTGGAGAATGCCGGTTTCTTCTTTAAATCTGCTGCTGACTTCTGTGGTATGGCGGCAGGATCACAACGGTTTCACGCATCAAGACCCGGGTTTTATAACCTCAATTGTTGACAAATGGCCAAACGTAGTCAGAGTTTATTTTCCACCAGATGCAAATACACTTCTGGCAACGACATGGCACTGTCTGCAGACAACAAACAGGATAAACATCATCGTGGCCGATAAACAAAAACATCCACAATATCTGAATATTGATGAAGCAATCAAAAACGTGATAAAAGGAATTGGAATCTGGAATTTTGCATCAAATCATCCACAAGAAGAACCAGATGTTGTCGTGGCAAGCTGTGGAGATATTCCAACAAAGGAAGCCATCGCGGCAGTGAAGATTGTTAAAGACTTTTTCCCGGAGCTCAGAATAAGATTTGTAAACGTGATAAATCTTTTCGCTCTAACACCGAGCGGTGAGCATCCTGATGGATTGACTGATAGAGAATTTGATTCTTATTTCACCACTGACAAACCTGTTATATTCAACTTCCACGGTTACCCATGGCTCATACACAGGCTCACATACAGAAGGAAAAATCACGACAATATTCATGTGCGAGGTTATCGCGAGAACAGAAAATATGGAATAGATTCCACCGCACTTTCACCGTTCTTGAAAGGAAGAGGTGGTATAACCACACCGATGCAGCTATCGATTTTGAATCAAACTGACAGATTCAGTATAGCAATAGACATAATAGACAGGGTAGAACGCATAAGCCAAAAAGCCGGTTATGCAAGAGATCTGATAAGAAACGCTCAAATTGAGGCTCTTCAATATGCTTATGAACATGGAGTAGATAAACCAGACCTTTGTGATTAAAGGGGGGTGGGAAGTTTGAAAATTAAAGCTCTGTACATCAGTGGCAGGCAAACTGTCATGGTTGTGCTTTTAGAATTTCTGCTGATCTGGATTGGATTGCCAGTTCTTGTTTTCAGCTTGCTTGGCTGGAAGGTTTCTGGCTGGGTTATTTTTCTTGGTTTTATCGGCAGCTTGATCCTGGCTTTCGTTGTTTGTGTAAAAACTTATGGACTGGTAATGAGTTTTGCCAAGGAAAAATATGGAACGCTTTCTTTTGAAAATGATTGCATTGAGTATCAAATAGGCAAACGTAAAGGCAAGATCGATTTGAAAAAACCACATGATGTAAAAATCTGCTCCGGTTCAAGCGGGCTGGGAAAACCATCTGCCCAAATTGATTTTCGACAAACTGGTTTGATCATTCATCTTTATAAAGCAATGCGTAATGAAGTTCTGGATGTATTTTCAGACCCATACTTTGTCGAAGAACTTTCTGTTTTGCCCGAAGAAGGTTTATGGGGTTTTGAATTGTTGGCAGATGATTCTGAACAAAAGAAATTTTTCTTCACCATGTTAGAAAGCCTGTGGAAAAATCGTGAGAAAAATACATATTTTCAGTCCTATGCGCATTACCCGTGGTATCAAAAACCAAATCCCGCTTTTGAATACATCAAGGTAATAAAAACCGATTCCATGACAATTGAAGAAAAAGAATTTATAGACACACTTTTAACAAAATTTGTAGATAAGTTTGACGATTCCTATGTGCGTACTACTCCAGATTATCTTGTAGGATGGGCTTACAAATCTTTGAAAAGCACATGGACCGGTATGCCAGATTACTACTGCATAATGCCAATTGGCCACGTTAGTGTTGAAGTTTCCCTGCCAATGCCAGACTGGAAACCATTCATTATTGGACAATTGGTTATAGAGACTCTTCATAGCCTGGGGGGTTCTTCAAGACCATATGGCCCACCTCTTCAAGACCGCAGATATTTATACATACGCGGGCATGATGAACATGGCAAAACGCTGGAAATGGCTTTTGACTGGTATGAATTAACACATCCACTGTATGAAGAATCACAGAGATTTGTAAGATTTGTCAATCGTATTTCCATTCCTCATTAGATTTGAGTGAAACTATAGTTTCCATTTCTCTTAGATTCGATTGAAACGCGTTCCTGTGCCTATAGCTTTTGTTTTTGGCATGGCTTTTGGGCATTTTTCAAAAGGCTCTGTTTATCAATATAGTAGCAAAGAAAATATTTCCTATTTTGAAGCGTTTAGAATAGAAAAACTCCGAATCTGAACGATCTATATTTGGAAGCAGGCATTATTTTCCACGATTGGCTTTGGCTGTTATGTAATCTATCGAAATCCGGACCACCCCCGTTTGATTCAACATTGACAGAATACATTTTTCACCTTCGTTTTCATAACCTGGGGCAAGCTTTTTCACAAGATTGTGCAGGGCCTGTTTCTTTTCTTCTCCATCAACAAATTCTGCCCTGCCAAAAACGGTAGCACTTTCATATTTCGTGGAAAGTTTCTGCGCAAGAATCTCATTTTCTGCTACCACATTGAAACATACTTTGGGATAGTTTTTTATGCTGTCAACTTTATGGCCATCTAAGGCTGTGTGAAAATATATATATCCATCTATAAAAACATAATTTACAGGTACACAATATGGAAACTCACCATCCCAGGTTGAAAGCACTCCATACTGACCTTTTTCCAGTATTTTATATGCTTCCTGTACAGAAAGCTGCCTCTCAGATCTCCTCACAGGTCTAAACACTTTTCACCCTCCTGATGCGAGAATTTTTCAACCTCTTAAAAGTATAAGCCAAATTCAGATTATCGACCTACACTCAAAGCTATCTGAACGTGATAGAATTTTCTTTGAAATAAGGGGGTTTGAGAGATGGTGCTTTTTCCAAAAAAAGGTGAGGAGAACACAGAAAAAACCTTACAACTTGCAATTGAGGAAGCAAGCAAATGTGGAAAAAAACTGCTGATATCTTCTACCCGCGGTTATAGTGCAGAAAAGGCTTTAGAAATGATACCGGATGATTTTCAATTGATTGTGGTCACACATCATCATGGCTTTAAAGAAGTAGATCATCAAGAGTTTTCTGAGCAAACATTTCAAAAACTCATAAATAAAGGCCATAAAGTTCTCACCGCAACTCACGTTCTTTCTGGAATTGAAAGAGCCTTCAGGAGAGAATACAATGGCATTCATACTGCCGAAGTTATAGCCAATACTCTGAGGCTGTTTTCTCAGGGGGTCAAGGTTTGTGTGGAAATGAGCCTTATGGCAGCAGATGCCGGATTAATCAAATGCAGTGAATGGATAGTTGCGTGTGCGGGCAGTTCAAAAGGGCTGGATACGGCAATGGTTATCAAACCGGCAAATACATCAAGAATGCTGGAATTAAGAATTGGAAAGATCATATGCATGCCTTCTGAATATACAGGTTAAACAAATTCTGAAAAATTTTACTTTGCTGTGAACAAGCTGGCGATGTTTCTAAGACTCTTTCACTAAATTTATGATGCCCAAGCAAACTTGAATATTAATCACATTTCTGTATGAGATCTTGCTTAGATTTATGTTTATAGGCAGTTGAGTTTTTCCCTTACAAATTTGTTAACCAAAAATTTTACTTATGAGATTTTACGAGAAAATGTGAATTTATTCGAGATATTGTAAGATTTTATTCAAATTTATTCCTTGTTCCAAATTTTTTCTGGATTATTAGAACTACTTACTGCTAATACTGAAAAACAATCCTTGACAATACCAATAATACGGGATAACCTGCTGCGGTTTTTTGAAAACGTGCGCAATTCGGTATTTCCTAACACTTTTAATATTTTCATATCACTTGAATTTTTGTGATCGTGGTAAACTATGTTATATGGATTACAAAATCTTTGCCTGGATAAGTGTTGTTTTACTTTTTTACAATTTTTCGCTTTTTCCACTGAGAAAAATCATGAGAAATGTTAAGGGGGCCAGAAAATTTCTGAAAATTGGTTCATTGCTGCACAAATATACAGGATTAGCCCTGATTGTAACAGGTTTTATTCACGGTTATCTGGCGCTGGGCATTTTTATATTTCATACAGGTTGGATTTTGTGGTTTAGCATAATTTTGCTGTTTGCATATTATTTGTTGAGGAAAGTTCTTAAAAGAAAATGGATGTATCTTCACAGATACACAGATTTTCTTGTCTTAGGATGGTTTTTTGTCCATTTATTTCTTCCGTGGTTGCTGTGAAGGTTTTTCTACAGATTAGCAAAAACTGCCCTTAATACATGCTTTCTGTGAGTTAAAAAGCTATGTTACGGAATATGAACAAAATTGACATAAAAGTATCTTTATGATATATTCTTTTTGAATTAACGCAAGGGTATGGGGGGAGATGAGGAGAAGACCGTACCCCTTTGGGGTGTGGTCTTTTAGTTTTTTTTAAGATATTTATAGATTATTTAAGCTATCTCATATACCATGGGGAGAAGGAGGTGTTAGGATGAAGAAATTTTTGGTGATATCTTTGTTAGTTTTAACAGTTTTGTCGTTCGCAAAAGTAAAGATTCAATTCTGGCATGCCATGGGTGGCTGGCGAATTGAAGTAATTCAAAACATGGTGAACGATTTCATGAAACTCAATCCTGATATCGAGGTGGAAGTTCAGTATGTTGGAAGTTACGAAGAAATATTAGCAAAAACAGTTGCTGCTGTGCAGGCAGGTACACCACCGCACGTGGTTCAATTGAATGAAATAAGCACCCAAAAAATGATTGATAGCGGTGTCGTAGTTCCTGTTCAAGATATGATTGACAAAGATCCAACTTTCGATGTTGGTCTGTTTCTGCCACAGGTACTTAATTACTACCGGGTTGGCGAAAAGCTCTATTCAATGCCATGGAACAGTTCAACACCACTTTTGTATTATAATAAAACGCTTTTCAAAGAAGCCGGACTTGATCCAGATAATCCCCCGAGAACTTACAGTGAGTTGATAGAGGCATGCAGAAAGCTTGTTAAAAAAGATGAAAAAGGAAATGTTATCAGAAGTGGTATAACCTGGCCACTTTATTCCTGGTTCTTTGAAGAGTATATGGCTCTGCAAAACAAATCACTTGTCGATAACGACAATGGAAGAACGAAAAAAGCAACCAAAGCCACTTTTAACAATGAAGCGGCCATGAATTTTCTCAACCTGTGGGATAAATTGACGAAAGAAGGATTGATGATCAACACAAAACGCGCCGACTGGACAGCCGCAAGACAACTTTTCATATCACAAACGGTAGGGATGCTCATATCTTCAACATCAGATGTCGCACTGCTGATGAATGAATCTGCCAAACAGGGGTTTGAACTCGGAACAGCATTTTTACCACTTCCAGATGGTGCGCAGCGTGGAGGAGTTATAATAGGTGGAGGAAGCCTGTGGATTATAAAACAAAAAGATCAGCAGGAAATCAACGCAGCTTGGAAATTGGTTAAATATTTAGCTGAACCAGGACCTCAAATAACGTGGCATCAGGCAACAGGTTATTTTCCAATAAGAGTGGATGCAATTCAAACATTGCAGGTTCAGGGGTATTACAGAGATAATCCACATCATCTGACGGCTATTCTTCAACTTCTAACGAGTGTACAGAATTACAACACAAATGGTGCAATAATTGGTGCTTTTCCTGAGGTTAGAGACGCTATTGAAACAGCTGTGGAAAAAATGATATCTGGCTCCATCACACCTAAGCAAGCTCTCGATGAAGCAGAAAAGAATGCAAACAAAGCTATAAAAGAATATTTTTGATAAATGCGGCTGGCTCTGCCCAGCCGCTATGTTTTTCATGGAGGTGCTCGCGTGAAAAGAAAATGGCTGCCGTATATTTTTTTAATTCCAACCTACGTTATCATCGTCCTGTTCATATATATCCCTGCTGCTGATTCATTTTACTCGAGTTTTATGAAAATATCTGTATTTGGAAACAGAAAGATATTTGTTGGATTGCAAAATTACCTAAATCTTTTTCAGGACCCTGATTATATTTTGGCGGTAAGATTCACTTTAATATACACCGCTGCTACTGTTCTGGTATCTATTTTTTTATCGTTCTTTTTTGCGTTGTTGTTAGATCAAAAAGTTCCTGGCTCGAGAATATACAGAACACTTATTTTTGCACCATACGCTGTTTCACATGCTGTTGCAGGAGCCCTCTGGGGTTTTCTGTTGAATTCTGTGGTTGGGCATGTCAATTACCTGACAAGAACACTGTTTGGAATACAGGCCCAATGGTTAACAACCAAACCATTCGCTGCATATTCATTGATAATAGCTTCCATCTGGAAAACATTACCGTTCAACATTATTTTCTACTTAGCAGCACTTCAAAATATTTCGTCCGAGGTAATTGAAGCCAGCATAATCGATGGTACAAATTCCTGGACGAGAACCTGGAAGATTATATTTCCGCTTGTTTCGCCGATAACTTTCTATCTTGTCATCATGAGCATAATATCTTCTATGTTTCAATCTTTCGCAATCATAGATGTGATGACAAAAGGTGGTCCAGGTGGTTATACAACCAATATGATATACAAGCTCTTCATGGATGGATTCAGATTTCAGAAAACTGGCTTAGCTTCTGCAGAAAATGTCATACTCTTTTTTATAATGATCGTGGTAACGGTGATTTATTTTTCTGCCGCGCAGAAGAGAGTTCATTACCAATAGAGGTGAAATGTGATGAGAAAATCAACCAGAAAAACTATAAAAGTTGTGACAACTGAGATATTTCTGATAATAGCAAGCATTTTTATGTTTGCACCTGTTTTTCTGGCAATTGTTATGAGCATTCAACCACCAGAATTTGTCTTTTCTTATCCTCCCAAATTTCTCCCACAAGGATTTTTCACCAAAAATTATCTCGATGCTTTCAAAATAGTTCCATTTGCAAGAATGATGCTGAATAGTGCAATAATAGCTGTTTTGATTACCTTTGGAAAATTGATCAGCGGTACACTTTCAGGTTATGCATACGCAAACTTTCAATTTAGGGGAAGCAGGATTTCTTTTTACATACTTTTTGCGACACTCTTTATACCTTCTGAAATAGTCTTGATAGTTCCCCTTTTTAAAATAGTCAGTAAATTCGGCTGGACAAACACATATATGGCCATGACAATACCATTTATGGCAAGTGCAACGAACACTTTCCTGATGCAACAGCATTTCAAAACTATTCCGAGAGAATTTGAAGATGCAGCAAAAATTGATGGAGCAGGTTCAATGCAGTATTTTTTCAGGATCGTACTTCCTCTTTCAAGACCTATTATAGCTGGAGCAGCGATAATAAATTTCACATACGCATGGAATATGTACCTTTGGCCATTGATAGTGGCGATGGAAGATAAAATGAAAACAGTTCAAGTTGCCATAAACATGATCATAAACGCGGAATCTTCCAACAACTGGGGAATAATAATGGCCGGGACAGTGATTGCTCTGGCACCGACACTTTTGCTGTTTTTCACACTTCAGGATTTGTTTGTAAAATCACTTGTAAGTACCGGAATAAAGGGATGAATCATTTGAACCTGTACCAGAGAATACCTATTATTTCATGAATTGCCCACAGGTTTGCTGTTAAAGCATCTCTATTTGGTAAATAATCAGACCAACCGAGCTTGGAGTGATTGTAAAGATAGCCTGTTGGGCATGGATGAACTGTGAATCTGGCCTTAGAAAATGAATAAATGGCACGCTTCATGTGAATTGCTGATGTTACGACAACCACGTTTTGAAAACCTTTCTCTCTGCAGATTTGCGATGTAAAAATCGCATTTTCAAAGGTTGTTTTTGCATCTGGCTCGATTATTATCGCCTCTGCCGGAAAACCTAACGATATGGCTAAATCTCTCATGACTACTGCCTCTGGAGGTTGATTCAGCAATGGTAACATTCCTCCAGATATTATCAGAAAAGAATCAAAGTCCTTTGCTATCCGGACGCCTTCGAGCAATCTTACTATAGAACTTTGTGATGGCTGATAACCATTAGGAGTCTTAACAATACCTCCACCAAGAACAACAACAGCATCAATCTTTTTCGGGATAGAAATTTCATAAGATCTTTCAAGAGGTAAAACAAGTGTTAGAGCACCAAGACCACTGGAAAAAAAGTAGAAACAAAGCGCAAGAAAAATCATAAAAATCGCCGTGTTTCTACTTTTTTTAAACTGCAAAATGCCTATTAATAGAAACAATGTCACGAAAAAACCTGGAGGAAGAAGAAAAGCTTCAACAACCTTTTGAAATATAATCATTTTTTCCTCCAAGCATACTCAAAACTAAACTTACATGCATCTGTGTGCCAACAAGCAAGGAATCTTCATCAATATCAAAGTACGGTGAATGGTGAGATCTTTCCAGACCTTTTTGCGAGTTTGACGCACCTATGAAATAAAAAACACCCGGTACTTCTTTCAAAAAGAACGACATATCTTCTCCACCCATAGTTGGAGGTACCTCAACGACATTTTCTTTGCCAAAAATACCTTCAGCAATTTTTCGAACATAATCTGTTAATTTTTCATCGTTCACGAGAACAGCTGTGCCATCTTTATGGTCTATTTCAAAATCTAACTCGTGAGCCATACACACACCCTGTGTAATTCTTTTTATACTTTCTTTTACCAAATTTCGACTATTCTCGCTCAACGTTCTAACAGTTCCCTGCAAAATGGCCGTTTCAGGTATGATATTGAATGCACTTCCCGCTTGAACCTTTCCAACTGTGACAACAACACTCTCAAATGGATCTATTTTTCTACTAACAATGGTCTGAAGAGCCATTACAAGCTCGGCAGCCGCAATTACTGGGTCTTTGCAGTAATGTGGTTGAGCACCATGACCGCCCTTACCTTTGAGAATAATCTGAAATTCATCTGCGGCGGCCATGAGTGCACCACTTCTGATACCAATCTTTCCACAATCAAGCTGTGACCAGAGATGCACACCAAAAGCATAATCGACATCTGGATTTTTCAAAACACCTTCCTCTATCATTGGTAAAGCCCCACCTGGCGGGAATTTTTCTTCTGAAGGCTGAAAAAGGAATTTCACATTTCCGCTGAGTTCAGATTGATGGGCTTTCAATATTTTTGCCGCAACAAGTAACATGGCTGTATGGCCATCGTGCCCGCAAGCATGCATTACACCATCGATCTTTGATTTATAAGGAACATTATTCAGCTCTTGTAATGTGAGTGCATCCATATCTGCCCTCAACATAATTGTTTTACCAGGTTTTGCACCTTTGAGCAACGCAACAACGCCTGTTTGAGCCACATTTCTTTTAACTTCTAATCCTACTGATTCAAGATACTCTGCTACCTTTTGTGAAGTTCGGTGCAATTCAAAACCAACCTCAGGATACATGTGAAAATCTCTCCTCAGTTGAATCAACTCGTCTTTATAAGATAAAACTTCACGGCTTATCACACATTCACCCCCTGATTAACCTGCTGATGTAACTCGGTGTATTTCCACATTTGAATCTATTTTTACCATTCTATCTTCTGTATATATTTCGCCGTTTACAAGAACAACGTGCTCTTCGCTGTTTAAACCCAATTTTTTTAGAATATCTATTACCTTTATAGACCCTTCAAATTTGTATGTTCTTCCCTGATAATTAACTGTTATTCTATTATCCACACCAGATCACCGTTTTTTAACAAAGCGGCATTCGCTTCATCTGTATCGACGTGGAACTCAAGAGCGAATTTTTCACTGACTCTAACCAGGACATCATCGAATATGAGTCTGCGTCCCTCTTTTTCACAGACCACTTTTACAATATCTTTATCTTTAACTCCATAGTGTTGAGCATCTTTTGGATGCATGTGAATGTGCCTCTTGGCTAAAATTACTCCTTTGTCTTTTATAACCGTTCCCCTGGGACCTACTATGACTATACCTGGCGTGTTTTCTATATCCCCTGAATCTCTCACAGGAGGATTCAACCCAAGCTTGAAAGCATCTGTTCTTGAAATTTCTATCTGTGTGTTGTTTCTTGCTGGTCCGAGTACTCTTACTTGCTCGATAGCGCCTTTGGGACCTACTATTATTACCTTCTCATCTGCCGCATATTGTCCAGGTTGCCCCAGATCTTTCACAGGTTTCAATTCATAGCCTTTTCCAAAAAGTATTTCTATATCTTCCTTAGAAAGATGAACATGCCTGTTGCTGACGCCAACAACAATACCAGGTTGTTTTTTATCCACCTCTCATACCTCCTCTGTAAGGATTAACAAGTGCTTTTCTTTTTTTAACAATTACATCGTTGATAGTTTTAACTTTTGCCTTAAATGGGCCTCTTCTCACACTTAACCATCCAAGACCAGCTATAGCAAGCTCTTCTCCTGTATTTAACTCAAATTCCTCTTCTTTCCAATTTAATGAATCCATTGAAAGCTCTTTTGGTTTAAAAGGCGGCACAAGCAATCTGCCATATTGCTTAACGTGCAGATTGTCTGCCTTCGAAGTACTGGTAACATGAAATTTTACAGACTCGCTTGCAAATATTTGAAAAATTGGTGGCAGCTCTGTATCAAAAGAGAAATCTAACCTGCACAGACCTCCAATAAATATTGTTTGACCTTTTTGAGGCTTAAAAGTCATTCTACTCAGGGATTTCTGAGAAATCTTTTTCTGAGATCCAGGTTCCAGAAAATCTATTATCCTGCGATTTGAAAATATCCCTGGTGTGTCAAAGATATCCGTATTTTTCACAGTTGCTTTTATCAAATCAAGTGTGGTACCCGGAAAAGGTGTAACATTAACATCGACACCGGTTAATTTCTGAAAAATAGAAGATTTTCCAACATTGGTCATACCAACGAAAATCACATTTTCATAAAGCGAGAGTGCCCTTAGAAGAGATCTCGTTCCATAATTCTTCGCTGCGCTCGTCAGATATACGTCCCTGAACCTTTGCCCTTTCAGCCTTTCTTCAACCCAGGATTTGATCTCACGAATCGTGACAGCTTTTGGAAGAAGATCTATCTTGTTCACAACAATTATTTTATTCAGATCTTTCAAAATTTCTGCAAGCAATGGATCATAACTTCCTTCAAAATCGCTTATATCCAAGACCCAGACGATAACTTCAAATTTTCGAACAAGCTTTGACAACCTTTTGGCAAAATCATTTGTAATCTTCACTGATTCAAGCTTTCCATAATGTCTCATTCTGAAGCATCTCTGGCAAAGAATATCTTTTCCCTCTGCTCTTCTTTTCTGAAAAACTTCTAAGGGTACATAGCCAGGTTTTCTTTGATTTTCATGCTGTATCTGAGCCCCACACCCTCTACATTTCATACAAAATTCAGTGCTCGCTGCACTGTTTCCTCCTTTTTGAATCTCTAACTCACTTGCGAATTATTTTCAGCACAATCCGCTCGAAAAATCTCAGTATTCTGGTGAAAAAAAACTCATGCCTGCTTAAAGGTTCTACTTTTACTGTATACACACCAAGTAAATTTCCCGCCAGAATATCTGTGAAAATCTGGTCACCTATCATTACAACACGATTAACTGGTATCTGATTGTCTAAAAGAAATTTCTTTATTTTAAAAGTTAATGGTTTTCTGCTTCTCCATATTATATGGGCACCATCGAGAGAAATCTTCCTCGGTCTTCCATTTGAAGCTATCAGAATTTTTCCTCTCTTACTTTTTATTTCATCTATAACATACCGAAACCTCTCTTCTATTTTTGAAGACCTCCATAAACCAAGCGTGTTGTCAAAATCGAAAATAAACACATCTTTGCCGTTGAGAATAAACTTTCCTATATCTATCTTATCAACACTTTCCAGAAATTCATCGGGTTTCAGGAATTTAAATACGCCCATTGTTTTCTCTACACTCCACTACCTCGAAATCTACATGTTTTCTTACCGTTTCGAGAAACTCAAGAAGTTCCTGAAGCATATCAGCAGGAACAAGTATTCTCAAAAGTCCATTTTCATATTTTCTCATATTCACAAAATTGTCTTCTACTTCGAGAATATAACCGAGTTTATGAACATCTTCGCTTTTTATTCTCAGGTAAACATCATATTCCATATGCTGACCTCCTTACCAAATTGATCTTTTTGATTATAAGATATAATCATAAAGAAATGAAAGGGGGTATTGTTTTGAAAGTAGTACTTCTAAAAGATATACCTGGTATTGGAAAAACTGGCGATATGAAAGAGGTTAAAGATGGCTATGCAAGAAATTTTTTAATACCTCGTGGATTGGCAAAAATGGCAACCGAAGGAGAAATTAAAAGGATCAGGAACGAAAAAATTCTAAAGGAACACAAAGAAGATCTGACAAAAAAGAAAAGTGAGGAGATATTGAAAACCCTTCAAAAACAGATTCACAAAGTTCCGGCAAAAGTTGGAGGTGGCGGAAAATTATTTGGTGCATTGACTTCTACAAATTTATCAGAGATCCTTTCAAAAAACTCAGGTGTTGAAATTGACAAAAAGTGGATAAACATGGATAAGCCACTCAAAGAAACGGGGCTTTACGATATCGAGATGAGGCTTCCTGGCGGGGTCAGAGGAACTATAAAAGTTGAAATCGTTGGAGAGGAGAAAGGGTGAGTTAGCTGATACTTCAGATATATTCCAAGGCTCTTTATTCTACATGGGTTTACTACGCACCGGAAAGAATTCTGTTTGATGCCGGTGAGGGAGTTTCTTTGACAATGTCCAACAAAATATATGCCATAAGATATATTTTTTTAACACATGGCCATATCGACCACATATCTGGATTGTGGACCATAGTGAACACAAGGAATAACTCTATGGGAGATAGAGAAAAGCCATTGACTGTCTACTACCCTAAAGGAAATACAGCTATCGAAGATTGGATAAATTTCATCAAACAAGCCAACAATGATCTGCGGTTTGAATTCAATCACATACCTGTTAGTGCAGGGGAAAAAGTGTTTCTTCGTCAGGCAGGAAACTTTGCAAGATATGTTGTGCCATTCAAAGTCAAGCACACTTCGCAGGATATGAGTCTGGGTTACAGTATAATAGAAACGCGCAGGAGATTAAAAGAAGAGTACCGCAACTTACCTGAAAAAGAGATATTGGAACTTTCAAAAAAGCTTGGTTCAAGCAACATAACAGAGTTTTATGAGAAAAAAATCTTGACAATCTCTGGTGATACGTTCGGAATAGACCCCGAAAATGCAAGAGATAGTGAAATTCTTTTACACGAATGTACATTTCTTAGAAGCAGTGACAGGAAGATGAATGCTCATGCCTCCCTGGAAGAGGTTCTCGACATTGCGAAATCAGCGGAAGTCAAGAAGTTGATCCTTTACCACATATCCTCAAGATACAGCGGCAAAATAGATAGATATCTCAAAAATATTAAAGAAGCAAATAATTTTGATATACATTACGTTGATCCAGAAGTTGTTTTCACCATATAAGGGAGGTGAAACAGTGGAACCTTATCTCTTCTGGCTAATTCTGGGAGTAATTTTTGTGGTTGGTGAAATATTCACTCCATCTTTTTTTCTTTTCTGGTTTGGGATAGGTGCTTTCGTTGCATCCGCCGTTAGTGTGAGTTTTGGTACGCTGGCTCAGATTATGGTATTCATTCTGGTATCTGGATTGCTCGTCATTCTCACAAGACCTCTGACGAAGAAATTAACAAAACAAGAACCTCGTAAGATACACATAGATGAGATAATAGGTCAGATAGCTACAGTAATTGAAACCATAGACAACAAGCAGGGAAAAGGTCTGGTTAAGATTAATGGGGACCTCTGGCGAGCATATTCAAAAGACGAGCAAGTAATAAATGAGGGAGAAAAAGTAAAAATAATCAAAGTAGAAGGTTCGCATGTTATCGTTGAAAAGACAGGAGGTGAGTAACTGTGATAATAGCCCTTGGAATAATAGCCTTTTTAATACTTATAATTGCTGCAACTGGTATTAAGATTGTTCGACCGTATCAAAGAGGTCTGGTAGAGAGATTGGGTAAATTTAACAGAGAAGCTGGGCCGGGATTACACTTTATCATCCCGTTCTTTGACAGAATGACGCGCGTCGATTTGAGAGAAATGGTTATCGATGTTCCTCCCCAGGAGGTTATAACAAAAGACAATGTTGTAGTGACAGTTGACGCTGTGATTTATTATGAAGTCACAGATGCTTACAAAGTAGTTTACAACGTAAGCAACTTTCAGTTTGCCACGTTAAAGCTCGCTCAGACAAATTTGAGAAACGTTATAGGCGAATTGGAACTTGATCAGACGCTCACATCAAGAGAGAAAATAAACACAAAGCTCAGGACTGTCCTCGATGACGCTACCGACAAATGGGGTGTGAGAATAACGAGAGTCGAAATCAAGAAAATAGATCCACCAAAAGATATAACCGATGCGATGAGCAAACAAATGAAAGCTGAGAGAACTAAGCGAGCGGCTATCCTTGAAGCAGAAGGTATAAAACAGGCAGAGATACTCAAAGCTGAAGGTGAAAGAAATGCTGCTATATTAAAAGCAGAAGGCCAGGCTGAAGCAATAAAGAAAGTGGCTGAAGCAAATAAATTTAAATTGATAGCAGAAGCTCAGGGTCAGGCTGAAGCAATACTCAACGTTTTCAAAGCGATTCATGAAGGAGGACCAACAAATGACCTTATAGCAATAAAATATCTTGATGCGCTGAAAGATATAGCGAACGGCAAAGCAACCAAGGTATTCCTGCCTATGGAAGCCTCCGCAATTCTCTCAAGTATAGCTGGTATAGCTGAAGTTCTGAAAAAAGAACCTGAAGGGGAGGAGAAAAAATAAACGTGGCCGATTTTATTAAAGATCTGTTTCTCGGGTTATCTTATTCTTCAATAGGCATAGTAACAGCACTACCTGTAGTCTGGGCAAATTTTTCCGGGGCGGCGAATATGACGCTCGCCCCCTTTTCTTCCGTAAATACGATTGTTACGCTCGGATTACTTCTAACCTATACATCTGCCTTTGGCCAATATTCTTTGAGGGATTTTTTTGTATGTGTTTTGATCGCCTTTCTGTTTCACGTGGGAAGATTGTCTGTTTATCTTGAAAACGAAGATAAGAGATTCAGGGTGCTATTTCTTTCCCTTGGTTACACGAAAAAAGAATATGTCGTCTTATATTTGCTTAAAAGATCTATAAAGAGAAATATAGCCTCCCTTTTAACTTGCTGGGGGTTGTTCAGCACTGTTTTTGTTGTGAACAGAGTATCATCAGGACATGAGTTAAGCAAACTCCTGATAGGTACTCTTCTCGTTATCTTAGGTTTTACATCAGCTTCACTCGATCGAAAGGAATAAATTCCGACTAATAAGGTAGAATATTTATGGAGAAAACATTAGGAGGTGCAAGCATGCCATTAATAAATGAAAAGGACGTAAAGTACTTAAAAAAAGTATTTTCAGAACAATTAGTGGACTCTGTAAAAATTTTGATCTTTGTTGACGATGCCAGTGAATGTGAATATTGCGATTTAACAAAACAAGTCCTGGAAGAACTTTCTGCGGTTGACAGCAAGATAGAGTTTTATGTTTACCACGTTAAAAAAGACAGGGAAGTTGCCGAAATGTACAAAATTGAAATGGCACCAGCAGTTGTATTTCTGAACAAAAACGGTGAAGACACGAGGATCAGATTTTACGGCATACCGTCCGGTCATGAATTTTCAAGTTTGATACAGGATATAATAACCGTTTCATCTGGTAAACCAGCATTTTTCAATGAAGATCAGATTGAGAAGATTCGTTCTATAAAATCGCCAGTCAAAATAAGGGTTTTTGTTACACCAACGTGCCCCTATTGCCCCAAAGCCGTTCTTATGGCCCATAACGCTGCTTTCATTAATCCAAATATTACAGCGGAAATGATAGAGGCGAACGAGTTTCCAGAATTGAGCATGAACTATGGTGTTTCTTCGGTGCCTCATACTTTCATAAATGATCAGCGTGATTTCGTTGGAGCATATCCAGAAAACATGTTTTTACAGGAATTGCTAAAGGCTGCGGGGGAAAATTAGAATGTTCTTTGAAGTTGGTTCCACAAAATCAATAAAAGATTACTATGACATTGTTACAATAGGCGGCGGTCCAGCTGCTCTAAGTGCAGCAGTTTATGCAAAAAGGGCAGGTTTGAGTGTGCTTGTTGTGGAAAAAGTTCTTGAAGGCGGGCAATTGAACCTCACAACATATATAGATAACTATTTAGGTTTCCCAAATATTGAAGGCCAGGAACTGGCAAGAAAAATGAAAGAACATGCAGAATCTCTCCAGACTGAATTTCTGAACAACCATGTCATTGAATTGAATGTGGAAAACAGCGAAATGATAATTAAAACGGAAGAAAGAATTGTAAAATCTAGAGTTGTAATGATTGCAACAGGGGCAGATCCAAAAAAACTTGAAGTTCCGGGAGAGAGAGAGTTTCTGGCAAAAGGTATATCTTACTGTGCAACCTGCGATGGATATTTTTTCAAAGATAAAGATGTCGCCGTCATAGGTGGAGGCGACACAGCTTTGAACGATGCGCTTTATTTATCAAAAATAGCAAAATCTGTTACTGTGATACATAGGAGGGACAAACTCAGAGCTGTCAAAATACTTCAGGACAAGGCTTTTAGCAACGGAAAAATAAAATTCGCATTTGACAACGTGGTTGAAAGATTTCATGGAGATAAAAAATTAGAAAGAATCGTTCTGAGAAATGTCAAAACTGGTCAGATTAGTGAATTAAAAGTGGATGGAGTTTTTATAGCGATCGGCTTGAAACCAAATTCAGAGCTTGTGAAAGATATTGTGAAAATTGATGAGCAGGGATATATATTCACCGATGAATGGATGCAAACAAACATACCAAGACTTTATGCAATAGGTGATGTGAGGAAAAAGAACGTCAGACAGATTATTACAGCTGTTTCAGACGGAGCAATCGCCGCAATTCATGCTGCAGAAAATTACTTTTAAGAGGGTAGAGATACCCTCTTTTAATTTTTTTCTAATCCCCACTTTTGTATGATTTTTTCAGGAGGTGGGGTTATGAGAAAATATGCCTTGTGCGTGATGTTTTTCGTACTACTCTTCGTACTACTCATAAGTGGTTGCATGAATCTTTCAAATACAGGAGAAATTGAAATCTATTTAACTGATGCCGTTTTACCGGTGAGTGATATCCAGAAACTTGATGTAACGATTGACAGAATTTTATTAATGAGCGACACAGAAGATGCTTCAATCGTTGTAACAGACGAGGCCACAGCAGTGAATTTACTCGATCTAATAGGAACAGAGATCAGTTTTCCGGTAATTCAGACTTATGGCACTTTTACCCAGATCAGATTTGAAATAAGCCAGGCTACTATAACCGTTAATGATCAGGAATACACTCTCGAAATAAACTCAAATTCTTTGAAATATCCATTCACAGAACCGATCGATGTAAATGAAAAAACTGTGATCGTTCTGGACTTTGATCTGTCAAGATCCATAAAGTACAATGGTTCATGGAACAGTAGTAATCCTGATCCAAGTAAATTTCACATGACACCAGTTGTTCATGTGAGATACGGAAAACTGTACGATATCAATGGAAGAGTAGTAAATTCAAACAATGAAGGAATTGTCCATGCGCTCGTTGCTCTATTCGATACAGAAGAAGCCACCGCGGTTGCATCAACCTTTACTCATAAAAAATCCAATAACTGGGAAGATGGAGAATTCAGGATATTGAAAATAAAGCCCGGCAAATACGAATTACGAATATTCAAAGAAGAAACTTACAGCACCTGGAATGATTCCGATGAAATCATTTCTGCCACACCAGATGCTACAGCAGATGTGCAGGTTGAAAACCATGATATTAACAATATAGAGATTTTGCTCGAGTGATAATATAATTACTATGTGAAAAACTGTATTGATGAAATCTGTGAATTCATATCAAATTTCGTAAAAGAATACAGTTATAAAGGTGCTGTGGTAGGCATCAGTGGTGGGTTAGACTCAGCAGTTGTAGCTGCCTTGTGTGTGAGGGCACTCGGTGCAGAGAAAGTTTTTGGATTGATTCTACCGGAGAGAGATTCTTCTAAAGAATCAGTAAAAGATGCAAAAACTGTTTGTGAAAATTTGAAAATACATTACGAAATAAAACCTGCCACCCCAATGCTCAGAAAACTTGGAATATACAAACTCTTCCCACCAGCGTTTTTATTTCCAAAATCCGTTCAGGAAAGATATGTACTTGGAAAATGGCAGAAACTTTCAAATGACCCATTTATAGATGATCTTTTAAATAAAGGGAACAAAGAATTTTTAAAAGGGCTGGCATACTACAGATCAAAACACAGAATTCGGATGTGCATCTTATATTTTGAAGCAGAAAAGAGAAATTATGCTGTGGTTGGGACAACAAACAAAACAGAGTTCTTAACAGGTCTTTATGTAAAATGGGGAGATGATTCAGTCGATATTGAGCCAATAGCACATCTTTACAAAACCCAGATTTTTGAGCTTGCAAGACATTTAAAAATACCCGAAAAAATTCTGAAAAAACCACCTTCACCAGATCTCATACCCGGTATAACGGATGAATATGCATTTGGAATGAGTTACCAGGAACTTGACAGAATCTTGCAAAAGATCGAACAAAAGAAAGATTTGAGCGGCGAGCCGATTGAAAAAGTTAACAGGGTCATAAGAATACTTCAGGCAGCAAAATATAGAGAAATCAAATCTTTCAGAATTTTTTAAAAAAGAGGTGGGTGAAACTCACACCCACCTTATGCTTCAACCAGTGCACCAAGAAACTGGCTTTTGTAAAGATCTGCATAGAAACCATTTTTCTCGAGAAGTTCTCTGTGCGTACCTTTTTCTATTATTTTTCCTTCGTTCATGACCAGTATTAAGCTGGCATTCCTTATAGTGGAAAGTCTATGAGCAATGATAAAACTCGTTCTATTTTTCATCAGTTCATCCATAGCCTTTTGAATATATATCTCTGTGAGAGTATCAACATTACTGGTTGCTTCATCGAGTATAAGTACGTCGGGATCAGATAGAAAAGCTCTTGCAATGGTTATCAGCTGTTTCTCACCATAAGAAATATTCGTTGCTTCTTCATTTATAACTGTGTTATAACCATCTGGAAGAGCCATTATGAAATGGTGTGCTTGAGCCATTTTAGCAGCCCTTATTATTTCTTCTTCCGAAGCACCATCTTTACTATAGGCTATGTTCTCCTTTATAGTTCCGCTGAAAAGCCATGTGTCCTGAAGGACCATACCAAAGCATTTTCTCAGACTTTTTTTATAAATTTCTCTGATATCTATTCCGTCAAGTTTTATACTTCCGCTTTGAATCTCATAAAATCTCATCAACAAATTCACAAGAGTAGTTTTTCCAGCTCCTGTCGGTCCAACTATTGCTATTCTCTGCCCGCTTTTTACTTCTATATTCAAATCTTCTATAAGAGGTTTTTCAGGAACATAGCTGAAATACACCCTTTCAAAACTGACATCACCATGAACTTCGTTTACTTCTATAGCGGTCTGGCTGTCTGGAAGTTCTTCCTCTTCATCAAGAATCTCAAAAACTCTTTCAGCAGCTGCTATTGTTGACTGGATAAGATTAGCAATATTGGAAATTTGAACTATAGGCTGTGTAAATTGCTGCGAGTACTGAATAAAAGCCTGAACATCACCAATCGTAATTGCCCTTCTTGTAACAAGAATACCGCCTACGACAGACACGATAACATATCCAAGATTTCCGATAAACCTCATGAGAGGCATTATCATTCCGGACAAAAACTGTGCTTTCCAGCTTGCTTCATAAAGTTGTTCGTTTATTTTTTCAAATTTTTCTACCGCTTCTCGCTCTCTGCGGAAAGCCTTTATGACTGTGTGCCCTGAATAAACTTCTTCTGTATGACCGCTGAGCTCTCCTAAGGTTTTCTGCTGTTTTGAAAAATGTTTCTGAGAATATTTAGCAATAAAAACAGTGGCAATGATGCTTAACGGTAAAGTTAGTAAAGTCACTCCTGTAAGCAGAGGACTTATTGTTAACATCATAATAACTACACCAACTATGGAAATAATCCCGGAAACAAACTGAATCAGACTCTGCTGAAGTGTGTTGCTTATGAGATCTACATCATTTATGACGCGACTTAATATTTCTCCGTGTGTTTTTGAATCATAAAATTTCAAAGGAAGTCTTGTAAGCTTCTCAGATATATCTTTTCTCATCTTCATAACCACTTTTTGAGAAACACCAGCCATTATAAACTGTTGAATATAGTTCAAAAGAGCACTCAGACCATATAAAAGACTAACTTGAATGAGAATCCTTGCAACATAAGAAAAATTTATGCCCACATTTGGTAATTTAAGCATTTTTGCCATAACCCCACGAAAAATTTCGGTAGTTGCTTTTCCAAGTATTTTCGGAGCAAAAATTGTCAGTACAGTAGCAACAATTGTTATGCCGAGCACTATAATTACAGGAATAATATATGGTCCAAGATACGTTATCAACCTTTTCAAAGTCGCTTTGAAATTTTTTGCCCTGTCAGATGAAATCATCAATGGTCCTGCACCAGGTCTCGGGCCTCTCGAAGGAAGTGGTTGTGAACGCTTTTCATTTGCCATTAGAATCACCTCCGACTGCTTCTTCTTCTGAAAGCTGCGATAAAACTATATCTTTATAAACAGGGCATGTGTTCATCAATTGCTTGTGATTTCCTATTCCCTGAACCTTTCCATCTTTGATGACTATTATCTGGTCTGCATTCATCACAGTGGCTACCCTTTGAGCAACTATTATGACCGTTGCATCTTTAACTTCTTTTAGCAATTTTGCCCTGACACGGGCATCTGTTTTGAAATCAAGTGCAGAAAACGTATCATCAAAAAGGTATATCTTTGGTTTTCCAGCTATGGCACGTGCTATAGAAATTCTTTGTTTCTGTCCACCTGATAAATTTGTGCCTCCTTGAGCTACAGGAGAATTCAAACCTTCTGGCATTTTCTGGGTGAATTCATCTACTTGAGCTATCTCTGCCGCACGCAATACATCCTCATTACTCAATTCATCTCTCCCAAAGCGTATGTTGTCTGCTATCGTTCCTGAAAAAATAACGGCTTTCTGAGGCGCATAACCTATCATTCCACGCAATCTTTCCAGTGGAATATGGCGTACATCAACACCGTCTATTTTCACAGTACCTCTGGTAACATCGTAAAATCTCATAATCAAATTGAGAATGGTTGTTTTACCAGAACCGGTACTTCCAATAATTGCCGTCATTTTTCCCGGTTGAGCTTCAAACGAAATATTTTCCAGAGCAGCTTCTTTTGCACCGGGATAGTAAAAACTTACATCTTCGAATCTTATTACACCTTTTCCAGTCGGCTCGGTAGGATCTGATGGTTGCAAAACTGTGGGGGTTGTCTTCAAAACCTCGATAACTCTCTGTGCAGAAACAGAGGCACGTGGTAGAAATATAAATATCATAGATATCATTATAAAAGAGAAAAGAATTTGTATCACATACTGCATAACCGCCATCATTGAACCAACCTGCAACTGTCCCATGTCAATTTGCTTTGAGCCGAACCATACAAGAGCGATTATGGTGAAATTCATCACTATCATCATTATTGGAAATATAACAGCGCCTATTCTGTTAACCTTCAGTGCTGTCTGAGTAAGATCCACATTCGCTTTCTCAAATCTTTCTTTTTCGTGATCTTCTTTGTTAAAAGCCCTTATGACTCTCACACCAGTAACTCTTTCTCTCAAAACGAGATTCAATCTGTCTATCTTTTTCTGCATACTCTTGAACAGCGGCATAGTTTTGCTAAAAATAAAATACATTGCAACAGCAGCGATCGGGACAGAAACCAGAAGTATCATAGTAAGTTTCGCATCTTTTGACACAGCCATCACTATACTGCCAGCAGCAATTACAGGAGCTCTTATGACCATTCTGAGTATCATCACAATAGCCTGTTGTATCTGAGTAATATCATTTGTAGTTCTGGTAATCAAAGAAGCTGTGCTGAACTGATCAATTTCTCCAAGAGAAAAGCTCTGGACTTTTTTGAAAATGTGATTTCTCAAATCTTTGCCAACACCCATAGCTGCTTTTGAGGAGGTTAAACTCATAAAAATTATTGCCAAGACCTGAATTAAAGAAACAAGAAGCATCTTGGCACCTGTTTGCCATATATAGTCAACATTGCCTCTTGTAATACCTTTATCCACTATTTGAGACATCAAATCAGGCAAATAAAGTGTCACATAAGAATCAACTACAACCAGTGCAACAGTAATAAGTGCCAAATGTGTGTATGGCTTCAAATATTTCAAAATCTTAATCATGGCACCACTCCTTAGTATGTTTTTTTAAATTCTCTATTATGCGGTCCAAAAATTTCAAAAACTGATCTTTTTCACTCGAGGAAAAACCATCCATAGCTATCTTTTCCACCTTTTCCATTTTGCTTTTGAGAATCTCTGCCATATGACTTCCCTTATCCGTCAGATAAACCCGCTGAAATCTTCTGTCACTTTCGTCCTGCTCTCTTTGAATTAAGCCGGATTTTTCCATTCTTCGAAGCATTATTGCAACAGTGGCTGGACTGACATTGAGCTTTCGTGCAATTAAATTTTGAGTAATACCCTCATTTTTGGCAACAAGCATCAACAGTGGAGGTTGCCCGGGATGAATATCATGTTTTTCAAGTTCGTCATGAACAATGTGAAAGTGAAGTCGACTTATGATAAAAAAACGCTTAAAAACCATATCTTCGTTCATAAAGGATCACCTCCTTTTATGTCTAATAGTTAGATGTCAATATAATATCATCAAAAAATACCACACTGGCAATAATGAAACAAAAAGAAATGTTTTCTTTTCGAAATCGAAAAAGAAAGCTTTATAGAATAATTCTGGAGGTGAATAAATGGAGGTTCAAAAACTTCAGGCACAGCAGAGTATTTTTTCGAAAATCTTGCTTTCAACAATTTTTGCAGTTATGACAGGAGCTGCCGCACAGATCAAAATCCCTCTTCCCTTCAGTCCCGTACCAGTTACAGGACAAACGTTAGTGGTTTTGCTTTCACCTTTACTCATTGGAAGATTGTCAGGCGTGAGCCAAATAATATACGTTCTGGTAGGTATTGCTGGTATGCCCTGGTTTGCTGGCTTTAAAGGAGGACTGAGCATCGTTATCGGCCCAACAGGGGGATATCTTATCGGTTTCGTTATTGCTTCTTTTGTCCTCGGAAGTATTTTCGAACAAAAAAATAGATCTTCAACTTCAACGTTATTATGGCTTGCTTTTGCAAATTTTGGTATAATCTACGCAGTCGGTTTGCTGCAGCTTTACTGGTGGTTTGCAATAAAAGGATCTCACCTTACGCTCATAAAGCTTCTCTCAATGGGAGCAATTCCGTTCATACCGGGCGATCTGACCAAAATTCTTCTCGCAGCAGGCATTTATTCTATATATAAAAAATTAAAGTGAACCCCTGAGGGGTTCACTCTTCTACTGGTTCAAAATCTTCCTTCGACGCTCCGCATACTGGGCAAACCCAATCGTCTGGAAGATCTTCAAAAGATGTTCCTGCAGGGATATCGCTATCTGGATCTCCCTCAGCAGGATCGTACACATACCCGCAAATTATACATCTGTACTTGACCATCTTCTCGCCCCCTAAAAATTAACGAATTGAGAAGCACCTGCACCACATACCGGACATTTTTCTGGTGCATCTCCCTCAACGGTGTAACCACAAACACTGCAGATGCTTATCTTATCAGCTGGGTAATCCTTACCTTGTTCGGCAAGTTCCTTGGCTTTTTTATACATAACAGCATGGATCTTCTCTGCCTCTAACGCATAGTGAGTACTTCGAACAGCTTCGTTCTCTTTCTGAAATTTTGCAACTTCATTGTAAACAGGATACATTTCTTCTACCTCAAAATTCTCTCCGTCTATACATTGTTGTATATTTTCTGAAATGGATTGTATCATCTTAAGAGCTTGGTAATGATTTCTTGCATGAACATATTCAGCATAAGAAATGGCACGAAACAACTTCGCCAGATTTTTAAACCCTTTTTTCTCAGCTTCCTCAGCAAAAATTGCATATTTCATATGAGCCATACTCTCTCCTGCGAAGGCATCTTTAAGAAATTTTTCTGTCATCTCTCTCATATTTCAACCTCCTTATTAAATGAATCTGATTTAAAGTATATCATTCAATTAACATTATGGTCAAGTTGAACTGATATTGTTTTGAAAAATACATATTCTGGATCTATACTTTAAGTGGTGGTGCCTGTGGTCTTGAAACAAATCAGCGAAAACTTATTCAAACCAGACTACGAGCAATATTCGCTTGTGAATGTTTCTAATGCTATTTTATCACACTTTGGTTGCCCGGCGCATTATCCAGAATACCCATTTGGTCTGGAAAAACCGGGTCTTATGGAAAATGTCAACAAAGTTATACTATTTCTTATAGATGCTATGGGCATGAACAGTTTGAACAAAATATTGATTAAAAATCCCATCTTTAGCGAAAGTGATATCCTGCAGGCTTCTTCAGTATTTCCCACGACAACAAGTTCTTCGCTGGCGTCAATTTTAACCGGCGTGACTCCTGTAGAACACGGTATACTGGGTT
This sequence comes from Pseudothermotoga lettingae TMO, assembly GCF_000017865.1. Lineage (GTDB taxonomy): Bacteria > Thermotogota > Thermotogae > Thermotogales > DSM-5069 > Pseudothermotoga_B > Pseudothermotoga_B elfii. Next base: position 1,685,050 of record NC_009828.1, read on the forward strand.
ATACTCTATATCTAAAAGAATTTGGCACGCTGGTCAATATGATAGAACTTTCCTCACCGACAGTTGGAAAGCTGGGGGCAAACCTGTCTTCAAAGAAAATCTTACTTTCAGAGACGATATTTGAGAAACTATCAAAAGCCGGAGTTAAAGGGTGCGTGCTTACATCAAAAAATATCAGAGGATCTGGTTTTTCAAATTTGATAAATGCCGGTGCTTCAGTAAAAAGTTATCAGAGTTTTGGAGATCTGTTTGAAAAATTAAAAGAAATGCTTGACGAAAATGGAAAACTTTTTGGTTTTGTATACTGGGGATTGCTCGATTCTATCGGGCACAAACTTGGTGTTAATTCTCAAGCATTTGAGCGAGAACTTCACTGGCTTTTGAGAATGATAAAAGAAGAAATCTCGAAAAATCTGAAAAGCAATACCCTGGTTTTGATAATAGGAGATCACGGACAGATATTTACCCCGTGGCAAAATGAAATCTGGTGGTCGTGGAAAGACGAAATAGCTTCTTTTTTCGATTTACCTCCTGGAGGCGAAATGAGAATGATGCACATTTATACACGTTTTCCAAAAGAAGTGGTAGAATATATCAAAGAAAAGTACCCTTCAGAGGCATTCGCCATAACAAAACACCAGGCTATCGAGATGGAACTTTTCGGAAAATCACCAAAGAAGGAAAACTTGGAGAGAATCGGCGATGTCATATTGATTGCAAGAAAAGATTATTCTTTTTATTTTAAACTCACAGGAAGAGAAGAGAGCTTAAAATCGAAGCATGGTTCTTTGAGTCTGGACGAGTTGCTCGTACCAATAATATTGATCAGGGGGTGATTGATTCTTATTGAAAAATCCTACTTACGGCAATGTTGACATCGAAGCTGTAAGGGAAATCATACAAGATTTCAATGATGGAAACCCTTCCAAAATATATATTGGTACCGATAGCGATGCGAGAGATGGTGTGGTAACTTTTGCAACAGCTTTGGTGGTTTACAAAATAGGAATTGGTGCAACCTATTTTTACACTCTAAAAAGAGAAAGAAAGCACTATGATATCTTCAGCAGATTATTTGAAGAAACATATCTAAGTCTGGAAATGGCAAGTTTTGCAAAAGAAATGCTTCAACTATATCATCCAGAGATACATATAGACGTTGGTTATAATGGTGCCAGCAGAGATGTTTTATCAAGTGTTGTCGGTTATGTGAAAGGTATGGGATACAGTTACAAACTAAAACCATGGGCATTTGCAGCAACCAAGGTGGCTCACAGGCACACAAAGTAAGTTGGGGGGAGTACGTATGAGAATATTAGTGATCTTTACAATTATTCTTTTGGCCATGATTATGAGCGGATGTCTTTCTCTTCTTGAACCGGATATTGGAGCATTCGCAGAACAAACAGTTTACGATTTGAACAGATATCTTAAAGGCAATCTGGATGAAAATCAATTGATAGATACTTATGTGCACCTGACCGATCTTGCTACCAGCAGTGATGCTGAATATTACGGCAGTATGTTGCTGAACCTTTTCTCAAATAGCGCAAGTGAAGTAGAATTGATATCTTATGGGGAAACCAGTGTGAAATCACCTCAAGAACTTCAGCAGCCACCATCATGGGTTGAAAAAATATACACGTTGAACCTGTTGCTCAAAACAAACACCGCAAAAACTTCAGATAGTTTTGCAATGCTAATAATCGATGGAAAGCCCTATCTTTTAACTGTTTATGCTTCTGGTAGTTCGATAGTTTGTTATCCCAAAATTCCCTGAGCGAGGAGGCGATAATTATGAAGAAAGTCGCCCTGCTTGTTTTAATATTTCTCTGCGCAGCAGGTTTTGCAGCAAATTATGGGGTGTACTATGATCAGACGATCGGCAAAAGTACAGCAATTTTTGTGTCAAACCTGAGTGAAGAAAAGGCATATTTCAGAGTGGTCGTTTACGATTACAAGGGAAACACTATTTGGCAAAATAGTTACAGATCAAATGAATTTGAAACTGTTTGGGTTGATTTATCTCAGGTAATTCCTCAATCTGACGAAAACTGGGGCCTTGTTTTAATTCAAAGTGATCAACTTCTTTACATCTCTGCTCTTTACAAATCTGATGATGTACTTGTTGGTAGAGATCATGTGATCGAGCCAGTACAGGTATCATCAGATGCAAAATATTACTGGTATGGGCTTAATTATACGAACTTTGTAGAATCACAAACTGCCTTTAGTATTATGAACACCTCTGACAGAGAAGCCGATGTAATCATAGACATATACAGCTATGAAGGGGATTTTTTAGACGAGTTATCAGGGACAATCTCTCCAAGAGCAGCAGCTTACATTAATCTTTCAGAAGAGATTCAAACAGGATCGATGGGAGTTATAGATATCAGAAGTACAGAGCTACTTATACTTGGTGTAGAATACTATGATAAAGGCGGGCTCTGGGGCATTGAAAACATAGTTGACTGGTATACAACCACCAGCTGGTAATTCAGGAGGAATAGAGATGAAAAAGCTTCTTATTTTGATTGTGTTTATTTTGCCAGCAGTTGTATTTGCAGGCTATACGCTTGTTGTAAAAACAGAGCCGTTTGCATCTGTTTATGTAAATGGCATATACGCCGGAATGTCCGATATTGACGGAGTTCTGGAAATCACGTTGAGTTCGTCAGGCGAGCACAGAATAACTGTTCGCAAATCCTGGTACATAATTTTTGATGATTCTGCATACGTTTCATATCCTGGTGTAGTTGTTTTCCATGCCCCCTTGAAAAGAGCAGGTATGTTGAGGGTATATTCAAATGTCTATCCAGTCGAAGTATACAGTGAAGATCAGTATCTTGGAAAAGTTAACAGTGTGCAGGACACAATTTACGTTCCTGAGGGCAGTCTTTACATAACTTTCAAATCCGCTGGATTTATACCAGAGACAAGATTGGTAAATATCTCCTATGCTAAAGAAACGAGCGTGAATATAAGCCTTATAGAAGAAGTGTTATCGATAAATCTTAAGATTGAGCCCGAGATATTTTCTCCAAACGGAGACTGGTACCAGGATTATACAACCTTCTATATATATCTGTCCAAACCTGCTACACTGAGCATTCAAGTCCTGGACAAAGACAAAAAAGTGGTATGGCAATGGTCAGGAAAAGGAAAAGCAGGTTCAAATCAAATCAATTTTTCAGGCAGCGGCATATCAGATGGAGCATATACCGTAATAGCTTTTGCACAGACAGAAAAAGAGAGCTTCACGGCAACCAGTGTTTTGACAATAGATAGGAGCAGTTATACATACACAAAAGAAATAGTCTTAACGACAGCTGCAATAGCAGTTACCGGGCTTCTATTTATGTTTTTGATTTCAGCAGGCTTGTAATTTTGTAAGTTGATGGAACAGGCTTCACTGTAACCTTTTTCTTTTCATCAGTCTGAATCCAGCCGTTCATATTCATTCGAACAGCCGTGTTTACAATTTGTTCGTATTCTTCCTTTTCCAGTTTTCTGCTTATAAGAAGGTTCTGTTTTGCTTTGAACAAAGGATTGTATTGAGACATTAGCGAAACAGGTACACTTGGTGACAGACCATAAAAAACAAACTCTAAAACTTTTTCACTTTGTGATACATTATTTGGCAACACGAGATGACGAACAATTAAACCTTTTATTTTTCCGTACAACTCCCTGAATGCCCCAACTTGCTTGTGCATTTCTATCAATGCTTTTTTTGCAACAGTGAAATAATCATTCACCTTAGACAAAGCCATCCCAGTTTCGTCGTCGGCATATTTCAAATCCGCTAAATAAACATCAACAACGCCTTCAATTAAGCGTAGAATATCGACAGATTCATAGCTGCTCGTGTTATAAACAACAGGAAGATCAAAACCTTCTCTTTTCGCAATTGAAAGTGCTTCAATTATAAAAGGAAGATGAGGAGTTGGAGTAACAAGATTCAGACATTTCGCATTGTGACTCTGTAGATCAAGGAAAATTTCAGCGAGCTCTTCTGTACTTATCTCAACCCCATCAGCTTTCTGACTGAAATTCATATTTTGGCAATAGACACACCTAAGGTTGCATCCACTAAAAAAAATTGTTCCCGCACCAGTTTCACCACTTATAGGGGGCTCTTCTCCAAAATGAAGCACGACACTCATTATCTTAACTTTGCTGCCAATTTTACATCTTCCTGTTGTTTCATATCTATTCACCCCACACTGCAAAGGACACAGTTTGCATCGAAAAAGATTATCTTTCAGGATACTGATAATGTCATTCAAAATACTCAACCACCGCCGAAAGCCGTGAAAGTTTTTCAACGATATTCTCATAACCTCTGAAAATCTGATCAACCTCATTTATAGATGTTGTTCCGCTTGCCATCAGACCTGCTATGACCAGAGCAGCAGCTGCTCTCAAATCAGTTGCATTCACCTGCGCCCCGCTCAAGTTCTCCACTCCATAAATGATAGCTGTGCCATCGTTCACCTCTATTTTTGCACCAAGCCTTCTCAGTTCATCTACGTGCTGAAATCTCGATTTGAAAACTGTTTCAGATACCGTAGATGTTCCCGTAGCTATCGATAAAAAAGTAATGATTTGAGGCTGGAGATCTGTTGGATAGCCAGGATATGGAGTAATCTGAACCTTGACAGGCTGAGGCCTTTGATTCATTTTTATGCGAATAGCTGTCTCATCAATCTGCTGAATTTCAACACCGGCGCTTCTGAGCACGTCAAAAAGCGCAACAAGATGGGAAACCTGAAGATTTTCTATTACGGCATCCCCCATAGTTGCAGCAACAGCTATCGCGTAAGTACCTGCCTCGATCCTATCAGGTATTATTCTGTGAGTGCATTCACGAGTTTTTTCCACGCCAAAAATCTCAATACGTCTTGTTCCTGCCCCGAAAACTTTGCATCCCATATCATTCAAAAAATTAGCCAAATCTTCTATTTCTGGTTCCATAGCCGCGTTTTCCAGAATTGTGTGAGTACCGTCCAAAATAGCCGCGGTTGTCATTATATGTTCTGTAGCACCAACGCTTGGAAAAGGAAGCGATATTAAAACTTCTTGTGGTCTTTCACCAAGTTCAGCTGTGACAATACCATGTTCTATGTTTATTGAAAAACCTAACTTCTGCAATCCCTCTATATGGTAATCCACAGGCCTGACACCTATAGAACAGCCCCCAGGAAGTGAAACAGAAGCCTTTCCATATTTGGCAGCAAGTGGACCTAAAACATTAAAAGATGCTCTCATTTTTCTGACAAGCTCGTATGGAATATCTGTGTTTGGTTTCTCTGGTGGATTAACAGAGAGCACATTTTCAGCAAAACGTGTTTTGCAACCGGCTGAATTGAGTATGTCTATCATTGTTCTAACATCCATCAAATCTGGAACATTCTCAAGCAAAACACCTCTGTCACAGATAAGTGACGCTGCAATAATCGGCAAAGCCGCATTTTTCGATCCGGAGATTTTAACAGCCCCATTTAATCTGGCTGGGCCTTCGATAATTAATTTTCCCACTAAGAAACCTCCTGACTCATATCCTTAATAAATTGCTCAAGATTCTCGCCATCGTCGGGATAAGATCTAAAAGCTATCTTCACATATGCTTCTACAGAACTCTTTATGGACCTGTCAACTCTTTCAACCACCTTAGTGGCGATATCCTTTTTTACATCTGTAAGTAAAACAACAAAACTGTCCTCAGAAAATCTTCCCACACTATCCATAGGCACACGGACCGTGCTCTTGAGTATTTTTCCAACACTTGACAGGTGCTTTTCGAATTGGTCATTGCAATCAAGCAAGCGGACCATTATTATAGCATAGCTTCTGTTTTCTTCGAAAGCTTTCTGGTGATAATAAGCAATCAGGCGATTTATATGCTCGGTAGAGTAAACACGTGTTAAAGGATCGATTATCCTGCTTGTACCAATATCTTTGACAAAATCATCATATAACTCGAACTGTTTTTTTATGAACTGGTTGTATTCCTGAATCATTTGTTCCATCTGTGCATCACGTGCCCGATAATATTCGAGTTGATCCTCCAGAACCTTAATTTTTTTTAGCAACTCTTCCCGCTCTTCCATTTGAACGCCTCCTTGAAAAACCATCTCTTGGTATATAATAACATCGAAATAGTTCAATCTGCTCTCAACATTTTCAACTAATTTCCGATTTTTCCCATAGGGGGAGATATTATGAAAAGATTGATTTTAGTAATTTTTGTAGCTGCTGTTATAGCTTTGGTAATTTCTTGCGGTTCACCTGTTGTTACAAACCAACCTCCTGAATTTATTTCATCTTACCCGGAAAATGGAGTTTCAGATGTGCCTACAGACACAACGCTGCATTGGGAATTCAAAGATCCTGAAAATGATCCTCTTTCATATACTGTCAAAATCGGTATGAGTGAAGACGATCTCATAGAAAAATACAATGGAACAAAAAACGAGTATAAGCCACAGCTGGAACCTTCAAAAACTTACTACTGGCAAATAATCGCAGATGATACGAAAAATAAATCTACATCAAAAATTATGCAATTTTCTACAGTAAAAGTTAATGCAAGCCCAGAAAAGCCGAAGCTAATTTACCCAGTGGGTGTACAGAACGTAAACTATAGCTCAGTAACTTTTGAATGGAGCTGCGTTGATCCAGATAAAGATCCACTAAAATTTGAACTTTATATCAACGGAACATTCGTTGCAACTGCAACAAACGGCAGATATACTAAAACAAATTTTCAGCCTGATACAGAATATAGCTGGTATGTAAAAGCCTTCGATGGAGAATATACTTCTCAAAGCGATGTGGTTTCCTTCAAAACAGCTATGATTGGCGAGAACAGAGCGCCAAATACACCCCAATTGATATCTCCACCAGATGGTGCTCAATCTTTGGAAATTCCCGTAAATCTTCAATGGAGCTGTTCTGACCCCGATGAGGATAATCTGACTTACGAAGTATATTTAGAAGATCACCTTGAAAGCACAACTTCTGACAGCAGCTATATTTTGAGCAACCTCTCTCCAAACACCACTTACAGGTGGTACCTGAAAGTGAGTGATGGAACAAATCAGATTACTGGGCCTGTTTGGGAATTCACAACTAAGGGCATTCCAAATAATCCCCCAGAGCAACCTGCTAACCCTTCACCAGAAGATAATTCAAATGTTTATCAGACAGAAGTGACTCTTAGCTGGTCATGCTTTGATCAGGACAACGACAAATTATTCTACAATGTTTACTTTGGTGAAAGCTCAAATCCACCTCTGATCCGTCAAAACATAGAAAATTCAGCGGTTGTGATTCAGGATCTTGAAACTGGAAAAAGATATTTCTGGAAGGTAGTGGCAACAGACGGATCAACATCAACAGAAGGGCCATTATGGACATTCGATGTTGCCTCTGAAGACGAAGGGGCAATACTGTTAGCACTGACAGACAGTGGCGTTCATAAATTGGATTTTTCAAGCCTTGCAAATCCATCAACAAGTGAGATAGCAACTTTCACTGGAAATGATATATGTTACTATGACGACACATTATATGTTATAGGGAATACACTGAATATTTTGCAAGATTCGTCTTTAGCAACTTCGACTTTTGGAGGAAACTATATATCTGTATCAACACTGATCCCACTTCAGAGAATCATTGCAGGAGAACTTTACGCAATTGTTACTGACGAAAGCAGTATTTCGTTGCTCGATGTGTCTGATCCAGAAAATGTTTCTCATATAAGCTCGCTTCCAATACAAGGAGAAGGCAGGATCTTTGTGCAAGGGGAGAAAATATTTGTCTGTAGCAGTAACAGTTTGAAAATCATAGATGCTACGATACCTCAGGAAATAAATGAAGAAGAAACCATTCCATGTGAGGCAAAAGATGTTGTGGTAGTGGATAATTATTGTTATGTCCTCACATCAGATAGAGTTCTGAAAATAAATATCGGAACGCTTGAAGAAGCCGGGCAGTTTGAGATTGACGGGGAAGGCAAAAGAATAAGGTATGGATCAGGTTATATCTATGTTTTAACAAACAGTAAGTTGATGAAATTAAATGAAAACCTCTCAAAGGAAGATGAAGTTGATGTCATTGGCGAAACATTCATAACAACCTCAGAACAAATCTACCTGTCTTATCAAAATACGGTCACAATCTTTGACAACAATTTTAACGAGATAAAACGGCAATCTTTTAATACAGGAAATATAAAAGAGCTAATACTGCCTTACTGAAAAATAAAAGCAAGTTGACTGATACAAATTGTGTGATATGATTGATAAGGTATGAAAAGACAATTTTCAAGAGGTGATAATGCAGTGAAGGAGAAAATTCATCCGGAGATGAAACTTGTCACGGTAAAATGTGCTTGTGGCGCAGAGCATAAATTCTATACCACACTCGAGAATGTTAGAATTGACGTTTGCTCAAACTGCCATCCTTTATACAAAGGTATGAGTGGCGCAAGTCTTGTTATAGACAGCGAAGGTAGAATTGAAAAGTTCCGCCGCAAATATAAAGATCAGCAATATTGAGAAGCCATAAATTCTTCGAGGAGGGGCATTTTGTGACAAAGGTTGGAGATGTTGTGAAAAGCAAAGTAACTCAAATAACCAAATTTGGAGCAATAGTTACACTTGAGAATGGAGAAGCTGGTTTTATCCACATTTCCAAAATAGCAAATCAGTACGTTAAGAACGTGGAAGATTTTCTCAAGCAAGGTCAGGAAGTAACGGCAAAAATTATTGGAAAAACCAAGGATGGAAAATGGGAATTGTCCCTGAAAGAGCAGAAAGAGTCTGATCAAAAGGGTTCTGGCAAAGCTGATTTCGAGAGAAAACTCGCAAAATTCATGAAGGAAAGCGAAAGAAAAATGGCGGAATATCGAAAGAGAGTAGAGAAAAAGGGTGGGAGGTTCTAAAGCAAATCTTCCAGTTTTTTCGGAAAAGCTTCCATACTTTTTATGACGATTACCTTAGTACCAAGATCAATGAAAGCATCTAAGGTTTCTATATCTTGATTCAGCATTCGTATACAGCCGTGGGAAATTCTTTTTCCAATTTCCCACGGTTTTGTTGTGCCGTGTATACCGTAAGTCGGATTCGAGAGTTGCAAATATCTCGTACCAAGACCATTTATAGGCGAACGTGGAGGTATATATTCTCCATACCAGTATAATGCTGGATCAATTTCTTTTTTTACAATCCAGTACACGCCGGGTGGTGTGGTATCGCTTTTTCCAATAGCCACAGGAAATGATTTCACAAGCGTGCCATTGTAATACAAAGCGAGGCGGGCTACTGTGGTGTTAACCACAATTGTTGTTAAAGACGCATCAAATCTAACTTTCGCGAGCTTCAATATCTGCCCGGAAATAATCTTGCTTCCATCCTGCAAGCCGTTAACTAACTCAAGATCAGCTGTTCTAAGATTATACATATTGGCTATGGACCAGAGTGTCTCACCAGGTTTGACAGTGTGCTGGTAAGGTGGTACATATTCTGCAAAAAAAGGAACCGTGTTTCCTCTCAAAAAATTTGCGATACCATTGAAAACAAATACGTCTCTGCTTAATGTCTTCTTTAGCCCATGTGGTAAAAGGAATTCTAAATCTATTTTGTGAATGCCATCTTTCAACCCGGTATCTGTATAGAGATATAAAAGATTTGAAAATCTGAATTTTTTGAAAGACAAACCCTGAAATTCACATCCAGTGAATAGCCACTTTTCGGGAATTTTTACGATAACATACATTCTTCTTTTCTCTGTATCTGTAAACAAAAAGATATCTGGATTGGATCTGTAACAAGAGATATTTAAAACAGGTGGATTTGTTCCTTTCATTATATTGCCGAATACATTTTCACCAAAAACTTCTGGCACAATCCAGTCTGTTTTGGAAACATCAAACAAAACATTCATATCGCTGTCCAATTTGGCAAGCCTGTGGCCTGTCTGTGAAAAGATATAAATTCTCTGCATTTTTGCAGGTGTGTAAAGAGGTTTTATCTTCAGAGTAATTAAATCATTCTCAAAAGAATCAACTATTACCTCGTGATCTACTCCAAAAATCAGCAAGTTCAGTAAGAACAGCAAGAGCAATACGCTCTTTTTCATCAGGACCAACTCTCTTTAAAGTACCATCCTTCTTTATTATCAATACAGTATTTTTATCACTTCCCATAGCATCAACCTGATTTGCTACTATCATATCCAGATTTTTTCTCTTGAGCTTTTCGATTGCATAATCTTCTAAGGATTGAGATTCTACGGCAAAACCAACAAGAATTTTTTCACCTTTTTTTCTCCCAAGTTCACCAAGTATATCTACTGTCTTTTTAAAAGATATATTTAATTTATCTGCCCCTTTTTTAATTTTTATATCACTTTTTTTAGTCGGTGAGTAATCTGCAACAGCAGCGGCCATAATTACTCCATCTGATCTGTTAAATCTTTTTTCTACCTCTCTATACATCTGATCTGCACTTTCAACTTTCACAAAATCTTCTACAAAATAAGGGGCAACAAGTGATGTCGGACCTGAAACCAGAGTAACATTTGCACCAAGTCGAACAGCAACCTTCGCAAGCTCATATCCCATCTTGCCACTGGAACGATTTGAAAGTACCCTCACAGGATCTATACTTTCCCATGTTGGACCAGCTGTAATAAGGAGATTCATACCTTTTAAAGGCTTTTCAGATGCCAGCACGTATATAGCTTCCTGTACAATTTCATTTTCTGGATACCGGCCACGACCAGATTCACCGCAGGCCAGATGACCAACCGATGGTTCCAGTACCCACCATCCTCTTTGTTTCATTGCCTGCAAATTATATTGAGTTACCTGGTTTTCATACATCCTGTAATTCATCGCAGGTATCAGAAGTTTTCTATCTTTCTCGTACGCAAGGCAGACCATTGTCAAAAGATTATCAGCAAAGCCATTTGCCAGTTTAGCTATGGTATTTGCAGTTGCAGGAGCAACAACAAGAATATCTGGCCATTTTGAAAGCTCGGTGTGAGGTATCCAGCCATTCCTCACATCAAAAGAATCTTCGTCTGTATAGACCTCGCAATTACCAACAGCTGAGAAAAGCGTCTTTGAAACAAGTTTCTGGGCGCTCTCAGTCATAATAATTTTCAATTCATGTCCGGCTTTTCTCAAGGAACTGACAAGCCCGACAACTTTATAAATAGCTATACAGCCCGTCGCTCCTATGAGAATTTTCATAACTACTTCACTTCCGGAAGCAATATTTTCAATATCTCTTCATTTTTAATCCTGATATACCCTTCCTGCAATTCCTTGAAAGCCATAGAAATTAAATTTCCATCGGGAGTTGTCACATACGCTTTTGCATACTCCTTTAACGCTTCTGCCCTTTTTGCTACTGCGACTGGTATAGCGTATTTGTAAGGTATTCTCTTAGACAAATAGTCGTAGTTTATCACTGGTTTACTCAACATAGCCACCTCCATTTTCAAAAAATTTGTGCATCCCAAGCCTGTCAAGAGCTCTCTTAACTCTTACCTGTTCAGCAACAATTATAGAGCAAAGTTGATCAACTGATTCCTGAAGATTTTCATTCACTATCAAATATTCGAATTGCGGGATAAAAGACAGCTCTCTTTTTGCATCTTCCAATCTCCGCTCCAAATTAGTTTTATCCTCCGTTCCACGCTTTACAAGCCTCTGTTTTAATTCTTCAAAAGAAGGTGGAGCGATGAATATATACACAGCATCCCCGGCTTTTTTCATAACCGTCATTGCACCCTGAACATCTATATCCAGAAGAACATTTTTCCCGTTTTCGAGTTGTTCTTCAACAAATTTTTTTAACGTTCCATAGTAGTAACTGTGCACAACAGCCCACTCGAGAAACTCACCATTCTCCACCATTTTCATAAATGAAGGCTCACTGACAAAAAAGTAATCTTTTCCGTCAATTTCACCAGGCCTTTTAGGTCTTGTTGTACAGGACACAGAAAAAACGATATTTTTTACTTTTTTAAGAGTTAACTCGATAATGGAGGTTTTTCCGACTCCTGATGGTCCGCTGACGACATACAGAACTCCTTTCACCTTCTTACCTCACTTTGTTCAAATTTTCTTCTATCTCTATCATAGATTGCTTGAATCTCTGAGCTATCGTCTCAGGCTGGATAGCGCTCAATATTATGTGATTGCTATCGGTGATCAATATTGCGCGCGTTTTCCTTCCGTAGGTTGCATCAATCAATTTTCCTTCATCTTTTGCCTCATCTTTGAGTCTTTTCAATGGTGCAGATTCAGGATTTACAATGGCAATAACACGATCCCCAGAAATTACATTCCCAAAACCAATGTTAATCAAACCATACATTGCGGACCACACCTCCTGAGAAAATCATTCAATATTTTGGACCTGTTCCCTGAACTGAGATACCAACACCTTCATTTTTAAAGCAAAATCTGAAATTTCCTGACTCTGGGATTTAGAGAGAATTGTGTTGACTTCTCTAAGCATCTCTTGAGCAAGGAAATCCAAGTGATTACCCACAGGCTCATCAGATGACAGAAGTTTAACAGCTTTTTCAACATGGCTGGCAAGTCTTGTAAGCTCTTCCCTAATATCCGCCCTCTGAACCAAAAATGCGACTGAATTCTCGAGCAGGGTATCATTTAGCTGAACTTCATCGCTCAACAATCTTCTTACATCCTGAATGATCTTTTCTTTAATTTTTTGTTGCATACTTTCAGCGAGATTTGATACCCTTTCACAGAGATCTTTTATCTGGTCGAGTATCGCAAGCAAATCTCCTGCAAGTTTCGAACCTTCATTTGACCTATCTCTGTTAAGTTCAGTAAGAGCGCATTTAAGAACTTCCTCAATCAATGAGAAAATTTCCTTTTCCTGCTGTTGAGAAAGCTCAAACCTGATAAGATCTTTGAATCTCAAAAGATTATCTAAATTAACAGGTTCTGGTATACCAAGTTCATTCACCAGACTTTCAAGTGCATCATAATAACTCTTTGCAAGACCTGTATCTATTTTAACTGCATTTGAAGGTGAGAGAAATTCTACAAAAATTCTCAGAGATACCTTGCCTCTTTTAATAAATTCTTTGACAGAATCTATCAATTGATTCTCGCGACCAAGCATAAACGATGGAGACTGAATATCCACCGTAAAATATCTTGAATTTAAAGATTTTAACTCACATTGAATCCGATAGCTGTCTGTAATCTTTTCACATCTTGCATAACCCGTCATACTCTTTGGCAAAATATCCCCACCTTTGACTGATTATACCATTTCTCGGCTCGGTAAAACCTTTTACATTTAGAAAATAATTCATATCTCTTCATAACTTGCTTTTTCTTCAAAAAGCTGTGCCAAATCTGAAAAATGGCTTGAAGTTGTCAAAAGTCCAGTTTCCATCGAAATTATAGGCTACTCCAAATCCTATCACTCCAAGCATTGGAATAGCTATGTCCATCTCTGGACCAGCTGTAACATTTATGTCTGGCTGCAGAAGAGACTCGCCAGTTCCACCGACATCGACAAATGCAAGTAAATAAATTGGAATAGTCTGAGATTTGAGATCATATCTCAATTCCGCACTGCCAACCCATCCTGCTTTATCCTTAACACTGCTTGTCCCTCTGACACTGTCAATACCGTAGAACAAAATGGTCTCTTCAGTGGCACCAGATATTTTGTAACTTTCTCCAAGAAGTGTTGTGGCAAAAGCCCTGAATGCAACCGAAAGTGAATCTTCATATAAAGGCATAAACATTCTGGCATCTACTCTCAATTTCCAGTAACTTCTGTCGTCAAGTATTCCAAATAACCCTGCCTTTGAAACGCCCGTGTAAAGATATTTACCGTTCATGGCAAATATCGAATTGTCTCTCGTATCATAGGAATAATTGCCTGAAAGTATCAAAGTGTTTTCCGTACCAATCGATGAATATCTCTGTTCATAAGTAACTCCTGCTCCAAAGGCATGTCCTTCACGTCTCAAAGTTGTAAAATTACCTCCAAGCTGGAGTATATTCGTAACAGACGAGTCGTCGGTTGTATTTTCATATTTGAACAGAGCTCCGAGAGTTGCAGGAAGTTCGAAGGGTTTTCTTACAGAATACTCAAAGCTAAAAGATCTACTTGAAAGACCGAGTGTTCCGCTTATGGAAAAACTCTGACCATAACCAAACGGATTTATAGTAGCAAGAGTGACCTCGCCATAAAACCCCTCGTACCACTGCTTCCCTTCAGAAGGCGGAGTCCATGCTATACCACCATTGAAATCGAATTTTCTCTGCTTTTCGCCGATATTTATCATTACTTTCACTTCTGTGGAATCCGATGTTCCAACTGGGTAAGCACTTATAGATTCAAAAAACTGTGTCCTGTTCAGAGCAGAAATTGTATCATAAAAATCCTTTTCTTTGAGAGCCTCGCCTTTTTCAAAAGTGATCAAGTCATCTATGACATATTTCTTAGTCAAAGACAATCCATCAAATTCAACAGAAGAAACGTACTTCTCATGAACATTCAGCAGCAATGTATTCTCTTTTTCCTGTGCTGTGACGAAAACCATCGGATAACCCTTTTCATCATAATAATCGATCAGATTTTGCATAGCTTTCAATATCTCTACATTGCTGACATATTGACCGGGCTGTAATTTGATGATGCTCTGGAGTTCTGAAGATGAAATCAATTTATTCCCAGCTATCTCAACGTTGTCATAGACCTTCCCATCATCGATAATTTTTCTGAGAGAAACATTGATTTTCAAAGCAGCTGCTTTCTCATCAACTCCAGGTATATCCATCTTTTCAAAATTTATTGAAGTTTCTTCACCAAAATACACATATTTGCTGAGTACACTCATAACAGACGAAATACTCTGAATAGTTGGATAACATCGTTTAATATCTTTCGTGAAAATCCTCAATATACTCGGTGTGGTGTAGAAATCTTTGAGTGTATCTATTTTCATCTGTTTCCTTATCTGTGAAAAATCCAATCCATCGGTCTCTCCATCAAAATATATTTCCCACAAAGCGTATTCAATTACCTGGAAAATATAAACCCCTTCTTTAAAATCACCGTTCACTTCTACCAGAAAATAACCTGCATCGTCAAATTTTTTCTTTATTGCTTGAAGAGACTCTTTGACTTTTTCTATGCTCAGTGCTCTGTTTTTTTCAAGAACAACAGCAGACTGAAGATTGTCTTTCTTAATCAACTCAGGGCCAGTTACTTCGATTTTCCAATCTGTCACAACCGGGTTCTCCTGAACCTTCAGATTCAAGACATATCCTTTATCAGTTGAAATAAGCTCAGGTTCAAGCGAAGAAAAATATCCAGTATCAAAAATCTTTTTCGCAAGTTCCTGAACCCCCTGATCTGTCAAATCAACGTTCACATAATCTCTAACCAGAAAAAGCAATTCAGAAGCTTCAACCGTTTCAAGACCTGTGAAAGTAACATCACTTATTACTATTCCCCAGCTAACAGCGGCAAAAAAAGTCAGAAAAAAAGTCAGCCAGAACTTCATTATGGCACCTCCTCATTTGATACTTTCTTCAAGTTCCTCTATTATCTCATAAACAATCTTTATCGCTTTCACAGAAGAAAAGTCCGGTAGATATTTTTTCAATTCACCACTTGAAATAAAATAGGTTTTTCCATCTTTGAATCTATTCACCTGAAGTTCGACATCTGTAGCTGATAATATCAGGGTAGATAAACACCCTGCAAGGTCACCTATACTCTGACAATCTACATGATTTGTATCAAAACACGCTTTCACAACTGTTCCAGCGCCTTTGGCGCTCCTGATTTCTACAGCCCCACCGGTTGCTTCAGCAGCTTGTTTCAAAAAAGGCAATCCAAGACCAAATTTTCTTATTCTGTGATCTCTTGTTGTGTAAAAAGGATCAAAAACAGTTTTCAGCTGTTCATCGTCCATTCCACATCCATCATCTTCAACCTGGAAACAAAACCAATTTTTATTTTCTTCTATCGTTAAGGTTATCTTTTTTGCTTCCGCTTTAAACGAATTCTGCGTTATGTCCATTATGTGATCAGCTATGGTTCGCAATCCCATATAGACAGGATCCTTTCTCGTTCTGGTATTGATAAGACACTGAATACTTCTTTTAAGTTCAGCTTATGCAGTTTGAATCTTGTGAATCTACAGCCTATTTCATCTGGAGTATGCGCATCAGAATTACTCAAAACCACAAAACCAGAATCAATAGCCTTTTTCCATCCTTCCCTGGTGCGTGCTTCAACGACCTTTACCCGGTCGTCTTTCGGAAAAACCCCTAATTGATACAATATACCAAACCTTCGCTCGATATGAGCATAGACAGGTATTCCTTCATAAAAGATTATGGTATCTACCAACTCTTTCAATCTTAATTGAAGGGCACTCCCAAGAAAAATTTCTTCAACTTTCACAAATTCGTCTTTCTCATTGACAACTACCTGATATCCCATTAGCTCTGGATCATAAGGAAAAACTGGCAAAAACTTTCTAACATATTTGCAGAATCTGTCTAATTTTTCAAAAGAACTGAAATAAGCAAGCACATGTACTTCTTCAAGAGAGGTTAGTTCTACACCGGGCAGAAGCAACCGGTACAGTCTCTTTTTAAAACTTTTCACATTATTGCACGCATTGTGGTCAGTTATTGAAAGAATATCTATACCTTCACTGTCTGCTTTTTGAGAAACCACACCCGGTACCATTGTTATGTCTGCACAGGGTGACAGGCATGAATGCAAGTGCAAATCTGCTTTTATCATGGTTTAATACCAATCGAATAAAGTAAACCAGCTATCTCAAAAGGAGATTTTTCTGTTCTAAGTAAACATATGTTTTCATGTTGAGCCTTTGAAACAGTCTCCTCAGGATATTTGTGAGCATTGCACAACACAATCGCTCTTATTCCAGAAATTGCGGCTACAGCAACAATATTAACATGGGATTGCACTGTTATCCACACAGAGGAAGGTTTCGCATGCGACATTACTTCACTCAAAAGATCACCAGTGCAACCATGAACCACTTCTTCCTTGCAATCTCCACAAACAACCTCTAAACCAATTTTGCTGACCATCTCAGAAATCTTCATCCCTTATCCTCCTTCCTCGTCAGAAATTCCATTTCAACAACTACCCCTGCTCCGACCTTTGACATAACCATCATGTTATCAGAGCATCTTTTAATGTTTGCAAGACCCATTCCTGCTCCGAACCCAAGCTCCCTGACATAATCAGGTGCGGTAGAGTAACCTTCACGCATAGCAAGCTCGACATCTTCTATTCCTTTTCCGTGATCTTCGACTCTTACAAACACACTGTCAGGTTTTATAAAGCAATATATACCACCAGAACTGCCGCTATGAATCACAACATTGGTTTCGGCTTCATAAGTAGCTATTGCAACTCTTCTTGCTGTTTTCTCATCAACACCTTTCGCAAGGAGAAACTGTCTCAATCTTGAAGCACCTATACCAGCCAGATTAATATCGTAATAATCTATTGGAAAGTAAAAATCTGCACCCGATTTATCAAGTCGCTCACCAGTTAGAAGAGATCTTGCGAAATATTCGGGGCTATCCAAAACCTCCCGCCGTCTTTCGTCATGGAGGTATACCAATCCCAACTTTGTCAAGAGAGCCATCATAACATCGTTTTTTGTGACTATTCCAACCAGTTTGTTTTCTGAATCTACTACCGGGAACCTGCCGTAAGGCCATTTTTCAAAAACCTCTATCACATCTTTTAAAGTAGAATTGCTCTGAATTGACACAACATTTTTCGTCATTCTCTCTTCAACGGTGTCATCCACATAACCACCTTCCAGAGCTTTTATGATATCTTCGATGCTCACTATACCTATAAGTTTTCGTTCAGAATCAACAACAGGTAATCCAGAGATTCTTTTTATACGAAGTATTTCTTTGACCTGCCTCAAGGTTCTATCAGGTTTAACTGAGATGACATTCGAATTCATGATTTCTGTGATGGGCATATCCAGAAAAAAACTCTGCACGCGATCAAGAATCTTTTCCACAGAGCATCACACTTCCCAAATTGGTTTAAGTCCTCTGGAATAAAGCCTACCACAGGCTTCAAACATCGTCATTTTGGTTATAGCAAGGACTATATTTGATAACTTTGCCATTTCTATTGTCTCGTCCGGAAGGCGATCCCTTCTTACTATTATGACTGCTTTTATACCTACAACATCAGCTGTTCGCACAACCTGTGGGGTTGTCAATCCTGTCAAAAGGACCATATTGGGTCTCGCAAGCGCAAGAATATCGCTCATTAAATCAGAGACAGTCACATATTCAAAATCAAGCTCGTCGATCATTTCCTCACCTGTGATAACTCTGGCTTTCAATTCAGATAGAATTTCAGAAAGTTTCATGGATTCACTCCTTTCAGCAAATCGCCTTCGTAACGATATCTAATAAAAGATTCATAGGTCCATGGACAGATACTCTTAAAAACCTGAGCAACAGCCAGTGCAAATTGCTGCATTTCCCATTGAGAATGAGAATCTGCCCTTAAAGACAAAAAGTTCATCAAACTTCTGGCATTAACTGACCATATAAATTGAGTGTAAGTAGCAAACGGTAAAACTACTCTTGCCAGTTCTTTGGGAATTTTCATATCGATCAAGCATTTGTAAGCTTCATGGGATTTTTTGTAAGACTCTTCAATAAGCTTGCTTGCTTTCTGCAAATCATTTTCATTCAATCTTTCGCCGTATCTTTTATACAGATCTGGCAAATAGAATTCTTCTGCCAGTTCTGTGTATCTACCACTCAACTCGTTGTAAGATGCTATTCTGTGTCTCATCCACTGTCTTGCCACAAAAATGGGACATTTGATATGAAAAGTGAATACAATGTGCTCAAAGGGCGACTCGTGCCCGCTCCTTAAAAGATACTCAATCAATTTTCTGTCTCTCTCCTCATCAATCAGATCTCTTCCGTGAGATATTCTTGCCGCTTTAACTGCTGAAAAATCGTCCCCCATGTGATCCAGCAATTTTACGAAACCTCTGTCAAGTACCTCGATAGTCATCTCAATCCTCCTTGTCTTTCATAACGCAGGCATAGGCGCTGTGATCATGTATAGATTCGAAACTTTCAACTTCAACCCTGTACCAGGAAATTCTTTCATCTCTGTTCAATCTTACAGCTATTTCCCTTGCCACGTCCTCTACAAATCTGGGATTATCATAAGCATGCTCTGTCACAAATTTTTCATCTACCCTCTTCAAAATAGTGAACACTGGAGAGCTTGCTGCTTGCTCTGCTGCATCTATTAATTCCTCGAACCAGATCATTTTCTTGGACTTGATATGTATCCATGCCATGGCTCTTTGATTGTGTGCGCCCCGTTCGCTTATTTCCTTAGAGCAAGGGCAGAGTGTCATTATGGGTACGCCAACAGACATGGTAAATTCGTATAATTTTTCCGTTTTCTGCCCCTCAATGCGACATGTATACTTTAAGAAACTTTCTATACTGGAAACAGGCGCTTTTTTCAGAATAAAATAGGGAAATTCTATTTCAACTCTCGCAACACTCGCGTTGAGATTATTTCTGAGTTCTTCAAGCATATTTTTGATAATCTTTGGGTCAATCCCCAATCTGTATCTGTTTAGAACCTCAACAAACCTGCTCATGTGTGTTCCCCTAAAATTCACGGGAAGATCAACATACATGTTTATAGTCGCAACCGTATCCTGATAACCGTTGTTTCTATCCATCACAGTCACGGGATATTGTAAATTTCTTATACCAACTCTCTGAAGATAGATGTTTCTATTATCCGGTTGATTTTGCACATCTTTCATCTATTCACCTCTGTAGCTCACAAACGAATTCTCACTCTCCCAGACGCTCACTTCATATAATCTGTATCGCTGCGTTGAAAGAGGATTTTTTAGTTTATCCCAAACCCACTTTGCGATATTCTCAGCTGTTGGCTGAGATATTATTTCATTCAGATATCTGTGGTCAAGAACCGAAATAACCAGCTCATTAACTGTTTTTTTTAAATACAAAAAATCAACGACCATCCCTTCTTCATCAGGATCTCCTTCAACTGTTACCCTGAGCTTATAAGTATGTCCATGAAGCTCTTCACATTTGCCGTGATATTTTTCCAGTCTATGTGCCGCATCAAAAGTAAAATCCCTCGATAAATACATCAAAACCATCCTTTCTTCAAAAAAAGCATCGAGAAAAAAATCACACTTTGTACAACCACAATAATAGGCCCGACAGGTACATCTATCCAGATAGACAATGTTATTCCCACGATTGATGAAGATATACTGAGAATTGGTGCGAGGCAAAACATTTTTCTGTAATCTTTCAAAATAAGATTCGAACTTGCTGCCGGCACTATCAAAAAAGCTGACACAAGAATTACCCCAACTGTCCTGACAGAAATAACTATCGTAGCAGCGAGAAGAATCAAGAATGAATAGTAAACAACTTCCGTTCTTACTCCCATTGCTTTCAGAAATTCTTTATCGAAGGTCATATAAATAAGCCGATCTTTCCAAATCAATGTGAATAAAATCGCAAGTGTGGCAATCAGAAATAGAAAAAATAAGTCTTTGTTTGAAACAGTCAATATATCGCCAAATAGATAAGACATTAAGCTTCGCTGCTGTTTTTTGACAGAAAACAAAATTATACCAATTGCCATCGATAGAGAAAAAAGGATACCAACACCGGTATCTTCATGAACACCTTTCTGTGATAGATAACCCAGTAGTATTGCAGAGAGAATTGAAAACAAAAGCGCTGTAAAAAAACTTGAGGCATTGAAAACAGCTCCCACTGCAGCAGCAGCAAAAGCTATGTGTGCAATGCCATCACCAAAAAAGGACATCCTTCTTAAAACAACATGCACACCCACCAGCGAAGTCGACAAAGCTGTTAAAATACCAGCAAAAAATGCTTTCAAAAGAAAAAAGTACATATCAATCATCTTTATCACCATGATCATGGATTATGGGTTTCACTTTGTAACCGTACAGTTTTTCAAAAAATTCCCTGGAAATCAAAGAATTCTCACACAAGTCATGCTCAAGCATTTTTTGATTTATACAAAAAACCCCATCTGAAAAATCCATGACAAACCCTATATCGTGGCTGACCATTAAAACTGTCATATCATTATCTACAAAACTTTTTACCATCGTATAAAACATTTGCTGACTTCTTGTATCAAGTCCCGTGGTGGGCTCATCGAGAATCAATAACTTCGGTCTGGAGACGATTGCCCTCGCAATGAGAACTCTCTGCTGTTGACCACCGCTTAATTCGGAAAAAAAAGCATTTTTGAAATCACTCATACCAACTTTTTTCAAAGCATCGTCTATGAGTTCTTCTTCTCCCATGTCTCGTTCGCGCAAACCCATTTTTACAACATCGTATACTTTTATGGGAAAAAAGCGTTGGGCAGACAAGCGCTGAGGCAAATAACCAACCGTATAAATACGCAGGTATTTTTGATTTGAAAGGCCAAATATTTTTATTTCACCACTTTCAGGTTTTATGAGATTCAAGATAGCCTTCACAAGAGTGGTTTTTCCCCCACCATTTGGGCCAATTATCGTATAAAGGCCGCTCTTTTTAACACAAAAATTGACTTTTTCCAGAATAATTTTTCCATCTATAGAAACTGTTAAGTCCTTAACCGTTAATGGCTTTTCCAAAAACCTCTCCTCCTACAGACTAATTTTATCATTCAATAATGGGTAGTGTAGAATATTGTTCAAGAGGTGAGAAAGTTGGAGAAAAAAGACAGGTTATCTCAGATTTCCGAAAGGCAAAAGAGAATCGAACAAAATCTTTCCAGAATCAAACACAAAATAGCTGTTCTCAGCGGTAAAGGAGGTGTTGGAAAAACAACTGTGGCTGTGAATATAGCAGTTGCTCTGGCCGAAGAAGGTTTCGAAGTTGGTCTTGCAGATCTGGATATTCATGGTCCTAATGTAGCCCGAATGCTTGGATTAAGAGACGAACCATTTATGAAAAATGGACTAATACAGCCACCAAAGTTTCTGAATAATCTTAAAGTTCTTTCAATGGCAATGCTTCTCAATGATGGGCAACCTGTTGTATGGAGAGGACCATTAAAACACACTATTATTCAGCAGTTCCTTGGTGACGCCGATTGGGGTGATCTGGATTTTTTGATATTCGATTTACCACCAGGAACAGGGGACGAAGCACTGAGCCTCTTTCAAATCGTTAAACTCGATGGAACACTGATCGTCACTACCCCGCAACGTGTTGCGATTGACGATGTTCTGAGGGCAATCAATTTTGTTCATGAAATGGGGCAATCAGTAATCGGGTTTGCGATGAATATGTCTTATCTCATCTGTCCTAATTGTAAAACCAGAATCAATCCTTTTGGCGAGAAAACCACAGGTGAATTAATTGATTTAACGGGTGTGGAATGCCTTGGAGAAATACCCATGGATCCAGCAATAGCTTCATACTCAGACGCTGGAAAACCTGTTGTTTCGTATATGAGAGGCTCCGAGGCAGAGAAAAGTTTCAGAAATATCGTTGCAGGTATACTTTCTAAAATTGGAGGTTGATCGATATATCTATTTTTGCATCTCTAGCTCATTTTATCTCGGATTTTTATGTCTCATTTCTTACACCGCTTGGCCCATACTTTATGGATAAGTACCAAATTACAGCAAAACAGATCGCATTTTTTATTACGGCAATATCTTTCATCTCGTCTGTCTTTCAGATATTCTTTGGAATAATTGCTGATAACGTTAAAGACAGATTTCGATTCATTTATTTGCTCACAGCGACAACAATTTTTCTGATAAGCTTGATCGACTTTGCCCATAGTATAGTAACTTTGTTCATTTTATTTCTTGTAGCTTATTTTGCTAATTCAGCTTTTCATCCAGCAGGTGCATCTTTATCCCACAGTGTTTCGGAAAGAGGAATGCCAATTTTTGTATCTGCCGGGACGATAGGAGCAGCACTTGGCCCGGTTTTTGTAACTGCGTTTTCATATTTTAATTTGAAACACCTCTGGATAATTGGCTTACCACTTTTAGCTCTTTTAGCTCTATTTATCAAACCTGAAAGAGCCAAATATACCAGGCCAGACAAACCAAAAGAAAAATTTCATTTTTCGAAGATCTCAACTCTTATGGATTTATGGATTATGGTAACCATGAGAACACTCATAATGTCTGTCGTGCATCTTTATGCTCCAATTTTGTCTGTACAAAGAGGGTATTCTCTGATTTTTGGTGGTAGTCTATTATCGATAGGTATAGCTGTGGGGGTTTTCACAACTGTATTGGGAGCGTGGATAAGCAAAAAAATTGGCAATAATCTTGTTAATTTCGCGAGCTTTCTTGGTATGAGTGTAGCTTTGTTTATGCTAATAACTTCATCGAGTGCATTCTCGACGATCTTAAGCTATACATTGATCGATGCTTTTGGTTATCTGACCATGTCTTCCAACGTTACTCAAGCTCAGATAACCCTGCCAAATCATACATCGTTTGCTTCGTCTTTCGTCATGGGATTCGCATGGGCATGCGGAACAGGACTCAGATTTCTCCTGATAATGCCCTTTGGCGACAATATAACCATCGTTTTTTACACAACCGCTTTCATATCTATCGCGATGGCTATCTTCACCATGACCTGGCACAGAATAAAATCAAAAAAACAACCACTCAGGGGGAGTTGAAATGGAACCAAGAAAGGTCGCCATGTACTATACTCTGATTTATATCGCAATTTTTATAATTCTCAGCCTCATATACAGAAATTTCTTCAATACTGTCTTGCTAACCTTCATAGCTGTCATGATAGTCGATGCCGTAGCGAGTTTTATAACCAGATTTCTTCATGTTCCAAAAAGAATAGCGACGGTAATAGCGTTGTTGATATATTTTTTCGCTCTCATATGGGGACTTGTTATGATCGTACCAAACGCCTTTACACAGATAGCGGATTTTTACAAACTTATCACAGATATCATTGAAAAAAGAACCTGGGAACAGTATATAAATAACGAAGAGTTGATAAATGCACTTAACGCACTTGTAGATTTCATAGAGCCAAGCATTGCGCAACTTGCTAATTATTTGCTCAGAGAGGCAGCGGCTCATATTCCGGGTGTAATTGTTGTACTGTTTTTCTCAATACTTGGTGCAGTTTATGTCTCTCTATATGCGCATCATATAGTTCAGGTTGTTCCGCTTCTGTATCCAAGAAAATGTAGAGATGGGATAAATGAATTTTTATCCGAACTGAAAATAAATATGCGTAGATTTATAGGTGTTATAGCTTTAAATGCCGTCATAGTTGGAATAGCGTTTGCTCTGCTTTTCAGATTCATGAATTTACCCTACGCACCTTTGATAGCTTTCTGGGCATTTCTAACCAATTTTATACCCATTGTTGGAGTAATTTTCGAATTCATACCAATTTTTCTCTTCTCACTTTCTCTGGGGCTGACAGGAATGTTCTGGATAATTACCTTTTCAATACTAATTCACCTTTCAGTCTTTATATTTTTCTTCGAAGCCATGAAGGGTTATGCACGGGTAAATCCTGTTTTAATGATATTCTCAATACTCATAACCTCTGAAATATTCGGCCCGGTTGGCATATTTTTCGGGGTTCCTGCAGCAGTTTTTGTTGTAGTTTTCTACAAACAGTTCATTAAAGCTCAATTAGAAAGTGAGTGAAAAACCTTAATGAAATACCAGATGGTTTATTTTGATCTGGATAATACTTTGCTCGATTTTTCCCGTTCTGAAAAGGAAGCTCTAAAACTAACACTGCTGGAGTACGGGATTTTAATAAACGAGTCGCAAATAGAACTGTATATAGAAATAAACAAAAAATGGTGGCAGGCATTTTCGAAAGGCCTTTACAGTAAAGATTACATCGTCAGAGCAAGATTTAAAGATTTTCTGGAGAAAATCGAAGCAAAAAGAGTAGAATACAGTGAAGCTGCAGAAAAATATTTAAAAAATCTCTCCAACCTGGCTTATTTCATGCCAGGTGCTGAAGAATTTTTGACGAAGATGAAATTATCTGGCCAAAAAATGGCTGTGCTGACAAATGGTGTTCGGGCTGTTCAGGAAAAGAGGGCAAAAATTCTAAAACTTGACAGGTTTATCGAGTTCATTTTAAGCTCAGAGCAAGTTGGTAAACCCAAACCAGATCCTGCTTTATTTGTAGAAGCTTCTCGACTCAGTGGAATCTCTTTGAGTGAATGTGTTTATATTGGCGATGATCCAGAGGTAGATTTCAAAGCTGCTAAAAACGCCGGCACAGAATTTATCTTGCTTGATTATGCCGGCGTTTATCCAGATTTTGAACACAATAGGGTAGAAAACTTCGACGAACTCTATTTAAAACTAAGCATGTGAATTTATCCAGCAATAAACTTCCTCGGCAACTGTGCGAATGCTCTCATCTTCAAACGGCGATGAAAGTTTCGACACCTTCAAAAGTTCTGTGAAAGGCAAACTACCACCGACATCACACAATTTTACGTAATCTGCAAAAGCACTTCTAAAATCTGAACGCGATCTGATCCAGAACTGAAATGCACATATTTGGGCAAGTACATAGTCAATATAATAAAATGGGTTCTCGAATATATGCATCTGCTGGTGCCATCTTCCACCATTTTCTAAGAACTGATTGCCGTCGTAATCAATCTCGGGCATGTAAGTTTTTTCAATATCTCTCCAAATTTTCCTTCTTTCCCTGGGAGTCATATCTGGATTTTCATAGACAAGGTGCTGGAATTCATCAACACATGTCCCGTAAGGTATAAAATTCAAAGCACCCCACAGATGAACAAGTTTTGCCTTTTCTGCCTGTTCTTTGTAGAATAAATGCATCCACGGCCATGCAAAAAACTCCATACCCATCGAATGAATCTCGCATGCCTCAAGTGTTGGCCAGTGATACTCAGGAATATCAAAATTTCTGCTTCTGAAAACCTGGAAAGCGTGCCCGGCCTCGTGAGTTAAAACCTCGACATCATGCTCGGTGCCATTAAAGTTTGCAAAGATAAAAGGGGATCTATAGTTTGGCACAAAATGGCAAAATCCCCCTGGGTATTTTCCATCTCTGGCCTTCAAATCCATCAATTCATTTTGCAACATAAAAGAGAAGAATTCATCAGTCTGTTGAGACATTTCTGCGTACATCTCTCTTGCCTTGAGGACAATTTCGTCTTCATCTCCTTGAGGTTTTGGATTTCCCTGTTTTAATATAACGGAAAGATCATAATATTTTAATTTTTTCAATTCAAGATGTTCTGCTTGCTTTTCTCGCAGCTTAGCTACTACAGGAACAATATATCTTTTGATGGCCTCTCTAAGCTTTTCAACCATCTTTTCGTTATAATCTGAGCGAGTAAGTCTATCGTAACCAAGTTGTGTAAAGCTTACATAACCAAGTTTTCTGGCTATCTCAGTTCTCAATCTAACAAGCCTGTCGTATATTTGATCAGACTTCTCTTCGTTTGCTGAAAAAAATGAATATAATGCTTCTGCGGCCTCTTTTCTTTCATTACGTTCTTTTGAAATCATAAACGCCCTCAATTGTGGTATTGTCATCTTCTTTCCTTTGAAGCTGATCCGGGCGGATGAAACAAGCTGTGCATACTGAGTTGAAAGTTTGTTTTCTTCGACAAGGTCATCGAGAATTTCGGGCTTGAAAGTTTTTACAGTTAGAGACGCGATATTGAATAATTGTTTTCCGTAGATTTTTTCGAGATCATCTCTAAAATTAGAATCAAGTAGGGTTCTATAAAACAGAGTTGTCAACCCCTCAACAACAGGTGTTGCCGTGTCAAAAAAGTCTTTTTCGGCTTTGTAGAATTCATCATTTGTGTTCATGCAGTAACGTATCATGCAGATTGAGGAAGTTGTTGAAAAATCTTCTCTCATTTTGTTCAACTGCTTAACAATAAGATCAGCTTCCTGAAAAGTCTTTGCTTTTCTCAAATCTGCAACAGTTTTTTCGAAATCAACTTTGAACTGTTCCAAATCAGGCCTTTTGTAAACAAACTCCGAGAATCTCACAACCACACCCCCTGTTCACATTGTCAATATCAGTTTATCATTATCTTTACCTTATGTCATCATCAGTTCGTCTATAATCATAACAGTAAGTATCAAAAAACATTTTGAATGATATCATTATTCTAACTATAATGTTTTCGCAAAAACAGGAGGATGAAAGATGCTGAGAACCCATACATGCGGTGAATTAACTATCAAAGATGTGGGTAAGAAAGTCATTCTTGCAGGGTGGATCGACAGAATTAGAGATCTTGGTGGAGTGAAGTTTTTAATGCTGAGAGACAGATACGGTCAAACCCAGATTATTCTTTCCCAAAATTGTCAGATAAACCTGCGTAGGGAATCTGTCGTGCAAATCGAGGGTGTAGTCCAAAAAAGGCCTGAAGAAACTATAAACAAGGACCTTTTGACAGGAGAGATAGAAGTTTTTGCAGAAAAAGTAAATGTTTTTTCATCACCCGAAAAAGATCTGCCTTTTTACCCGGGAGAAACAAAATTACCAGCCGAAGAAATTAGACTGAAATACCGCTACATTGACCTTCGGAGGAAAGAAGTTTCAGACAGAATAATTACAAGACACAAAGTTACCCAATGCATCAGAAATTATTTAAGCAAGAATGGTTTCATCGAAGTGGAAACTCCGTTCTTGACGAAGAGTACCCCGGAAGGCGCGCGAGATTTTTTAGTACCTTCTCGACTGAAACCAGGTACTTTCTACGCACTCCCTCAATCACCTCAACTTTTTAAGCAACTGCTTATGATCGGTGGCATAGACAGATACTTTCAAGTGGTTCGGTGTTTCAGAGACGAAGACCTGAGGGCAGATAGGCAACCAGAATTTACTCAAATAGATATAGAGATGTCTTTTAATACTATGGATGATGTCCTGGAGATAACAGAAGGCATGATTAAACATCTTTTCAAAGAAGTGCTCCAGGTAGATTTGCCAGGCAAACTTGACAGACTTACTTATAACGAGTGTATGAACAAATACGGTTCAGACAAGCCGGATCGAAGAATTGGCATGGAATTTTTTGATCTTTCCAAACACTTTAAAACATGTGAATATCACGCGATAAATGCTGAGCTTTCCAGTGGCGGTGTTGTAAAGGGATTCGTTGTTCGGGATTTCGCAAATAAGATGAGCAGAAAACTTGCCGATGAACTAAACGAAATAGCAAAATCACTCGGTGGTGGTGGCATACTGTGGTTTTCATTTGATTCGCCTGAATCGATTAAAGGTGCTGGGGCAAAATATTTGCAGAAAAACTACAATTCAGTTGCAAAAGAGCTTTCAATAAACTATAATGATGTTTGTGTACTTTCGGCAGGTAAAATTGACATAGTTAACACAGTGCTTGGTGAAGTAAGAAAAATTCTGGGTGAGAGGTATTTCTCTGATCTGCGGAAAGGATTTGATATTTTTTGGGTTACGGACTTTCCAATGTTTGAATATAGTGAAGAAGAAAATAGATTCGTTGCTCAACATCATCCATTCACTATGCCAAACCTTGATGATCTAAAAAAGTACAAAAACAGCGATCTTTCAAAGATCCGAGCTCAATCTTACGACATCGTAATAAATGGGTTCGAAGTGGGCTCAGGCAGTATAAGAATTCACGATGCTGAACTCCAGAGAGAGATTTTCAAATTGATGCGGCTTACCGAAGAGGAAGTAAAATTGAAATTCGGTTTTCTTTTAGAAGCGTTTCAATATGGTGCACCACCACATGGAGGTATAGCGCTTGGACTGGATCGATTAACTGCTATAATTTGTGGTGTACCTACAATAAGGGAGGTTATAGCTTTTCCAAAAACATCGAGTGGTATTTGTCCACTGACAGGTGCACCAGATGTTGTAAATCAGAAACAACTTGATGAACTAAAAATAATTCTGGGGGGCGATCACTGTGAATGATATCAAAGTGAAATTTGAACAGCAGCAGATGAAGTTAATCTGTAAGATTGATGGTGATTTTGACGCATATCATTCTGCAGATATAAAAAAAATGATAAAGGAACAGATAGAAACATCAAACCACAGAAAATTAGTAATTGATATGTCTGATGTACCTTATATCGACAGCGCAGGACTTGGAACTATGGTCGCCATCTTGAAAGATGCGAGAAATTATGGAAAAGAAGTAATTCTTACTTCGATGAGGCAGAATGTGAAGCGCATTTTTGAAATGACGAGGCTCGACAAGGTTTTTCAGATTGTTGACACACCGGAGGAGGCATGAATTGAACCGCTTTTTAATAGCTATCGACGGACCTGCTGGTTCTGGGAAATCTTCAGTTGCAAAACTTGTTGCACAGAAAATGAATATGAATTACCTTGATACAGGAGCCATGTACAGAGCCGTGGCACTTTATTTGCATTCGAAGGGCCTTTCGGCAAAAGACGATCTAAAAAAACATCTGGCAGAGATAGATATTGAATATATCGACGGAGAACTCTATTTAAATAAAAAGAAGGTTTCAGATGAAATAAGATCATCAGAAGCAGGAAAATTAGCATCAGATTTTGCAACAATACCTGCAGTTCGAGAGCGATTAACTCAGATACAAAGACATATATGCCAAAATGGAAAATTTGTGGTAGAAGGAAGGGATATTGGAACAGTTGTTTTACCCGAAGCAGATGTAAAGATTTTCCTCACAGCTTCTTTCAAAGAACGTGTGAGGAGAAGGTTCGAAGAATTGAAAGCAAAAAATATGAACCTTACGATGGAAGATATTGCAGATCAAATAAAGATCAGAGACAGACAAGATTCAAGCAGATCAATAGCTCCCTTGAAACCTGCTGAGGACGCCATCGTAATAGATACCACATCCAAAGACATAAACGAAGTGGCAGACGAAATATGCCAGATTGCCTTCAGGAGGATAAAAGTTGAGGATAATTGTTGCTGAGGATATTGGTTTCTGCTCTGGAGTTCGCAGAGCATTGAAGATGACTTTATCTGAGATCAATGAAAATGAGAAAATTTACACGCTTGGTGAAATTGTACATAACAAAACAGTTGTTGATTCTCTAAGGAAAAGAGGAGTAAACGTACTTCAAGAGAATATTATACCCGAAGATGCAAAAAATTCGTCTTTGATAATACGCGCACATGGTATATCCAGAGATCAGCTATTTGAGCTGCAAAAAGTTTTCAAGAAAATTGTAGACACAACCTGCCCCATAGTACATAATCTTTTTCAAACTGCAAGCAGAATACATCAAGAAGGGTACAGAATAGTTGTATTTGGAAAAGAAAGTCACCCCGAAATGTCTGCTTTAAAGGGTTATGTTAAAGATGCCACGATAACTTTGAAACCACCAGAATTATCCGGAAGAATTTGCATTATGTCACAAACAACTATGTCCATCGATGAATTTTACGACTTCGTTGTAAAATCAATCAGTCAATCAAAATTCAGCGAAATAAGAATCATAAACACCGTGTGCGAAATCACAGCAAGAAGAGAAAAAGAAGCGCAAAAGATAGCTAAACAGGTTGATTTAATGATTATAATAGGTGGAAAAAACAGTTCAAATACTTCAAAACTAACAAAAATAGCTTCGAAATTTACAAGAGCGATCCAAATAGAAACTCCTGAAGAAGTTGATAAAATTAATTTTGATAAGGTAGAGATGATAGGTATCACAACAGGCACTTCAACGCCTGAAGAAGATGTAAAAACAGTTATCGACAAAATTAAGTGTAGGAGGGAAAGGAAATGACTGATGAACACGAAAAGATGGAAAATTTTCAAGAATATCTTGATTTCGTTGAAACCAATCCCGGGAGTGTCGTAGAGGCTGTGGTGACCAGGATAAATCCAGCAGAAGGCATTTCTGTAGACTTTGGTGGTAAAGGTGAAGGGATAATTCAGCAAAATGAGTTAATTCACTCCATTGAAAAATATTCAGTAGGTCAAAAAATCAAAGCTCAAATCCTAAAAATCAATGATGAAGAAGGATATGCTCTGCTATCAGAGAAAAGACCTTACATAAGAGAAATGAGAAATACATTGAGAAAAGCGTATGAGTCTAAAATACCCGTCAAGGGCAAAATAGTACAAACTATTCCGGGAGGATACCGGGTATTAATATCCAATATTTTTGACGCCTTCTTGCCGGGTTCTCAATCTCTGCTTAAAAGAAATCAATCTTTTCAAGAAAAAGAAATGAATTTCCTGATAATTGAGTATTCTGTTCGTAGAAACAAGCTCCATATAGTTGTTTCCAGAAAAGCACTTCTGGAACGGTTAAAGAAAGAATTTTTCAACACTCACAAAGTTGGAGATGAAATTGAGGGAACAGTGGAAAGTATCAGGATGAATCATGCAATAATTGATTTCGATGGAATAAAAGCCTTTTTACCAAGATCAGAAATGTCGCACGATCCTTCGGTTTCACCAGATGATATTCTCAAGAAAAACGATCAAATAAAAGTCAAAATAATAGAAATTAACCCAGCAAGAAGCTCTATAACAGTGAGCTTGAAAGCTCTGGAACCTGACCCATGGCTGAAAGTTTCAGAAAGATATTCTGTAGGAACAGTTGTTCAGGGAACAGTCAAAAGCATAATGCCGTTTGGAATCTTTTTGAACCTCGAACCAGGGCTTGACGGACTGATACACATCTCCGAGGTTTTCTGGACGAGCAAAAAAGCAGATCTTCACAAATATTTCAAGATAGGCCAAATTGTTCAAGCCGAAGTGATAGAAATAGATCCGGAAAAACACAGAATTGCTCTGAGTTATAAAAAAGCCAAAGGAGATCCATGGGAAGAAGTCGTACAGAAATACAACGAAGGAGACGTGGTAAGCGGCAAAATAGTAAGAATCTTACCAGCAGGTGTTATTGTGGAACTGGAAGATGGTGTCAGTGGTTTTGTACCAAAATCAGAACTTTCCTGGAACAAAGTAAAGGATCCAACAGATCTGTTCAAGGAAAAAGACAGATTAAATGTCAAAATATTATCAATAGACAAACAGAAAAGACGAATGAGGCTCAGTGTGAAACAATTAACACCAGACCCATGGGATGAAGTTGTTACAAAACTTTCTGAAAACTCCGTAGCTAAAGCCCTGGTGAAATCAAAAGTGAATTCCGGCTTTATAATAGAATTGAAGGATTTCTCTATCGATGGATTAATGCCTGCGAGTCACGCAGATGAATCTTTAAAAGAGGGAGACGAAGTAGAAGTACTTGTTTTGAGGCTTATACCCGAGCGAAGGAAGCTTCTGGTGAGTCAGAAAAAACTCGAGGAGAAAAAGGCTTACGAAGAATATAAAAGCAAAATTGATGAATCAACAGTAAAAAGAACGCTCGGTGACAGGATGAAGAGTTAATATGGCAACAGTTGTTATAGCTGGAAGGGCGAATGTCGGAAAATCAACGCTTTTTAACAGACTTATCGGACGCAGAAAGGCAATAACAGAAAAGATAGAAGGTGTTACTCGTGATATTATAAAAGGTCTCGTTGTTTACAACGAGACCTCTTTCCTTCTGTACGACACGTGTGGAGTATTTGAATCAACCCGAGATCCCGTTCTCCTTGCAATGCGTGATAAAGCCTTCGAGGCATTTCGAAAAGCAGATCTCATTTTATTCGTTGTGGATGGAAGAAGCGGCATTACATCAGAAGATGAATATGTTGCTCAACAATTGAGAAAAATCGCCAAGAAAGTTCTTATGGTAATTAACAAGTCTGAAAATATGTCCGTGGTTGAAAAAAACCTTCCTGATATAATGAAACTCGGTTTTGCCGAATATATTCCTGTTTCTGCTCAACATGGCAACAACATAGACGAATTACTTGATAAAATTACAAATCTGCTGAGAGAATCTGGCGAGAAATCAATGCTTTTTAAAGAATCTTCACCGAAGATCGCGATTGTTGGAAAACCTAACGTTGGAAAATCATCACTTTTCAACGCTCTTCTGAATATGGACAGAGCCACTGTTACTCCTGTACCCGGCACAACGAGAGATCCTGTGGATGAAATGATCGAAATTAATGGCAAAAAGTACATACTTGTTGACACAGCTGGCATGAGGAGAAAGAGCAGAATAGAAAGAAAAACAATCGAGCAATTCAGTATAAGCAGAACGATTGATACCATACAATCTGCTGATGTTGTTTTGCTTGTTATAGATGCAACCGAAGGCGTTACCAGGCAGGATAAAAGAATTGCTGATTTGATACTCAGCAGTGGTAGAGCCATGGTTTGTGTGATTAATAAATTTGATCTTGTAAACGTACGTAAAAAAGACTATGAGGCAGCGCTTTTCACTGAGATGCCATTCATTAATTTCTGTCGAATAGTTTTTACCAGTGCTGTCAAAAAAAGTGGCCTGGAAAAACTTTTCAATGCTATAGATGAGGCGTACGAATCTTACTGCCGAAAAGTTCCTCAACAACTCTTGAGTAAGCTTGCATCACAACTTCCATTGCTTTCGCCTGCCCTTAGCAGAAAAAATTTGAGGATTTATTCCATAAAGCAAATAAAGATAAAGCCACCGAAATTTGTTATCATGGTTAATAAAAAAGAGCTCACCGACTATCAAACAGAGAAAACATTACAAAGATTTATAAGAGAGAGGGTAGATCAATTTACTGGAACACCATTGGTGATAGAATTCAAAAGTAGGAGATGATTATGAATTATATACTTATTGGACTGATTTCCTATTTTTGCGGAGCAATACCATTCAGTTATCTTCTACCGAAATTGAGAAAAATCGACATCAGAAGAACCGGTAGTGGGAATGTTGGTGGCACAAATGCTCTCAGGGCTGCCGGCCCTGTTATCGGCTTTATTTGTATGGTTCTTGATGGCGTTAAAGCCTTTGTGCCTGTACTTGTTTTTTCTCTGATTTTTAAAGATATTCATTATACAGGAATATCTTCCATTTTTGCTGTCCTTGGCCATGATTTTCCAGTTTTCCTGAGGTTCAAAGGCGGAAAAGGTGTTGCAAGTACCACAGGGGTATTTTTTGCACTTTGCCCGATTTGTGGCTTTACTTTCCTCGCAACCTGGATCAGCATAACTCTTTTAACAAAATATGTTTCACTGGCTTCGATAGTAGGTATGTACGCAGCTTCGTTTGTTGCTTTCTTCTTTAACAAAGACTACGGAGTGTTGTTTTTGTTGCTCTCAACCTT
Organism: Pseudothermotoga lettingae TMO; assembly: GCF_000017865.1. GTDB lineage: Bacteria > Thermotogota > Thermotogae > Thermotogales > DSM-5069 > Pseudothermotoga_B > Pseudothermotoga_B elfii. Next base: position 1,719,402 of record NC_009828.1, read on the forward strand.
ATCAACGTTAAGACACTCGGAAAATATCGAAAGATTGGTCAACAAATCGGAAAGAAAAACTGACTTGATAAAAATAATTAAAAAGAGGGGGTAAGCTTGAGAAAATTACTTTTTCTGCTTTTTGTATTGCACTGCGTGTTGATCTATCCTATAGTTAATGAAGAACAAGCTCGAGAGCTGTTCTCACAGGCTTTATTGCACTGGTATCAGGGAGATGTTTCAAACGCGAGAAATCTCATGGAGCAGGCTCTTTCTGGTCTGATATATGTTGCTGACATACCTGAGTTCTGGTTTTTCACTTCAAAAATCGATATAGATACCAGGGCAGTTGAAAAAGCACAGGAAAATCTCAAAACAGTTCTTGTAGTAAGTCCTGGAAAAGCTGAGGTACTTTCTTTAATAAAAGAAATCGAGGTGCTTTCAAACCCCATAAAATTCTCAACGCCAACAGTATTTGATGAGATCTTAACAGTTCCTGGTTTTACCAGAGGAGTAGAATACTTCTACACACCGAATGCCGTGGCTTTCTATGAAAATTCCTTACTTATAGCCGATGAAGCAAATAAAAGGTTGATAAGATACGAAGAAGGTAAGTACCAAATCTACAAAATAAGTATCTCCCCTCGGAGCATCGCTGCTTTTCCTGAATCTCACGTATATATATCGGGAGATGGAAAACTGATCGAGTACGATCTTCAAAACCTCTCTGAGAAAGTCATAGGTGATGGATTTATTAACCCCATCCTTGCAGGATTTGATAGAGTCAACAGACTATGGGGAGCAGATGTTGATAGAATCTTCACGTGCGACGGTGGAAAAATTACATTTTTTAACCCTGAAGGCTTTCATATAATTGGAGATATCGAGATAACTCCAAACGGGATATGGATACTTGACACATTTGCAAATCAGCTTATTCTTCTTGATTATTCGATGAATGTAATAAAAACATATCCTTCCTACAATGCTTGGAATTTTGAAATCAGTTTATCAGGTGAACCTGTAATTATTACAAAAAACGGCACACTCTCGATAGTGAAAGACGATGGTTTGCACGACCTGTTTACTCCGACAGGTAATACCGTTCTTTTCGAGTACCATTATCCATACCTTATGCTAATGGATTGGAAATCCCATAGTGTGTCAGTCCGATTGATGAAATCTCAGGAGCCAGTAATAGTCAAAGTAGATAATCTGAGTCTTAGCGAAGAATATATCGATCTTTCAATCAGAGTTGAAAATATATCTGGTGAACCGCTGCCGTTTATTCGACAATTAATTCAGGTTCGTGAAGGTGGAGGACCAGTTTTTTTCAACATCTCGGCAAATTATCTGAAACTTGAATGGTTGAAAGCTACCTCAGAATTTTTCAGCGATCTTCTTCCGAAAATAAAAAGAGGTTCCCTCTATGGCGTATTATTCGATAATACTCCAAAAGAATGGAAAAGAACAGATCTCGTAACACTTAGAGGAAAAAACATTAAACTTTTTTCCCGTTCGCAGGTAACGGATTTAGAATTGCTATCTGGAGGCTTTGGACCAGTAAATTCCGAAAGAGAAATATGGCAGCCTGTCTGGTCCATATCTTTCAAGCGCACAAGGCCTATCCCATCGGATATTGTCCCGGTTGCTGTCGAGGTAAAAATTGGCCAGGAGGTTTATTCAGACACTATATATTACACAAGAGGAATGGTGGAATGAAAATTGAGAAGATTTTTCAGGAAGCCTACACAGCGTCGCAATCCGGCGATTTATCAAAAGCTGAGTTTCTTTATAAAAAATGTTTAGAAATTCAGCAAACACCGGAAGTGTGGAATAACCTTGGAAATGTTTACAGAAAACAAGAAAAAAATGCCAGGGCTATAGAATGTTATCAGAAAGCTATCGAAATGGACAAGAATTTTCTGCCTGCATATACAAATATGGCCTGCACTTTATTGAATCTTGAAAGATATGACAGTGCGAAACTTATCTTAACCAGAGCCTTACAGCTTAACAGAGACGACAGTACGGTCAAAGCAATGCTCATAGTTTGTCATCTTGCCTTGAAAGAAACTATCGAAGCAATTGACCTGTATGCTGAAAATATAAATGATAACCAATTAGCTGAAGAATTGAGAGAGTACGGCGTTCTGGAAAAGCTCAAAGAATTGAGAAAAACGTGGAATAGATACTAATTTTGAAAAAAGATAGTTATAAGAAGTGGGTCTATCTTTGTTTTGACTATTCTCTTAAATTTCTGTACAGTATTATCGACTTTCTTAAAGTTCACATTCAATTCCTGCTCTATTTGTTCATAACTCGATCCATTTATCCACATACTGATTATCCCCTGTTCCAGATCGGTAAGATGCCCGTTTACTTTTTCCATAACTATTTCTAAGACAGCTTGGCGCACTGTTGAAGTCCCTGCGTCTTCGAAAGAATAACCGGTTTCATCAGATTCTTCATCAGTTATGGAATCGACGCTCAAAGCATCTGTCAACATTCTGTTCTTCCTCCGGTTAAGAAAGGTGAGAAAGGACTTCAACTCCGATTCTACACTTGTCCAGGCAAAAGAAGTGAATCCTCCTTTATCAGACTGGTAATAATAAACTGCCTTGATCAAACCAACCAGACCGTTTTGAACCAGATCTTGAAACTCTGCCCAGGGCGCATAATATTTTGAGGAAATTTTTACAACCATAGGATAGAATTTCTCTACCAAAAGGTCTAAGGCTTCTTTAAGCCCGCTTTGAGCAAGATTCACAAGTTCTTCCGTTCTCTTAGTTCTCAAACTGTATTTTACATTCAAACGTGATACCCACTTTCAATCATTTTGGCGAGTTGACCTATATTTTCCACTATAAGATCTGGTTTTCTTGCAACAGATTTCAGATCATGCAAGGTCGTCTCACCAGATAAAACAAGTATTGAAAAAACACCTGAATTGTAGGCAAATTCCATATCGGTATAGAGCCTGTCACCAACCATCGCTATCTTATCAGGAGATACGCCGGTTTTCCTGACAATCATTTTTAGCATCAGAGGGTTCGGCTTTCCAACGATATAATCAGGTTTCCTCAAAGTGGATTTTTCTATCAATGCCATAAAAGAACCCGCATCAGGTACTGGCCCATGCAATGACGGGCAATTTACATCCAGATGAGTTGCTATGTATTTCAGGCCCTTTCTTAAAAACAAACACCCGAGAGAAAGCTTACGATAGTTGATCTCTGTATCATATCCAAGCACCACTAATTGTGGGTTTTGCTCAGTATTTTTATGTCCGTAACTCTCCAGTGTTTTTACAAGTGATTCAGTACCTATTGTAAAAAGATCCACATGACCAAATCTTTCCTCAAGGAAAAGAGCCGTAGCCTCACCGGAGGTAAAGATATCTTCAGGAGTTACATCGACCCCAAGTTTTTTCAGTTTTTCTACATAATCAAAATTGTTCTTTGAAGAATTATTTGTTAAAAACATAACCCTCTTTTTTTGCTTTCTTACCACATGAAGAAAATCCAGCGCGCCTGTTACAAGTTTATCTCCAATGTAAAATGTTCCATCCATGTCTAAGAGAAACAGATATACTTCATTGAGATTCAGTGCCTTCACCTCATAAATACGATACCAGAATAGCTGCCTTCTGAAAAGATGTAACCTTGAAATTGCACTACCGATCTGGTAATATTATTAAGCGGTTTGAGAAAGGGGTATGAGAGATGGCAAAAAGATGTGAAATATGTGGAAAAGGACCTGTAGCTGGCAAAAACGTCAGTCACTCCAATAGACACACTCGAAGAATGTTCAGACCGAACCTTCAGAAAATTCGTGTGATTACCGAAGATGGAACTGTCAGGACTATGAGAGTCTGTACCAGATGTCTCAAGGCAGGCAAAGTTCAAAAAGCAACAGCATGAACGCGCGGGTTTATCCGCGCGATTTTGTTTTCAACTTTCCAGATATTGAAAACAGCCTTCACGTTTGATAAAATGTACCTGTGCGATTCTTCCGAAAAGGATGGTGGACAGATGGATTTGAGAAAATTCATCAGAGATATTCCTGATTTTCCATTTGAAGGAATTATTTTTAGAGATGTTACTCCCCTCTTGAAAAACCCTCAGGCTTTCCAGGCAGCTATAGATAAAATGGCAGAAACTGTGTCTGATATCGATTTCGATTTAATTGTTGCTCCAGAAGCAAGGGGATTTATTTTTGGTTCTGCTCTTGCTTACAAACTTCACAAAGGCTTTATTCCGGTTAGAAAACCTGGAAAATTGCCTTACGAAACAACATCAATTGAATATGATCTCGAGTATGGGACAGCCAAGCTTCAAATTCATTCTGATGCAATAGATAAAGGAGAGAAAATCCTGCTTGTTGATGACGTTCTTGCGACAGGTGGTACAGCAAATGCAATAGCACAGCTTGTGAAAAAACTCGGTGGCGAGGTTGCGGGAACATGCTTCTTAGTTGAATTAACATACTTGAATCCAAGAGAAAGACTCAGAGATTACCTCATCAGAACTGTTATCTCTTACTGAGGGGGAGTAGAAATGCTCCGTTTCGATTTCAGTTTTATGTTCGAGCCAAATACAAAAGGAGGAATAAATGAAGAAGAATTCAACTCTGTAAAACAAATCATATCAAAATCCGTAGATAGAGTTGTTAAGAATCGACCAGCATTTGTCAGCGTTGTTTTTGACAGGAGTCATATAGATTCGATTGAAGACATCAGGCAATGGGTTCTTTCTTTCGACAGCCTTGTGGTAGTTGGAATTGGTGGTTCGAACCTTGGAGCAGTAGCTCTTGCAAATGCACTCACACCACTTAATTGGAATCATCTTTCAAAACAAGAAAGAAACGGCTATTTGAAGATCTTTTTTCTTGAAAACGTTGATCCAGACCAATCTGCTGCTATTCTCGATGAAATTGATCCCCGCAAGACTCTTTTCAATATAGTATCAAAATCTGGTTCAACTGCTGAATGTCTTGCACATTATCAAATAATCAGATCGCTTTTGCAATTGCGAGGAATAAATACTACCGAACACTTAATTTTCACAACAGACCCCACAAAAGGTTTTTTAAGACGCGTAGCGAATCAGGAGAAAATTCGAACACTTGATATCCCTGAAAATTTAGGAGGAAGATTCAGTGTCCTTTCTCCTGTCGGGCTTTTGCCAGCAATGGCATGTGGCGTAGATATCAAAGCTCTGCTTGATGGTGCAAAAGATGCATATCTCAAATGTGCAGACATAAATGTTGAAAAAAATCCTGCCGCTATGATAGCCGCGTGTCACTATTTAAACAAGAAAAAAGGTAGAAACATCACAGTTATGATGCCATATTCAAATAAATTATACTCACTTGCCGATTGGTTCAGACAGCTCTGGGCTGAAAGTCTTGGAAAGAAATATTCCCTGACAGGGGAGGTTGTCAATGAAGGATTAACACCAGTAAAAGCGCTCGGCGCGGTAGATCAACATTCACAATTGCAACTTTACAACGAGGGCCCTGATGACAAAACAATAATCTTTTTAGAAGTTGAAAAACACGAGCGTGATATATTAATACCATCTACTCATAAAGATGACGATATCTCCTATCTCAGCGGTAAAACTCTCTCAACGCTCCTGAAAAGTGAGTTAACTGGCACAGAAAGAGCGCTTGCTAACAATGGTCGTCCAAGCATGAGGGTTGTGTTTCCGACTATAAACGCTTACGATATGGGGCAATTTTTCATGTATTTTGAGTTTACAACAGCACTGATGGGTAACCTTTTGAATATTAACCCTTATGACCAACCGGGTGTTGAGCTCAGCAAGAAAATAACATATTCCCTGATGGGTAGGAAGAATTACGAAGAAACAGAATTTGCAGAACCTTCCAAAAAGGTTGTGATAGATTGAAAGATTACATAGTAAAGATCTTCGATCCGTCCATGATCTATTTTTTGAAAGAGAGCCCTTTCGGCGACGATATTTACGTTGTTGTAGTCAAGGAAAGTGAAAAGATTGCTGAGAAACTTTCAAAACTTTATCAGCAGGCAAAAGATGAAATAGCTGTTGTGGTTTTAACGCTTGAAGAATACAGAAATTTTGAAACATTGCTCTCAGAAAAAGGAGAAAAATTGTATTGAAATTCGTAGTAGGTCTGACAGGCAAAATGGGGTCTGGAAAAAGTACAGTTGCATCTATTTTAAAAGAATTTGGCGCAAAAGTAATAAACGTTGATCTGATTGGACACTCTGTACTTTCGAACGAGAAAGTGAAAGATTCCCTAAAAAAGATCTTTGGAGAATCAATCTTTCTGAAAAACCAAATAGATAGGAAAAAACTTGCCCGCGTAGTGTTTTCAGATCTGAACAAACTTTCCTCCTTAGAGAAAATAGTTCATCCATTAATACGTATTGAAGTTGAAAAACAAGTAGAATCATCAGATGGCTTGATCGTTATAGACGCAGCTATTTTACACAGACTCAAACTGGATAAAATATGCGATATAGTGATTTTAATAAAATCACCAGAAGATAAAATAATACATCGCCTTAGGGAAAAAGGAATGAATGAAGAGGAAATTCGAGAACGTTTAATGGCTCAGCACGACATTGTTGAAACAGATCTGGTCATAGTGAATGATTCCGATCTATTAGATTTACGTCGAAAAATAAAGAATTTTTACAATGAGGTGATAAAATCAAAACTGTATCATTCAACAGGGGAGGTGTAGTTATGAAAAAACTTTTTCTGGTGACTTTGCTTGTTCTGGTAATCACTCTGGGTTTTGCAAAAGTTAAGGTGACTTTTTGGCATGCTATGGGCGGAGGACATGGCAAAACTTTGCAGGAAATCGTTGACTTTTTCAATCAGCAACATCCAGATATCGAAGTTGAAGCGGTTTATATAGGAAACTACAGTACATTACAGCAGAAACTACTCGCTGCAGCACAGGCGGGAGGTCTCCCAACAATCTCGCAAGCATATTCAAACTGGACAGCAAAACTGATCTATTCTGGGATAGTTCAGCCACTCAATGATTTCCTCACTGATCCAAAAATAGGTCTAAGTTCAACCGAGTGGCAGGACATTTGGGAGCCAATGAGAATGAACTGCACTTGGGACAAAACCGTTTACGCAGTTCCGTTCAACAAAAGCATCTATGTTATGTATGTCAATACAGATGCACTAACACTTGCCGGTTTGAACATCCCGGAGACAATTGGAGAGCTGAAAAAAGCAGCCATACTCATGACTGAAGATTTTGACGGCGATGGTACGATAGACCAATATGGATTCGCATTCCGCTCAACGGTGGATCATTTTGAGGTGTTTCTCGCGTTGAACGGCGGTGACATTCTTGCAAAAGATGAGAATGGAAAATGGAAAGTAACTATCAACAGCTCCGAATCAAGAGAAGTTCTTCAATTCCTGTTAGATTTGAAAGACAAATACGCATTTGTACAGGGAGGTTACTTAGACGGTCCTTTCGGCGAAGGAAAAATAGCGATGTTTATAGAAACAGTAGCCAGTAAACCCTATGTTGCGAGCGCTTCTCAAGGAAAACACGGCTGGAGTTGGGCACCGCTCCCGGTTTGGAAAACACAAAATGCACTGTTTGCAGGAACTGATTTAATCATGTTCAGTACGGCAAAAGATGAAGAAAAGAAAGCTGCATGGGAATTCATGAAATTTTTAATTTCTCCAGATATAACGGCATACTGGGCGACAAAGACAGGATACCTACCTGTCAGAAAAAGTGCAACAGAAACCGATTTGTGGAAGAAATTCCTTGCAGAAAATCCAGATGCGGAGGTTCCTTTGAAACAATTACCCAATGGTGTTTTTGATCCACAACTTGGTGTCTGGGCAGAGATAAGGACCATAGTCGGAAACATGGTTAACGACGTTCTGTACGGAAAGAAAACAATAGATGAAGGTTTATCCTGGGCTGAACAGGAAATTGCAAGAGAACTTCAAAGAGAAGGACTGTAATTAAAAGGGGGCTGCTGAGCCCCTTTTTCATCTGGAGGTGACTTTGTGCGCGGAGATCCATTCGGACTTCATAGAGTTATAGAACCAAAGGGTAAATTACCTCAACCTGCCTGGAAAATTGACAACGATACTTCGAAGATATATGACAACGAAATTTTGATAGATGTCATAAAACTGAACATAGATGCTGCATCTTTTACACAAATTAAAAATGAAGCTGGGAAAGATGAATCAAAAGTAGCTGAGAAAATTATGCAAATAGTTAAAGAACGTGGTAAGATGCACAACCCAATAACAGGTTCTGGGGGAATGCTGATAGGGAAAATCAAAAAAATTGGAAAAGACCTGAAAATAGATGCAAATGAAGGTGATAAGATAGCAACACTCGTTTCATTGAGTTTGACGCCTCTGAATTTGAAAAAAATCACAAAAGTTCACCTTGACAAAGAACAGGTTGATGTTGAAGCTGAAGCCATATTGTTTGAAACGGGGGTTTTTGCAAAATTACCTGAAGATATGCCAGAATCAGTGGCACTGGCTATCTTAGACGTAGCTGGTGCTCCGATACAAACCGCAAGACTTGTTTCGCCTGGAGATACTGTTTTAGTAACTGGTGCTGCGGGAAAATCTGGTGTACTTTGCTGTTACGTAGCAAAGAAATATGCCGGGCCGACTGGCAAGGTTATTGGCCTGGTTCATTCAGAAAAATCTGTAGCTGAGCTTAAAAATCTAAAAATAGTTGACAGAGTAATGGTCTCAGATGCTCAGGATGCAGTTGGAACCTACAAAAAATTCATGGAAATGAACGGCGGTGAACTTGCAGACGTTGTTATAAACGTTGTGAATGTTCCTGACACGGAAATGGCTTCTGTGATGTGTTGTAAAGAACGCGGTAAGGTTTACTTTTTCTCTATGGCAACCAGTTTCACAAAAGCAGCTCTTGGAGCTGAAGGTATAGGCAAAGATGTGGATATGATTATCGGGAATGGTTATGCAAAAGACCATGCAAAGTTCGCTTTAGAAATTGTGAGAGAAAACAAGAAACTTTATGAACTATTCCTTAAAAGGTATGGATGAGGTGAAAAATGAGACATATCGATGATTTTACAATAGATTATTTTCATGACAGTCAGGAAGCCATGAAACTTTATGAGACAATACAGAATCTGGAAAAAGATCTGTCAATAACTCTAAAAATCGGAAATAACGAATACTTTGGGAATATCAATGTGGCAGCTTATACAGTTGAGAATGAAAATGAATTTCCATCTCTCACAGCTCTGATAGCTTTGCATGGAGAAAGCACCATCAACACGCTCACAGAGAAAGGCGCTGATTTTTCTGAAACCAGTTTGCTTGGAGAGCTTTCATTCATAAAAAACTTTTCAAAACACCTTGCAACGTTGATCTGGCTTGATAGTCTTGAAGAAGATTTTGCCCTGATAGAACTTGGAAATGGTGTGATATGCATAACAAAATATTCGGATATCAAAAATATTAATCAGGAAGAGCTGGCCAAGAAAATTGTGCGGGAATATGCAAAAAGGCATTTCGGTGCAGAAAGAAACTACACTGTAAAAGTACGAACAGGTTCTTTAATTGATTTTTGAACACCTGTTGGTATAATGAAAATAAAGCGGAGGCGTGTCCGAATTGGCTAAGGAGCCGGTCTCGAAAATCGGTGGGCTTTTAAGCCCTTGTGGGTTCGAGTCCCACCGCCTCCGCCAGTTTTTATAGCGAGGTGAAATAATGGTAGTTGTCAAAAACATAGACGAAATGAAAAAGATATGTAGAGAGTTGAGAAAAGAAAAAACAATAGGCTTTGTTCCAACAATGGGCTATCTGCATGAAGGACATCTTTCCCTGGTCAGACGTTCAAAAAAAGAGAATGATATAACTGTTGTCAGCATATTTGTCAATCCAACGCAATTTGGTCCGAATGAGGACTATAATTCTTACCCAAGAAATTTAAATCGTGATGCGTCTCTTCTCGAAAAAGAAGATGTTGATTATGTTTTTATTCCCGAAATTGAACAAATGTATCCAAAAGATTATTCTACCTACATCAATGAAGAGAAACTTTCAAGACACTTATGTGGCAGATCAAGACCAGGGCATTTCAGAGGTGTCTGCACAGTTGTAACCAAGTTGTTCAACATAGTGAAACCCAACCGTGCATATTTTGGCCAGAAAGATGCACAACAGTTTCGTGTAATAAGAAGAATGGTCAGGGATTTGAACATGGACGTAGAAGTAATAGAATGCCCGATTGTGAGAGAGCCAGATGGCCTTGCAATGAGTTCAAGAAATATTTATCTATCAACTGAAGAAAGGAACCAGGCGCTTGCATTGAACAGATCCCTGAAAATTGCGGAAAATCTATACAGGTCTGGCGAAAAAAATACCGAAAGAATGAAAGAAAAAATAGTACAGTATCTGTCTTCCTTCGATAAAATAAAAATAGATTACGTAGAAATAGTTAGTGAGGAAACCCTTGAACCTGTTGAAAAAATCGAAGGAAAAGTCGTTGTTGCCATTGCGGCCTGGGTTGGGAAAGCTCGCCTGATCGACAACACTATTTTAGGAGAAATATAAATTGATACTGGATGTTTTCATAATAGCACTCTTACTTTCCCTCATTCTGAAAAAAAGAATTTTCCATCTTGACAAACTCGAAATCAAAGCGATTTATTTGTTTCCCGTGCCCTTTATTATACAAATACTCCCTTTTCAACAAAGAGGCCTCTTGATGGCTATCTCTTATGGATTACTTTTTACTGCAATGATGTTAAACTGGAAAATCAACGGTTTTAAATTCATGGCAGCTGGTTCAGCTATGAATGCGCTCGTGATACTTTTCAACAATGGAAAAATGCCCGTTTATGAACCTTTTGCCAGAATGCTTGAACTCGACCTGACAGTGAAACACACATTTGTTTATTCTTTTTCTGAAAAACTTATCCTTGGAGATTGGATACCCATTATCCTTCCATGGGCCAGAAAATTTCTCATAAGCCCTGGAGATATTCTCATATATGCAGGGGTGTTTATCTTCTTTTTAACCATCGAAAAAACCCATCGATAGCTTTCAAACATAAGCCATTTTCGTCATATCAAAATTGTATTTATGATATGATAACTATATGGAGGTGATCGTATGAAAGTACTAACTTCTTTCTTTTTGATTGTCTCCGTTTTTCTATTTGCAACCACTTTTCCAGCAAGAATAAGTGTTTTATTGAGCAATGAATTAGACAATGCGGGAACAACAAAAGGTTATGTTTTTAACGAGGTGAAAATCGAGTGTTTAAGTGAAACATCTATCGAAGCCCAATCTTTTGAAAAAGGATCCGTGGTAATAATCAAACCGGGAGCAAACGGATTGTTAATGAATGATACACAGATCAACTCAGATTCAATAACAATTAAGGGAATGATCAAGGTTCTTTCGGCAAAGCGCTCCTATGGAACACCCGTTTATGAAGACACCATCTTAGTAAAAATGATCGATAAGGGGATAATACTTATAAACGAATTAGACATCGAAAACTACGTGAAATACGTTGTACCAAGTGAAGTACCAGGTTGGTTTGAAAAAGAAGCTATAAAAGCACAGGCAGTTCTTGCAAGAAGTCGCGCCATCGCTGATGTTCTAAAAGGTCCTAAGGATAATTTCTATGGGGCCCACTGCGACGATAGTACGAAAAGCCAGGTTTTTAACAACAAAGAAATTTCCGAAATCGTTGAAAAAGCTGTTGAAGAAACACAGGGGCAAATTATGTTTGTAAATGGATATCCCGTAGAAACAGTGGTTTACTTTTCAACATCATGTGGTTTTACATCAAACAATGAGGAAGTATGGAGTGATGAACAGGGCAATTTTCCAGGTGCGGTTATACCTTATCTCAGGTCAAAACCACAATTTGGAAAACTCTTAGTTGAAAACAAAAATGAGGAATTCTGGAATAAATTTTTCAGAGCTTTCTGGGGCATTGAAAAAGAACTATGTGATTTTTACGACAGAGAGTCCCCATGGTTCAGATGGAAAGTAACCATGACACGTGAAGAACTTGAAAATGTCATCAGCAAGGGTTTGATTGCGAGAGAAAAAGCTGACCAGCTTTTAGGGGTAGATGCAATAAGAACTCTGCAGGGGATTCCTGTAGATATTAATAATGCTAACTTTTCTATTGGGGAACTCAAAGATTTAAAAATTGTCAGAAGAGGAGAAGGTGGAATAGTTATGACGCTCAGGATAGTATCGGAGAATGGAATTTATGAAATAGACAAGGAATACAACATCAGATTCATTATACGCCCGACCAAAAGTCTCACAGGCTTTAACAGGGATATAATCATTGAACGGCATGATGGTTCTACTTACAGTAATTATTCTATACTGCCAAGTGGATACTTTGTATTTGACATTGATAGAGAAAATGGAAAAATAAAACAAGTTACTTTTTATGGTGGAGGAAATGGCCACGGTGTTGGAATGAGTCAGTACGGAGCCAACTACCTTGCCAAAATTGGGAAAAACTATCAACAAATATTAAAAACTTTCTACGAAGGCAAGATAGAAAATATCTTTTAAGGGAGCCTTACAGGCTCCCTTCTTATTTGGATAAATCGATAAAAGCAATTGTTCCATTCATAGAGGCTACCAGAACCCCAGATTTATACGGATAAGCCTTTGAAAATATAAACCCGGGTCCAAGATAAAGCTTTTCCAGAACCTCTCCCTTTTCCAGATCAAGAAAGAAAATATTACCGTCAATCGTGCAAACGACCAACATTTCTTCTCCCACAATCCTGGGAGATGAATCATAGATTTGTCCGTTTACATTTGATTTCCACAGAATTTCCCCATCTACAGGATTGAATTTATAGATCGTACCATTTATGTTTGAAACATACGCATTTCCAGAGTTGTCTTTTTCCACAGAAGAATATCCAGCTCCCAGGGAAGATTTTCTCCATCTTTTTGTTTTCATTGAAATATTTTGCCCATGTAAAGCACCTGATGTATTTGTGAAAACAATCCAGTCATCGAACAATTCCGGTGTGCATGGGGCAGCTGTTTCATATCCAGCTCCAACTGCAAAGTTCTTGACCAATTTTCCGTTCTCATCAATAATCGAAAGGACACCTCCCCACGATGTTTGCAGAAAATAAGGGGATACAAATCTTGCTGGTGATTGCACTGTACCATACATGTAGAATTTATAAATTATTCTTCCACAATCTGGATCTACAAGATACAGATTTTCACCACTTCCAACAGCTATATTTTTTTGCCCGGATGATATAGAAAAAACCGGACAATCAAAATTCATGGACCATATTTCATCAAAAGTCTCAAGATCATATGCCGCAAGATTTCCCATTAAATCTCCAAAAATAAGTTTTCTACCCCTTACAACAACATTTGAAACAAAAGGACCTGAAAATTTTTTCTTCCACAACAATTTACCATAGTCATCGAGTACATAAACTGTGCCTGATAAATCTGCAAAACATATTTTGCCATCTGAGCAAACAGGATTTGAGAAAACTCCGTCTGAAGCCTGAAATTTCCATAGCAACTTTGATGAATCAAAATCAGAGAAGATATAGCGTTCAGTAAAACCATCAACGCCTTCAGCAAGAATCTTTGCAAATATACAAGCATCATTGTGCAACTCAACAGGTACTTCGAGCCGCTTTTCGAAATCTGAAAACTTCTTAAAAATTGAATTGTTAATTGTGAGAGTTATCTGTTTTATGCCTTCTGTTTCAAAATATAATGAAACCCCTTTTTCACCAATCTTTCTCAGATTAACCTTCAAAATCTGAGAGTATCTTCTTTCTTTTCCTGCAGGAATTTGCCTTATAAGATTGCAAACACCATCAGTATTCAAAGCCCATAAAAATATTTCGCCATCTTCCCAGCTTAAAACCGTGTACCAACCATCCTTAGCTGCACCAACCATCTGAAACCAGGCACCATTGTACATACCCTTAATATCATAGCTGTGCCCATGACCAACTAAAACAACTGGGACATTTGAATCATTTATCAAGTTCATCAATTTCCAGCCATCATCTGTAAAATTAGCTGGCCCGCCAAAAGGATGATGGGCCATTATCACAACCGGCTTTTCACTTTGTTTGAGTCTCGTCTCGATCCACTGCAATTGAAGAATTCCTATATGACCATGGTGCTCAAAGTACATCGATGTATCTACACCGAGAAATTCAAAAGGTCCAGCATCAATACAAAATCCCTTAAAACCACTCTCGCCTTTTCTGTTTCTCGGTGACCATCTTGTATCATGATTTCCAGGCGTTTCATAAACGTCTATTTCATAACTGTTCAATCTGGATATGATCTTATCCAGTTCAGAAAACTCATAATCAGACCCCATCTCTGTCAAATCACCGAGGATAAAAACCGCCCCTGGCTTAATTTCGCAAACTTGATCTATCAGAAACTCGACCTTTTCTTTTGCAAAAGGAAAATGAAGATCACTTAAAATTACGACAAATCCTTCATGATTCAAAAACGGATGTTTTGAAAACGCATATATCGACAGGGACAGAAATACCATTAAGAAAAGTGTTTTTTTCATCCAATACCTCCTGCTTTTTTAAGTAACTCAATTGCTCTGTCTAACTCTTTCTCATCTGATAGAAAGAAAGTTTCATATCTCGGTTTTAGATTTATATTGAGGCTTATCAGAAATATGAAATCAACAGAAGAAGCTCTCCTCATGAGATTTATCTCGTCTCTTTTGCTTTGAACTATTACAATCTCTGCATCACATCCATAATTTTGTAGGATTTGAGCTATCTTCTCAAAACTCTCTTTCCGCTCTGATGCAGCTATTATTATTTTTTTGCCTTTCAAAAATCCTTCAAGTGTTCTGTTAACCCGAATACTTTTGAAGCTCACCGGTTTTACCGGTGTCTGGTTGTATATAACCCTCTCATAACCGTCGTATGAAATAGTTACTGGTTCGCCAGTATTTTCAATTATTCCAAGAAATGTCCCATCATCGCTATAAATAGAAACAACTTCTACCCAGGTGTCACCGGAAAAAAGCAATGGTACAGTTAATTCAGTGGCTTCGTAAGAAACAGTGATACACACTTCATCTATCCCCATGTACGGAATTATCAGGGAATTTCCACTTTTTGTGATAAAACCATCACTCACTTTTACAGATAATGGTTCTTTATCTACGCAATGCCTTCTTGCATAAGGAATCAGATCTATTTTATAATAACTACCAGCAATTGCAGGCGCTCTATCTGGAAAGATTTCAATCTTGACTGAATCAACAGGCGGATTGAATTGTATCCATTTTGTATATTTTTTCGAATAAACACCATTCTTTCCAATTGCATATACTGTTAAGAAATATTTTCCTGGTGAGATATTCTCCGGCACAGAAATAAATAAACGATCTTGCTGAATCTCTACGTTGAGTGGTTGTTTATCAAAAAAGGCAAAAGCTTTATCTATATTCTGAGAACAATCTATATTAAAATCCCAACTGTTTATTTCTTCAACAGCTTCAAGGTTTAATTCAGGTATCTCACTGTCAAAAAGCCGGCAGATGGCCTCTTTATAAGCTATCGCGACAGCTTTGAGATTTTCTTCCTCGTTTAACCATTGCTCTCTTTCTTCATTGGAAACATGACATGGCTCTCCCAAAACAGCAGGGACTTTTACTTCTCTCATTAAATAAACATCACCAGGTCCAGCATCACCCGAAGTGCCAACATATTTTTTGAAAGATTCTATAAGATAATCTGCAACATTTCTTGCATAATCAGCAGAATATGCTGAATAATAGGCTATGGAAAAATCAGAATTAGGGGTATTTTTCATAGAATTGAAATGTATACTCACAAAAAGATCGGCATCAACCCTGTTTGCAAGATTTGCCCTTTCAGCCAGGCTCACAGTCCTGTCAGAAGTTCTTGTCATGATAACTGTTGCACCACATTCTTCAAGTAACTCGCGCAAATATTTTGCAACTTTTAAATTTATATCTGCTTCTTCAAGAATAGTTCCAGTGGCACCGCGATCTTCTTTCCCACCATGACCGGGATCAACTACGATCAATTTTCCAATCAGGCTGGCAAAAAGTAGATTAAAGGAGCACAAACTAAGCAAAATTAACAATAAACGCCTTTTCATAAAACCACCACTCCTTAAAACAAAGGGGAGAATTGCTCTCCCCCTTTGTTCACTTTTTCATGAAGTAATCAATGATATTTGCAAGGAGCAGCTGAACCATTGGTTCATCAAAGTTTGGGCTCAAAAAGAGATCTTCACCGATGTATATACAATTCTTTCCTTCTATGATCGCAGCATTGACATCTGGCATGTGGCTTGGAGTTTCCATATCATCGTTGTACCATTCTCCAAGAACGACTGCATCTTCCAAAATCTCAACAACCATAGCCCAGTGCCTTGGAGTAGCTACAAACTCATCGATCCCTTCCCATATTGGATGATCTGCAACTTTTTTTATATAGCCATGCACAGGAGGTTTCCAGGCAAACGCGCTGTACGAAACTTTGAAAATATCTCCGAGAGCAAATACAGTACTGACATCATAGGAAGAATTGTTATGGTTTCTAAAAGAAGCCTGTGCCAAGGCAAAAACATAGCCACCATTGCTCATGAATTTTTTCACAGCTTCAATTTCCAAAGGCGACATGCGCCTTGTGTTAGGAAGTATAAGGAGTTTAATTTTGCTCATATCAAAAATTCTTTCGAATTTGATCACTGGATCTGCCTCGGGATTGGCATACAATTCCAGATCTCTGTTGAAAACAGGGACACAGCTGTAACCAAGACCTTTAACGAAATCGAATATGCGTTTCATTTCCCCAAGATAATCCCAGTCGGAACCAGAGAAGCCAAGTTCGGCATACCATCGAGCCGTATAATCACTCATCAAAACCCCGACAACCTGCTGTTCATCAGCCAGGACTGGAACAAATAAAACTGCCAGAGCCAGGACAATCAGAAATTTTTTCATGCTCACTACCTCCTTTTAAAAATTCAATCTGGCGATATCCGCCACATATTTTCTTACTTTTTCATCAAGCAAATTTTCAAAAGAGAAAATCAAAATCTCATCTGGCCGATATTTTTCTACAACACTTTTTGCTATTTCATATAATTTTTCAGGATTCTCTGTCATTTTGTAGGCTCCAAGACCAACCCTTATTTTCTCAGCTGCTCCAAGCGCTTTTACAGCGTACTTAACATAATATTCAACAGTATCTCTGTTATTCTCATAAGCCATTAAACAAGCATAATCCAAATATTCTCCCTCTAACCATTGCAACCACCCCTGAAGTCTCTGGCTTATCGCATCTTGTTCATAGTAAGCAAAGACAGCAGCAGACAGTTTTTTACCGTAGTTATGGACTTTTTCGTAGATTAACTTAACAGTATCGGAAACCTGTTGTATTCTGAAAAGATCGAAACCTTCCCCAAGATTGGTCAACTTTTTCTCCTGAATAGCCTTTTTTAGCCACTCTCTATATATCTTCATCGCATCTGGATGATAACCAAATGTTTTGTAGGGATATCTAATATAATCAAGATGTATCTCATCAACATCATAATTTTTTGCAATTTCTTCAGCAATATTGCTCACAAATTTTTTTACATCTTCAAGCGCTGGCTCCAGGAATAAACCAGGTGTGTTTATTTCGGGTGAGGATGCATACTCAAGCATACTTTTTCCATTTTGATCATAAGTTATCCAATCAGGATGAACATTAACTACATGTTTTTCAGAAACTGGTTTTTTTCCAAAAGGCCAGGCATAGAAAACATTCATCCAGGCTGAAATTTTTATTCCACTAATCTTTGCTAAATCTATTATCTCTTTGAGAGGATCGAAATCTGGCGAACATTCAGAAAGGGTTTCGGCTTTCGGCAAAATTTCAGAGTTGTAATAAGCATCAGCTCTACCAACAACTTGGACATATATCCTTGTTGCTCCCACTTCTTTCGCTATTTCTATTACCCTGTTAATTTTCTCTATGGAAGTTATTTGATCTCTTACAACCCATATGCCAAGTGGATAGGGCATTAAAGTTGTTGTCACAAGTAAAACAAGAAAAAGATTAACCTTTCGTGCCACCTGTCATCAATCCCTTCACAAAATATCTCTGGAAAGCAAAGAAGATAACAATCATAGGTATAGCGGAGACCATGGAACCAGCCATCTGCAAACCGAACTGCGTCATCTCAAGTCTCTGCAATGTTGCCAGTCCAACTGTCAAAGGATATTTTGAGGGCGTGTTCAAAACTATTAATGGCCATAGGAAGGCATTCCAGGATGAAATAAAAGTAAAAATGGAAGCAGCTGCGATAACTGGTTTACTCATGGGTAATATTACCCTCCAATAAATTCCCCACTCTGTAGCTCCGTCAATTCTCGCAGCGTCCATATAGTCTTGAGAGATAGAAAACATAAATTGCCTCATCATAAAGATTGTATAAGGGCTCGCAAGTGATGGGATTATTACAGCCCATAGAGTATCAAGTAATCCAAATTTATTTATCAAGAGAAACGCCGGTAAAAGTGTTACCTGGGGTGGAACCATTATTGTGGAAACTATAGCTGTAAACAGCAATCTTTTTCCTTTGAAATTCATTTTTGCCAGGGCATAAGCTGCTAAGGAGCAGACAAATATTGAACCAGCTGTGATTGAAATGCTTATAAGCAAACTGTTCACTGACCAGTCCCAGATTTGAGAATATGTGAATAAATCCCTGAAATTTTGCAAAGTTGGTCTTGAAGGAAAGAGCTTAGGGGGAATTTGTCTTATATCTTCCTCTGGAGTAAGCGATGTTTGTGCCATCCAGTAAAGAGGAAAAAGCGTTGATACAGACCATATTCCTAAAACCAGTGCAATAGCCAGCAACTTGAAAATCTTTTTCAATCTCAGCCCTCCCATTCGTAAGAACGCGACAAAGATTTGAACTGAAAGATAGATATCACTACAGCTATAGAGAAAAATACTAAGGAGATAGCTGAAGCAAGACCATAATTGAAATCTCTGAAAGCAGTTGTGTAAATAAGATAAACCAGAGTTATTGTCGAATTTCCAGGACCACCACCTGTGAGTACATAAATTTTGTCAAAAACACTTATAGCTGCTATCGTATAAACAACTGTTAGATAGAGTGTGGTGGGAGTCACAAGTGGGATTGTTATCTTCAACCATTTATAAAATCCAGACGCGCCATCTAATTCAGCTGCCTCATAGAGTGATTTTGGTATATTGTTTATTGCCGCAAGATAAAGAATCACTCCCGAACCAGGCGCAATAACCATGTCAGTTAGAATTATCGACCACATAGCCATTGAAGGGTCCACGAGCCAAGGAACAGGACCAGCACCTATCTTGGTCAGGAAAGTATTTATCGGCCCGAAAGAGTAATTTAAAAGCCATCCCCAAACAATACCTATGACCACTGTTGCAGTAACCGTTGGAAGATAATAAATTGCTCGAAAAAGGCTTTGAGCTTTTTCTGATAATGGAGCAAGAAGTGAAGCAAGCATAAGAGCGACAGAAATATTCTTTAAAACATTAAATGAAGCATACCACATGGTATTTCTCAAGGCAATCCAGAAATCGCTATTCTGAAAAACTTCTTTGAAATTCTCGAAACCAACCCATTCATTACCAAATATTCCAACATTCTGGAACGCCATTACAAAAGCCATCACAACAGGAACGAAGGTAAAAATTATAAAGATAATCGTAGCAGGAGCGACAAAGAAATAAGCACTGATCTTTCTACGTAGCAATATTATCTCCCCTTCTTTGTGCTTTCTATTATCCGTGTTACGTTCTTATCTGCATCTTCCAGAGCCTTTCTTGCATCTTTTTTTCCAAGCAAAACAAGCTGAATCTCTCTTGAGATAGCTTCCATTATCTTTTCTTTAGCTGGATGGGGAGGAAAAACATAATTGTGCTGGGATATCAAGTTTGCCTTGAACATCAATGGATCGTTTTCATATATATTTCCTGCGCTCTTCTTTGTTGGAAATTGTCCATATTTCGTCAGTTCCTTTTGCTGTTCAGAAGATGTTATATACTTCGCAAACTCAATAACTGCCTTCAATTTCTCCACATCATTCTGCACAAATACTTGATATGAAGAAACATCGCCAAAACTCCAGAAACTATCACCCTTGTTCTTTACTGGATATGGGACCACATCTATTTCGAGACCAGCATTAATGAGGGCTGGAATTGCCCACGTTCCAGTAACATAAATGGCAGCTTTACCGCTTCTGAATAACGTATACGCATCAGCATCACCATAAGAAGCCATAAAAGGAGGCGCACAGTCTGCAAAAACCTTTGCAAGCCATTCTAATGATTGTTTGTTCTCCTCATTCACAATCGCAGACCTTAAATCTTTCCCCTGACCTTCTACAAATTTTCCTCCCCATCCAAGCACAAATGGCCACAAATGGGAATTATCTGGTGCTGGAAAACCACTCGCAACGAATCCATATACATCAATTTTGCCGTCTGAGTTTCTATCAAAGGTCAACTTTTTTGCAATCTCATAGAATTCGTCAAAAGTCCATGGGTTTTCGACAGATGGTATTTGCACAGACATTTCATCAAAAATCTTTTTATTGACAATAACTACCTTTGTCGTCATATAAAATGGAAAACCGTACATCTTTCCTTCATAAGTTGCCCCTTTGATTGCTTCAGAATAGTAATCCATCTTCTCTTCCTCGGTGAGATAATCATCGATGTTTTGAAGAACCCCCTGTACTACATAATGGGTTCTAAGAGGGCCTCGGGTGAGATCTGGCCACTTTTTTGAAGCAACAGCAAGGTCCAGTTTTTGATCTCCACCGCTCCATGGTATTTCTGTAAGTTTAAATTCAATGCCTGGGCATGATTCCGAAAATTTAGACATCATTCTCTTCAACCAGGCATAGTTATCTCCATCTTCACTCCAGGCTGGAAAATCCCATATGTATATTGTGCCCGCCCAGGAAAACAATGTGGTACAAATAGCCACAAAAACTAAAATTGAAGAAAGCTTTTTCACTTTAAACACCTCCTTCACATAATCTCAGTAAATTTTAGAATTTTTGTATCGTAAGAAAAAGCATCACGCGTTCCTAAAGAAATTCTGACTTTAAAATACACATAAATATTTTGTACATCATCTGTTGGTATATGTACTTTCAAAACATTTTCATCTAAAGAATAAATATCTAAATCATACGAAGATTTCCAGATAACTTCATCCGTCATGTAATCAAGCATCTCTACCTGAAGAGTGTATCCACTCAAAAAAGGCAAAGCATAATAATGTATTGTGAGATCCACTCCATCATCTCTGAAAAAATAATTTGGTGGTTCTTCAACATAAACATATGGGAAAGATGGGTTTTCATGAAGCCAGAGTCTCACCAAGAGCGAGAAATAACAAAACCTGTTTCCTGTTTGGCCATAAGGAGCAAACCTGTTTTCACCCCTTATATCAAAAACACCTATACCATATTTTCCTCCACGTGCTTCTATAGTCTTGTAATTTCCTTTATATATACCAGCATGGAACCCAACTGTATGGCCGCCACCGTTAAAAAGAAGATCACCTGCCAGAAGTTCTTCAGCTTTGTCGAAATAAACCCAGAGTAGATCACTTCTACCAATTATCATGTGATCGATTCTTTCATTTTCATCTAATGCGGTATGATAAACCCACGTGGCAAAATTCCAACAATCAAATACTCTGTTTTCTGGATCGTAACTCCCCCACCCATACTCTCCACCGACCATGGTCATTGCATAGTTAATAACTTTTCTTTGCAAGGGATTCAGGTAATTTCCGAAAATAAGCCCGGCTATCAAAATCGCAAGCCAAAACAAAACAGATTTCCTCATAATCTTACCCCCATGGTTCACATAATTATGTTACCACAATAGATATTATCATAACCATAAAGTATTTATGTTATGATAAATTTATTTTCCTTTCTACTATCTCAAAGCATCGCCGTCTTTGTAACAATTAAAGAATATAAATTACAGAAATAAAATACCTTGAAAGTGCTGCAAAATAAGAATTTTAAAGCTTTTTAGTTAATTAAGAAGGCAGTGTTGTATCAGAAAAAATTTATGCTATACTTGTTTTGCACAAATGTGCATTATTGCACAAATGTGCATAATCTATTCCTCTATGGAGGTGCATTGTCATGAAAAACTCGAAAGTGCTGGTGTTTCTTTTAACATCACTAGTAGTGATCTCAGTCTTCGCCCAGGTTCAACTCCCCAAAAAATTTGAAAATCCCAAAAATGTACGGATAGCTCTGGTAAGGGAGGTAGGAGAAGGTAGTTTCTTTGAGCGTTACCTTGCCGGTGCTCAATCAATGGCAAGAGAACTCGGCGTAACACTTTTAGAAGCAACCGCTCATGGAGATATGGCAAGAATGGTTACCATGATCGAAAATTTTATCACCCAGAGAGTTGACGCGATCATAATTGACCATGGAAGACCAGATCCATTGATGCCAAAGATCAAAGAGGCTTTAGACAGAGGAATCAGAGTAGTAACTTTCGATCTGGTTGTAGATGACAACAGAGTTCCTGAAATCGAACAAGATGATTTGCTGATAGGTTATCTGATAAGCAAACAACTGGCAGTTGACTTTGCAGGAAATGCAAATGTTATTTATGTAAACGTAGGTGGATTTGCACCATTAGATAAGAGAGACAAAATGTGGCAGATAATCAAATGGCGTTTTCCCGGGATCAAAGAAGTTGCAAAGATAGGTGCAGTTACAGGATCAACTGCTGCTGATACTCAAACAAGAATGGAAGCAGCCATGAAAGAAAAACCCGAAGCAAATGCAGTACTCGCCATGTGGGATGAATTCGCAAAAGGTGCGGTAAGAGCAATAATGCAAGCAGGTAAAAGTGATCAGTTCAAAGTTTACTCAGTTGATGTTACCACCGAAGACATTCAGATGATGATTCAGCAAAACAGTCCATGGGTTGCAACTGTTGGAACAGATTCCTACGCAGTCGGTCGACTTGCCGTAAGGGCTGCGGCAGCCCTCGTTGGTGGAGAAAAATTACCCAAGTATTTACTGGTCGAACCACAATTGATTACAAGACAGTTCCTTGTCGACAACAATATAACCAACATGGACGAACTTGTAAAAGCATTACCGGCCCTTGGTGAAAGCAATTTAGTATGGCCCGAATGGCTGAAGGCTTTAACTGAAAAAAATAAGAAATAAGAAAGGGGGAATTGGGCAGGGCTTTTTGCCCTGCCTTCCTAATATGGCTGTGCTAAGAGGAAATAATTTGAGCAAAAAATTTCCCGGTGTTCTGGCTCTCGATAAAGTCGATATAGAGATAAAATCGGGCAAAGTGCATGCACTTGTAGGGGCTAATGGTGCCGGGAAAAGCACCTTGGTTAAAATTTTGACCGGGTATTACGACAGCTATGATGGCTCAGTTACGATAGATAACCAGGAAGTAATTTTGAGAACACCATTTGACGCGCTTCACAATGGAATAGAAGTAGTTCACCAGGAAGTGGATACCCAGTTAGTTCCAACTCTAACAGTGGCTGAGAATCTTTATCTTGAAAATTTTGCTAACAGGTATGGCACAATTGTCTCTACAAGAGATCTTAAAAAGAAAGCTGAAAAGGATCTGAGTGATATAGGTTTTCCCATACCTGCTTTCGAGAAAGTTGAGAATTTATCCTTGCACGAAAAACAGCAGCTTGTGATAGCAAGAGCTTTGTTGCATAAAGTTAAATTTCTCATTTTAGATGAACCAACTTCTTCATTGAGTCTAATTGAAGCAGAAAAGCTCTTTGAGCTTGTCAAAAAATTGAAAGCGCGTGATGTCGGAATTTTGTATATAAGCCAGAGATTGGATGAAATTCAAATTGTGGCAGATGAGGTCACTGTCCTCAGAAATGGTAGAAAAGCAGCATATTTTGAACATGTACCGCAACTATCAAAAATAGTTGAGGCGATGCTCGATTCACCTCAGGAAGATCTTTTTCCAAAAAAAGATCTGAGACAGTTCGGACAGGAAATTTTGAGAGTAGAAGATTTAAAATGTCTTAACAGAGTGAATGGAGTGAGCTTTAGTGTCAGGAAGGGTGAAATATTAGCCATAACGGGCCTAACAGGTGCCGGAAAGACAGAAACATTGAAAGCAATCTTTGGAGCCATTCGTGCTAATAATGGGAAAATTTTCGTGAACGGTAAGCAAATAAAAATAACAAGCCCCGTTGATGCTATTAAAAGCGGTATATACCTCGTTCCAGAAGAAAGAAGAAAAGAAGGATTGATTCTTGACAAATCCGCGAGAGAAAATATAACCATACCTTTCCTAAAAAATTTCTGCGGCTTCTTAGGCAAAATACTCAAAAAGAATGAATGCAATCACGCCAAGAGTTTGGCTGAAAAAGTTCGATTGGTACCTTTCGACATTGAACGTCAGGCACAGTACTTTTCTGGAGGAAATCAGCAAAAAATAGTTGTCAGCAGATGGCTTGGAGGTAAACCAAAGGTGCTTTTGCTTGATGAACCAACTCAAGGTGTTGATGTAGGAGCAAAAAAGGAAATATACCAGCTTATCATTCAAGTTGCGAAAGAATCTGCTGTCATTCTTGCCACCAGTGAAATAAACGAGGCTGTTGGAATAGCCGACAGGATATTAGTCATGAGGAATGGAAAGATTGTGGCGGAGTTAACTTATGAAAATGCCGATTCAAAAGCGATTATGAGCTATGCAGCGGGGGTGAAACAGTGAAAGATAGGATGACAAATTTTCTTCTCAAGTATGGTGTAATAACTGCTCTTGTTGTTCTGATAGTTTTCTTTTCGCTCAGTACAAGAGCCTTTTTCAGCTTAGACAATTTTTTTGACATCCTCAGGGCTGTCTCTATTTTGACTATCGTGGCAATTGGTGTGACTTTTTCGGTAGTTGTTAATGGTATGGATGTGTCTGTTGGTGCCGTGACAGGATTTGCGGTGATATTTTCTACAGCTTTAATGGTTATCTGGCAGATTCCCTGGTATATTGCAATAGTTGGTGCTCTGCTGGCTGGAATTGGTATCGGTTTGCTCAATTCCTTTTTGATATTGAAACTCCGGATACCAGATTTGCTGGCTACACTTGGAACACTTTATCTTGCCCAGGGTTTGCAAATGTGGATCACAAAAGGAGATGCCGTGTATAGAGGCATGACAAATCCGTGGGACCCTATGCGCCAGGTCACAAAAGGATTCATACCCAAGGAATTCTTAACGATAGGACAGGGGTTCGTATTCAAAACAGAGAACTTTCGCGGCATACCTGTACCGGTCATTATAATGCTCTGCGTAGTGCTGATCACCTGGTTTTTGCTTGAATTCACGAGATTTGGCAGAGCTTTTTATGCAGTTGGTGGGAACATCGAAGCTGCAAGGTTAGCAGGTATACCGGTGAAAAAATACAGAACAGCTGCTTACGTAATAAGTGCTTTACTTGCAACCCTCGGAGGTCTTGTCCTCGCTTCGCGCATTGGTTCTGGTGCGGTTAAAGCAGGAGACCCTTATCTTCTGGACGCAGTTGCATCAACATATTTCGGTTTTGCAGTACTTGGTGTCAGAAGGCCTAACGTCTGGGGTACGTTCTTAGGAGCAGTTTTTGTTGGAGTTATGCTGAATGGTCTTACTATGCTCAACACACCATGGTATATACAGGACTTCATTAAAGGTCTGGTATTAGTATCTGCTCTGGGAATTAGTTTCGCCATACGCAAAGAATCACGTTAATTAAGGAGGTCGAAGCAGATGGAACAGCTCAACGAAAGAACCGTTTTGGAATATGTGGAAAAAACCGATCTCAGAAAATCTATTCTTGGCGATGGAAAACTTTCGGCTCAGATTATTTCAGAAGGCAATGTTAATTTAATATTCCGCATTTGCAATATCGAAAATGGAAATTCTGTTATACTGAAGCAGGCTTTGCCGTATGCATGGAGATATCCAGATTTCAAAATGCCAGTTGACAGGCAGAGAATAGAGTACGAAACCCTCAGTATAGAATCACAGTACGCACCAGATTATGTCCCAAAAATATATTTCTACGATAATAAATCGCACGTCCTTGTGATAGAAGACCTTAAGGAATTAAAAGTTATGCGCGAAGCTTTAATAGATGGAGAAATCTTTCCAAAAGTTGCTGAGCACATAGGGATCTTCATGGCAAAAACCCTGTTCTATACTTCTGATCTTTACTTATCTTCAGGAAAGAAAAAAGAAATGGTGATCAATTTTTCAAACCCTGTTCTGTGCAAAGTTCAGGAAGATTTGGTATTCACACAACCATATATTGATCATCCAAACAATAAATGGAGTAAGCCTCTTGATGAAATAGTAAAAAAGATTCACCAGGATGACAAAATCAGAGGTGAAATATTCTACTTCAAAGAACTTTATATGACTAAATCTCAGGCCTTAATCCACAACGATTTGCACACCGGTTCGATAATGTTAAATGAAAAAACAACGAAAGTGATCGACCCGGAATTTGCATTTTACGGCCCAATGGCACATGACATAGGAACCTACTTTGCGAACCTTGCAATTGCCTATGCCGCACAGGAAGCACACAGAGTAGAACCAGGCACAAGAAATGTATATAGAGAATGGATAGCTGAGTCTTTCGAAGAAACCTGGAACGTTTTTCAGCAGAGATTTTTGAATGCCTGGGAAAAAGATTCAAATGGCGAATGGCCTTCAGAAAGCTATAGAGAAAATTACATGCTAAGGCTTCTTAAAGAATCGGCTGGATTTGGTGCAGCTGAGATTTTCAGAAGGACTATAGGAATGGCGCATGTTCATGATTTCTGGACAATAAAAGATGAAAACATCAGGGCGAAATCAGAAAGTATTGCCCTGTATATTGCTATTAATTGGATCAACATGTGGAAAGACGTTGAAAAAATTCAAGATCTGTCGCAAGTTATGAAAAATTCAAAACCATTGATTTGAAAGGAGGAAATGATTTGAGCACATTCAGATCTATAGAATGGAAAAAGGATAAACTTGTACTCTTAGATCAGAGATACCTACCAGAGAAAACTCTGTATCTTGAATTGAAAACTGTTGATGAGGTTGCCAGAGCCATTAAAGAGATGACCGTTAGAGGTGCTCCGGCAATTGGAGTAGCAGCAGCTTATGGAATGGTTCTTTGTGTGCAAAAGCTTTCGAAAAATGACGATTTAATCAGAGAACTTCAAAAGGCCGACGATCTTCTGAGAGCCTCAAGACCCACTGCCGTGAATCTTTTCTGGGCACTGGATAGAATGAAAAAAATCTGGCAGGGGTTCAATGGTTCGCTCGAAGATTTAAAAATGATTCTGGAAAAAGAAGCAACTGATATTGAACGCGAAGATGTTGAAATAAACAAACAGATAGCTAAAAATGGTGTTGAACTTGTACCTTTTGGAGCAAAGATAATTCACCACTGTAACACAGGATCTCTGGCAACAGTTGATTACGGTACTGCTTTAGGAGTAATAAGATATGCACACGAAATAGGTAAAAAAATACACGTTTTCCTGGATGAAACAAGGCCAAGATTACAGGGAGCCCGTTTATCTGCCTGGGAAATGAAAGAACTCGGTATACCTCACACAATAATCGTAGATGGAGCAAGTGGTCTGGTGATGAAAAAATTCAAAATCGATCTTGCACTTGTTGGAGCAGACAGAATAGCAGCCAACGGCGATACTGCAAATAAAATAGGAACTTACAACCTCGCCATAGTTGCCAAATACCATAATGTTCCATTATACGTTGTTGCACCAACCAGTACGATTGATCTCAAAACACCTGCAGGTCAGGATATACCAATAGAAGAAAGAAGTGCTGATGAAATCCGCTGTGTGGGAAATAGTCAGGTTGCACCACAGGAAAGCCCTGTTTTCAATCCAGCTTTCGATGTGACCCCGGCAGAATTAATTTCAGGCATTATCACAGAAAAAGGCATTGTTTACCCACCGTTCAAAGAAAATCTCAGAAAGCTTTTTGAATCGGCGTAACTTCGGAGGTGATGTTCAGTGAATAAAGATATCAAGAAAATAGCAGATGGGATAAGACGCAGGGTACTTGAATTTACAATAAGAAATGGTGGCGGTTATTTATCTCAAGCATGTTCAAGTGCAGAAATTTTAGCCACTCTCTACACCAAACTGATGAACATTGGTCCATCAGTAGCTCCAAAAATTCCCCCTGCTTTCACCGGTGTACCATCGAAAAACAACAGAGAATATTTTTCCGGTTACGGTTACAACGGTCCAAAAGAACCCCAGCTCGACAGGTTTTTTCTCAGTCCCGTGCATTACGCTCTGGTTTTGTATGCCACTCTTGTTGAAACAAATCGCATGGCTGCTGAAGGCTTGGAGATGTTCAACAAAGATGGTTTTACAGTCGAGATGATAGGTGCCGATCATTCACCCGGTCATGAATTGATGTCCGGCTCACTTGGTCAAACTATCTCACAGGTTCTTGGTATAGCTCTGGCAAGAAAGAGAAAAGGTGAAACTGGGAAAAACTGGCTTGTCATGTCCGATGGGGAATTCATGATTGGCCAGACATGGGAAGCAATAGAAACACTTTCTTTTTACAAAATAGATACTGTCAATGTGATAATCGACGCAAATGGACAATCAGCAGATGGAAAAATAGATACTGTAAATCAAATTGAACCACTGAAAAAAAGATTGGAATCTTTCGGAGCAGTGGCAGCAGAAGTGAATGGACATGATACGAAACAACTCATTGATGCGGCAAACACTCCTCATGAATCAAAACCTTTGTTTATTATCGCAAGGACTATCCCATATCAGGGCATTGAAATACTCAAAAAAAGAGCACCAAAATTTCATTACATAAGAATAACAAATGAACAGGAAAAAGAAGAACTTCAGCAATTTCTGCACGAAAGATTCGGGGGTGATGGTCAATGAAATTAGAAGCAAGAGTTCATGAGAGAAATCTTGTCAAATGGGCTGCCGATAAACCGGAAGTCGTTGTTTTTTCAGCTGATTTAACCAATTCTACGGAAATAGGTCTTTTCAAAGAAACCTATCCAGATAGATTTTATTCCTTCGGAATGACCGAACAAAACATGATGAGCGCAGCAGGAGGTATGGCAAGAGAAGGCTTTACACCCTTCGTACATACTTTTGCCGTTTTTATGTACAGAAGAGCCCTTGATCAAATAGAAATGAGCATAGCCTATCCAAACCTGAAAGTAAGGATATTTGGCTTTTTACCCGGTATAACTACGCCAGGTGGTGCATCGCACCAGGCGATAAACGACATTGGAATTTTGCGGACAGTTCCCAACATGACCATACTGGAAACAGGTGATGCAACAGAAGTAGAGAGCGTTCTCGACGTGGCTCAATCAATAGATGGACCTGTTTACATCAGGCAACTTAGGGGACAAATACCAAGATTGTTTAAAGAACCAATGAGATTTGGAAAGAGTAGAGTTTTGAGCAAAGGAAGCGATATTACTCTGATAACAAGCGGAATCATGACTGAAGAAGCCCTGAAAGCCACAGCAGTGCTCAGAGAAAATGGCGTTTCTATAGAACACTTACATATCTCGACTCACAAACCATTTGGTGATGACTCAATACTTGATGCAATTGAAAAAACGAAATACGGTGTGATCAGTATGGAAAATCACACAATCATTGGTGGACTTGGCAGTTCAATTTCAGAACTCATGGCTGAAAACGGTATTGCTAAACGCCTTATAAGAATAGGTTTAAAAGACACATACGCTCATGGTGGAAGTAAAGAATATCTGATGAAATACTATGGACTTAATGCGATGAATCTTGTAAAAGCCGTTGAAATTCTCACAGGTCAAAAACTGAATATCAAGGAAGAAGATCTTGTCGAGCCACAGATAGATGAGATTGAGCAATTTATAAAAAGTGAAGATTTATAAATGGAAGGTGAATCAAAGTGATTGAATATGAAACCAGATACCATTTCAGTCAGGAGAGATTCAGGGTAAAATATCAGATATTTGAAGAAAGTAAAAGAGCCAAGGAAATTGCCGAAGCAATCTGTGTTGAACAGACTATCGAATTTCCAATAGAACTTACAGGAAATTCAATTAGAGAAAATGTTGTTGGAAAAATTGAAGAGATTCAAAACAATCACAATTCCACTGTTGTTACAATAAGTTACCCTGTCGAGACTGTTGGAAATGAACCAGCACAATTTTTCAACGTTATCATGGGAAACTGCAGCCTGTTTCCAAATTTGAAGATAATCGGCCTTCAACTTTCCCCTTCTATAGAAAATATCTTTCCCGGTCCGCGCTATGGCATTTCAGGATTGAGAAAATTGCTTTCTATATACAACAGGCCACTTCTTGCAACAGCCATCAAGCCAATGGGTCTCTCAACAGATCAGCTTGCCCAGATGGCTTACAATTTAGCACTTGGTGGTGTAGACATTATAAAAGACGATCACGGACTTGCTGATCAACCATTCTCAAAATTCAAAGATCGTGTTTTAAAAGTAACAGAAGCAATTCACAAAGCAAATCGCGAAA
This sequence comes from Pseudothermotoga lettingae TMO, assembly GCF_000017865.1. Classification (GTDB taxonomy): domain Bacteria; phylum Thermotogota; class Thermotogae; order Thermotogales; family DSM-5069; genus Pseudothermotoga_B; species Pseudothermotoga_B elfii. The sequence continues at coordinate 1,750,040 of NC_009828.1, forward strand.
CTGGATTTCACACAATCTACGCTCCAAACATAACATCTAATGAGCAAACTATGTTGAAACAAGCAGAATTTGTCAAAGAAGCTGGAAGTGGTGCACTGCTTGTATCACCGGCTCTCAGTGGATTCAGCAGTTTCATAACTTTGAGGGAAAACACCGATCTTCCTATTTTGAGCCACCCGGCCTTTCTTGGCGGATATCTTTCTATTATGGATTTTGACGTTTTGTTTGGAACAATACAGCGTATGATAGGCGCCGATGTAGTAATATTTCCAAATTACGGTGGTCGTTTTACTTTTTCAAAAGAAGATTGTCGCAAAATAAATCATGGACTCAAAAAACCTTTCGGATCATTCAAAGAAATCTTTCCATCTCCGGCAGGAGGTATGAATATAGATTCTTGTGGTGATATAGTGTCATTTTATAACAAAGATGTGGTACTTTTAATAGGAGGGGCGCTCCACAAAGCAGGTGCAGATTTAACAGAAAATGTAAAAGCATTTAAAGCGCAGGTTGAAAAAATCCATGTTCGATGATTCACTGGTTCAAAAGGAGAGAACTGTTGATGCTGGGTTTTCAAAGCAACGAAGATCTGATGACTATAATTGCCTGGATGTACTATGTGGATGGACACACTCAGCAAGAAATAGCCGAAGAACTTGGTATAACAAGGACAAAAGTCAGCAGATTGTTGTCTGTTGCAAAAAATCAAGGGATAGTACAGGTTAGAATTAATCGATCATTACCAGAATACTATATTCTGGAAAAAGAGCTGAAAAAACTTTTTGGATTAAAAATAGCAGTTGTTGCTCCTGAAGACAGAAATCTACTTGGACAATTTGGTGCTGAATTTTTGCTGAAGTTCATAGCTGACCATAAGCCATCGAGAATAGGGCTTGGATGGAGCACAACTGTCAGCTCAATGGCTCCACATCTTTCCCAGAAGATTATCCAAATACACCACAAGTGTTCTGTTCATGATTTAACAGGCAGTTTTATTGGCCAGAGAAACCCTTACAGTATAAGCTGGATTCTGGCTGAAGCTATTTCAGCTCAGTATATACCTTTAGCTGTACCGGTTCTTGTAGAAAATCCTTCAATAAAAGAAGAACCTTCAGTAAAAAAAGCACTTATGGAGGCATCTGAGGTCGATATAGCTTTTGTTGGAATGGGATGTATGGGTCAGGAAAGTACACTGTTAAAGACCAAGTTAGTTTCAAAAGAAACAATGGAACAGCTTGAAAAGTTGAGCTGTGTTGGAGAGGTTCTTATGCGATTTTTTGACGAAAATGGGAAGCCAGTGCAAACTTCTCTTGATGATAGAATAGTATCCATTGACTGGAATGCCATTCAAAAAATACCAGTATTTGTAGTTATGGCTGCGGGCAAAGAAAAAGTTTTACCTCTTAAAGCCGCATTAAAAGGTGGGTGGATTTCAGGACTTATAACAGATATCTCTACTGCAAGAAATCTTGTAGAAAACAAATAAAAAATTCTATTTTCAGTGAATGGTTGAATTGTTCTAAAGAACATGTAATGTGTTATAACAAAATCGTGGGACTCAAGATGAATGTAAGATATCTAAAAAGCATAGCTTGAAGTAAAACATTCCAAACCATGTAGTGCAGCGGGAATAGGTTAAGAGTCGGGTCTTTGGCAAGTGAAGAAAGATGGTAAAACAAGATCAGGTCACTGATACAGTAATTTGCAATGATTTTAAGCAAAATCTTCAAACCTCCCTCAAAAAATAGACATAGCGAAAACAAGCTACTTTTAAGAAATAGGTCCTGAATCCGCATGGGAAGCCAAAAAGAGTGATGAAAAAGGGTTAATGTTAGACATGCACTAACATTGTTAACACCAGGTTATGAATTTTAGATACAAATAGCCCTTTATTTATGGTATACTCAAAAATGTAGAGTCCGAAAGAAGGTCCTCTCTGAAAGAGATGGAAACTACAAAAGGACCAATCACTGGTCCTTTTGTAATATTTTGCAACTGAAAAAGGGTATTAGAAAGAGATGTCTACTTGTTTTTTGGATCGAGAAGGTCTCTCAACCCATCTCCAAGAATATTCAGATTCAAAACAATGAGGGCTATGACAAATCCCGGGAACAGTGTTACCCATGGGGCACTGAGTAAAAATGCCGTGCCCTGACCAACCAGACCACCAAGGGTTGGTTCTGGTGGTGGCACGCTCAATCCAAGAAAACCAAGCGATGCCTCAGTGAGAAAAGCTGTAGAGAGATTAGTTGTGAAAGTGACAATCAATATTGAAGATAAATTTAATAGCACATCTTCAATCATTATTTTTAAATCACTTTTTCCTATTACCTTTGACGCCTTTACAAACAAACTCTCTCTAATAGATAAAGCAGCTCCTCGTACCGTTCTTGCAAAAATCGGTATATAAACTACACCAACAGCGATTATCATATTAATAAGGGTTGCACCAAACAGTGCTACTATAAAAAGCGCCAGAATCAACGAGGGAAATGCAAAAAACCCGTCGCAAATCCTCATGATCAACAAATCCCAGAAACCACCATAATATCCCGCTATCAGCCCCAGAATTGAACCAAAAAACGAGGCAATCAAAATCGAGCTGAACGCGATTATCACACTTTTCTGAAGACCAAAAATACATCTTGAAAAAATATCCCTGCCGAATTGATCTGTTCCAAAAAGATGCTTCAAAGAAGGTGGTTCGAGTATAGCGTTGTAATCCATCGAATAAGGGTCGTAAGGTGAAAAAATTTCCGGAATAAAGGCTATAATTATAACTGCCAACAAAACTACTAAGGAAATGAGATTCAAATAATTTTTGAAAAACCTTCTTATTGTTTTATTCATTAGTGAAACCTCACTTTAACTCGACTCGAGGATCAATTAGTGTATATATGAAATCAACGACTATGTTCAGAGCAACTATTATCAAGGCTATGAACATCACCACAAACTGTATTACTGGATAATCTCTCTCGTTAACCGCTTGTAAAAGTAATCTTCCCAGCCCCGGCAGAGCAAACATGTTTTCTATAACAATCGTCCCTGCTAGAAGATATCCAAGCTGGATGCCTGAAAGTGTTATGATTGGTATCAGAGCATTTTTAAGAGCATGTTTTCCTATGAGTTTTGAGTAGCTTACTCCTTTTGCTTTTGCGGTCTTTATATATTCTTGCTGTAAAACATCGAGCATTGATGATCTTGTCATTCTCATAATCTGAGCCGAAAGCATCAAACCAAGTGTCAGAGATGGCAGGAACATAACCTGCAGGTTCTTCAAGAAATCTTCTTGCATGCGCACATAACCAAAAATGTTAAAGCCTTTGAATAACCCCGCGAAGATGACAATCAAAATCGCCCCCACCCAGAAAGATGGGGACGAAAGGCCTACCAATCCAATAACTCTGACCAGACCATCGGTGAAAGAATTTTTCTTGATAGCAGCGATGATACCAAGCGGAATTCCTATAATGGTTGCGAAAAACATCGATAATATAGATAATTCCAGAGTCACAGGAAATCTATCGACTATCAGGGCTGCCACCTTTTTTCCTGACCTTAACGACGTTCCAAAATCAAGTGTCACTAAATTTTTTAACCATACACCAAATTGAACAATCAAAGGTTTATCAAGCCCATATTGTTTGTACAGTTCTTGTATTTGTTCTTGAGTCAAATAATTTTGAGTTCCAAGCATCATATCTACGACATCGCCCGGAACAAGGTGTATTATTATAAAAACTACAAAAGCAACAAACAGAACTGTTGGAATTGATGTGATAATACGTCTTATAAGATAACCGAAACTCACTTCTTATAGGTCTCCCTTAAAAATACAAGACTCTCGTTTGCAAGAAGTTTGAAACCTTCAACAGATGCATTACTCACAAAGATCTGGTTTGCACTGTACAGGAATATAACGGGTGATTCTTTTACGATGATCCTTTGCAATTCATCATAGATGGATTTTCTCTTTGATATATCGACTTCACTTCTCCCGAGATCGAGTAATTCATCAACTCTTGGATTTGAATACAGGAAAACATTTGTCGATCCACCGGTATGGAATGTCCTGTAAAATTGAATATCAGGTTCTATTGATCCGCTGTTCATAGAAATGAAGGCATCGAAATCGCTCTCACGCCACTTTTTGACGAATATACCCCATTCAACCAGATTGATCTTCACTTTAACGCCGATTTCAGCAAGTTGAGCTTGAATAACCTGCGCAACTTTATCAAAATTATATCTCTGTGATGCTACAATTTCGAACTCAAAACCATTTGGATAACCAGCTTGTGCTAAAAGCTCTTTTGCCTTTGCAGGGTTGTATGTATATTCATCAAAAGCCTTTGGTTGAAGTGCCCATGGCTGAACAGCTGGATTCAACGGGCCTGTTACTACTCCTTCGGAGAAAGCAACAGCCTTTATAATAGCTTCTCTGTTGATAGCGTAGTTAAGCGCATTCCTCACCTTTGGATCGTTTAAAGGTTTTCTTGTGGTGTTGATACCTATCAGGTAATAACTGAGTACCGGTGATCTGTAGATTTTGAATTTACCTTCTGGGAATTGCTTGAGATTCAATGGCTCATTGATCTTGGCTATATCAACATCGCCATTCTTCAAAGCCGCTACTCTGGAAACTTCTTCGGGCATGAAAACGATTTTGATTTCATCGAATTTGGGTTGATCTTTCACAAAGTAATAAGGATTTTTCTTCAAAATGATGTAATTCCCGGGCACATATTCGGCTAAATAGAATGGACCTGTTCCGTTTGTTTCAAGTTGCATATTTTTTCCAGATTCAACAAATTTTTTAGAAACTATTGAGCTGTTCACACCCGCGAAGTTAGGTAAAAGTGCGCTTGCCATGGGTTTCTTCAACTTGAACTCGATTTTGTTGTTGTCTATGGCTTTGATAGATTCGACATCTTGATAAAACGCGGCAGCAGGAGATTTTGTGTCCGGATCCAATATTCTTTGAAAACTGAAAAGCACATCCTCAACGGTTAAAGGAGTTCCATCGTGAAATTTCACACCATCCCTGATTTTGAAAATAATTGTATAAGGATCCACAGCTTTGGCTTCTTCAGCAAGGTTTGGTATTAATCTCATATTTTCATCATATCTGAATAAACCATCGTAGATATTTTCCAAAACCCTGTGAGATGCGAAAGCTGTAACAAGGTGTGGATCAAGACCTACAGGTTCTGTTTCCATAGCGATAATCAATCTTCCATCAGCTGCAAAAATCCCAGCTACTGCAAAAACTGCCAGAATAGCTACCAAAAACTTCTTCATGAAAGCACCCCCCTTTATGGTTTTCATTTTTCAAAAACACCAGTTGTTTTTAGTTCGATTTTGAATCTGTATTTGTCTCCTCTATAAATAGATCTGACAAATTCCAGGCATTTGTTAGCTGTAGTGTAAGTGTAACGTTTTCTAAGCAAAGCGCACAGGCCTGCTGAAACATTCAAATATTTAGCATCCATGCCAGATATTTGCGTGACCTCAAGAATCTCGTATGCCCTCAAAAGCGGCAATTTCAAATCTGCTCTTAAAAAATCATAGAGAGATTCCTTTGACATATCTCTTTTCAGGATATTCAGCAATCTGACATCAACAGAAGTATTCAAATAAGCACTTTCTATTGCCACGGGCTCTTCGTTCATATAACGCACTCGTTTCAGCAATATAACCATTGTCCCCTGGTCAATTGCAAATACCTCTGCAAGATCTGGTGGAACCTCCACCAGTTTGTTTTCAAGAACGATGGATTTTACGGCGAATCCTTCTTCTTTCGCTTTGTCAGTGAAACCTTTAAGCACATTCATCTGCTCTTCTTCTTTCTTACCAGTGATAAAAGTACCTCTGCCCTTTGCTCTCGTTATAAAACCTTCTGATCTCAATTCCTCAAGAGCTCTTCTGACTGTTAATCTGCTCACATTATAGATTTGCACCAGCTCAGATTCGGGTGGTATTCTATCACCTGGTTTGTAGACACCATCAAGAATTTTCTGCCTCAAATTCTGATAAACTTTGTAATAAAGCGGAATGGGGTATTCTTTATCCATTTTCAATCCCCTTTCTCATAAATTTTAGCGATGCTTAAATAATAGCAAAAAACTTATCTAACTGCTATCTGTAAAGCTTTTCTAAGATTTGATTGATCTTGTAGTATTTTTCTGCATTCCTCGACATCATTTTTTGACAAAATCATCAATACCGCTACTTTCACATTGTAATCAGCTTTCTTTAAATAAATCTCTGCTGTCTGTTTATCTACACCTGTTATGTGAGTAACTATATTCTGAGCTCTTTCTCTAAGTTTTTCATTTAAAACCATAACATCAACCATGAGATTGTCGTAAACCTTGCCCATCTTAACCATAACAGTTGTACTTATCATATTTAGAATCATCTTCTGCGCTGTGCCGGCTTTCATTCTCGTGCTGCCCGCTACAACCTCTGGCCCAGTTTCAGCAGCAATCACAACATCAGCGTATTCGGCCAGAAGAGGTTTTCTCACATTACATATCAGAGCGGTTTTACAACCACACTGCTTAGCATATCTTAAAGCACCTGCTACATAAGGTGTCCTTCCACTGGCAGCTATTCCAATAACAACATCTTTTTCAGAAGGTTTGTAGGAAAATAGATCATTTTTTCCACCTTCTTCATCATCTTCTACGCCTTCTACAGATTTTCCAAGTGCTTGAGTGCCACCCGCTATTATTGGAATAAATACACCCTCCTGCAGGCTGTAAGTAGGAATCAATTCAACAGCATCTACATACGCAACTCTACCACTCGTTCCAGCTCCTACATAAAATACGCGTCCGTTCTTTTCAAGGCAGTTTATACACATTTGGACAACCTTATCTATTTCTGTCAACACCTCTCTTATTGCAAGAGCCACAAGCGCGTCCTCTTCGTTAATGAGTTTGAGTATTTCGAAAGTATCTCTCGCATCAAGATTTCTTGTCTTGGGATTCACCATTTCTGTAGGTAAATTGGATAGACTCATTTGAACACCTCCACTGGTAATTCTCCAAGGGGTTTAATCTCTCCGAGCAAAACCTTAAAAAGTGCCCTTTGGGAAACCATTTCATAACTGTAAGAACATATAGAAGATGAGTTAACAAGAAAACAATCATACGGATTTCTCATTGCCACAACAAGTAACTGTCTGAAATTGCTTCTTGCCTGTTCGAGTAATCGACTTTGCCAGGCACTGAGATGAGCATTTTCCGTGAAAAAAACGCATTTTTTACCTTTTTTTGCTAATTTTGAATCTTTATCCACCACCAGCAATTCACAACCAAATTTTTCTGACAATTCTTTCGCAACCCATGGAATTCCCATTTGAGTTTCCTGAACCTGAACAAGCCTGCTTGTTTTCACAGTGATCACACAATCATTCACAGATAACTCAAGAGGAATCATCTTATCTTCATCGCTCACAAGAGTTATAGATTGTTCTGCTATTTTGTCCATGATCTTTTCATGATCAGAAAAATCAAATGATATTTCATCGGGAAGGGTTTTTAAATAGAATTTCTCTTTAAAATTTTTAATTCTTCCAAGAGATTCAGATAATCTTTTTTCAAGCTCAGGATTTTTCTTTATCTGCTCAAGTAAAGCTTTTTTGGCAGAAATTTGAGCCTGTGGTTCATGGCATAAACTTAAAACATCCATACCTGATTTGAAGGAATTAATCACCGCATCTTCAACAGACATAGCTTTTGTTATACCACCCATCAACAGATCATCAGCCACAGCTATACCATGATAGTTCAACGTTTTTCTGAGCAGATCTGTGAGTATTTCTTTTGAAACCGTAGCTGGCAGCCTGTCTGGTTGCAATTGTGGCAAATGTATATGGCTCGGCATGATACTTTCTAAACCTTCTTTCATAAGCTCAACAAAGGGTATCAATTCCCATCTTTTGAGTTCTTCAAGAGATTTTTGCAAAACAGGCATATCTAAGTGCGCATCAACTTCCACACTCCCTTTTCCAGGAAAATGCTTACCGCAGGCTGCGACTGATTCCTCGCTCAAACCTTTGTAAAAAGCCTTGGCGAACTTTATCACTTTTTGCGGTGTGTCCCCAAAACTTCTCACTCCAATTCCCGGGTTATTCGGATTGTCATTTATATCAAGCACCGGGGCGAGATTCCACGTAATTCCAAGAGATTTCATTTCCAAAGCCAGAATCTTCCCAGCGAGATATGCATTGTTTTCATCTTTCGTCGCCGCAAGGGCCATCGCTCCACAACTCACTGTAAATCCATTTCTAAGCCTTGTTACAATTCCTCCTTCCTGATCTATGGAAAAGACTACAGGCTTTTTGACAACTTTTCTGAGCTCTTTGATCAGCTGGTAAAGTTGCTCCGGAGATTCAATGTTTCTTGAAAAAAGTATGATAAAACCAGGTTTAACCTGCTCAAGAACGCGCGCAGCCTCATCAGTTAATTCCGTACCATCTATACCAACCATAAAAAGCTCCCCAGCAAGGCTTTCTAAGCTCATATCCATCCTCCTTAATGAATTTCTGGGATTATTATATCAGATATTCAGACAATATGTCTTTACATTATGGTCATTTATGGTATAAGATATGTACAGCAGATAGAGTGAGGTGTTATCAGCATGAAAATACTTGTTCTTGCAAAACAGGTACCGGACACAGATAGGGTAAAGATAGATCCAGAAACTGGAACCATGATCCGTGAGGGATTGGATGCTATTATGAACCCTCTTGACATGCATGCTCTTGAATTAGCATTGAATCTGAAAGAATCCCATCAGGCACATATAACGGTAATGAGCATGGGCCCAATGAACTGTGAGGAAGTTTTGAAAGATGCATACGCTCTTGGAGCAGACAGAGCAATACTTCTGAGCGATCCATTTTTTGCAGGTTCAGATACATGGGCTACCAGCTTTACTTTATCTGAAGCAATCAAAAGACTGAATATCTCGTTCGATCTCGTTCTTTGCGGCGAAAAAGCCACCGATGGTGAAACAGGTCAGGTTGGGATAGAACTCGCTATGCTCTTGAACCTGCCTGTGTTAACCTATGTATCAAAATTCATAGCAATTGAAGAACAATCAATAGTGGCTGAAAGAACCACAGAAGATGCGTATGAGGTATGGAAGGTAAAACTACCAGCGGTTCTTGCAGTTTTAAGAACTGTAAGCGAGCCAAGACTGCCAACATTATCTGGCAAAAAAGCGGCGCTTGGTAAAAAAGTTGAGATATACACAGCAAAGGATCTCGGCTTTTCTCAGAACGAAGTCGGCCTAAGAGCTTCCCCTACAAGAGTCGTGAAAGTTTATAATACTAAATTTTCAAGAAATTGTTTCATATACTCAGGAAAAGATGTTTCAAAAGGAATAAAAGAAATCGTGGAGATTCTAAAGCCATACAAAGGAAGTGCAGTGAAATGATATGTGTGCTCAACGATCGCACTGATCGAACTACCCTGGAATTGCTAAGTAAATCAAACCAAATGGCAGAAAAAATAAATTCTCAGCTGATGCTTATATTGTGTTGCACGAAAAATCCAGATATAGACATTTTAAAAAAATATGCCGATAAAATAATCGTTCTGATTTTCGAAAAAATGGAAAGACTTTCACCTGAACCATTGATAGAGTATGTGGAAAAAACTGTCAGGGAATACAGTCCAACTATAATACTTGCACCAGCTACCACTTTTGGAAGAACTATTATGCCAGCACTCGCAGCTAAACTGAAAACAGGCTTAACGGCAGATTGTACAGAACTCGATGTCGATGAAAATGGAAACCTTTTACAAACAAGGCCAGCGATCGGTGGAAATGTCATGGCGACAATAATCACCCCAAATCACCGGCCTCAAATGGCAACAGTCAGGCCAAAAGTCTTTCCAATCTTACAGGTGAAAAAACAAAAATGCGAGATCATTTTCAAAAGAATTACCGAAACAACCGACAAATATCAATTGATAGGATTTACAGAGAAAAAAGAAGCGAAAATAGAAGATTCAGAGGTAGTAATATCTGTTGGAAAGGGACTCAGGAAAAAAGAAAATGTTCAGATAGCTGAAAAACTTGCCCGATTAATCAATGGAGCAGTTGGCGCAACAAGAGCCGTTGTAGATGCAAAATGGATCTCTTTTGATCACCAGGTTGGATTAAGTGGAAAAGTAGTCAAACCTAAAATCTACATTGCTGCAGGCATATCTGGTGCTGTACAGCACCTTGCCGGGATGCAAACTTCACAAATCATTATCGCTATTAACAAAGATAAATACGCTCCAATCTTCAAGGTGGCAGACATAGGAATAGTTTCAGATGCATGCAGTACCCTTGAACAGATAACTAAATACCTGGAGGATGAAACTAATGAATAGCATTATAGAACATCTCAGGAAAATCGTGGGCGAGGAAAATATTAAGACAGATGTTGAAGAACTCGAAAGATATTCGAAAGATGAGACAAGCGGTGTGAGGCCTCCTTTGCCAATGGCAGTTGTTTTTGCTAACAGTGCAAACGAAGTAAGTGAGATAATGAAATTTGCCTATAATCACAAAATTCCAGTCACACCAAGAGGCGCCGGCACAGGTCTGTCTGGTGGGGCTGTTGCTGAAAAAAATGGACTGATATTATCACTGGAAAAAATGAATCATATAATCGAATTTGACGCAGAAAATATGACTGTCACTGTAGAGCCCGGCGTCATAACAGACGAGATACAGAAGCTCGCTGAAGAACATGGCTTATTTTATGCAGGAGATCCTGCCAGCAGCGAAAGTTCTTCAATAGGTGGGAATGTGGCAGAGAACGCAGGGGGCGTAAAGGTATTAAAGTATGGTCCCACGAGCTATCATGTTCTTGGAATAGAAGTCGTTTTGCCCACAGGAGAAATAGTCCACTTTGGTGGAAAAATGATGAAAAATGTCATGGGATACGATATGATAAGACTCTTCATAGGAAGCGAAGGCACACTTGGAATAGTGACAAAAATAATACTCAGATTGATTCCAAAGCCAAAATATTCCGCTGTACTTCTCGCACCTTTTGAAAGCATTGACGATGCTGTTAGGTGCGTACCGAAAGTACTTTCTCAATCTGGAATCCTCCCTACATCTATAGAGTTGATGGACAAATATTCAGTACAGATGGCTTCCAGATTTCTGAACGAGGCCATACCTTATCAAGAAGCAGGATGTCACCTGATATTCGAGATTGATTCATCTGACAGGCAAAGCTTAATCAAACTGTATATATCACTCGGCGAGAAACTTCAGCAGATGGGAGCAATGGAAGTTTACATAGCAGATAACAGACATCAAAAGATGAAGATATGGAAATTCAGAAAGGCAATAGCTGAGGGAATAATTGCTTTCAGACCAGAACATTGCATGGAAGATGTAAGTGTTCCAATCAATGCCATACCCAGGTTGATCCAATCTACCTATCAGATAGCCAGAAAAAACAACATCGAAGTTTTAAATTTTGGCCATGTTGGCGATGGAAATGTCCATGTGACTTTCCTCAAACCGGAGTCAATGAACAATGAAAACTGGAAGTTGTCAACTGAAAAATCCTTAGAAGAACTCTATCAGATCACGGCGCAGTTAGAAGGAAGTATGACTGGAGAGCACGGTGTTGGACTAAAGAGAAAAAAATACCTGCCCATATTTTTCCGTCAGGAAGAAATAGACTTGATGAAAAAAATCAAAAAAGCGATAGATCCCGGAAACATTTTGAATCCTTCGAAATTATTTATGTCTTGAGTTTGAGTTTTTTGTTTATGACCGGAAAAGCATACCTGCACGTTACCGAACAAAGTATTACCGTTCCTCCCAGAAGGGCCCATTTTCCGGGCGTTTCTTTTGTGGCAATGAAAACCCAGACGGGATTTAAAATTGGCTCCAGAACAGGAACAAGTATGGCTTCAAGTGCAGTTACATGTTTTATTGCAATTGAGTACAGTATGTAAGATATCCCAAGCTGAACAGTTCCAAGAAGTATTATTCCCAAGAACCCTGATAGGGAAGGCAATGGTTCTGTCATAAAAGGAAGCGAAAACAATGCTGCAAAAATATTACCAAGAAAAACCGATTCTGTCGTTGAAGATTTCTTTTGTCTTCTTAAAAAAACAATCATGAAAGCAAAAGAAATCCCGCTCAAAATTGCAAATATATTGCCAAGCAAATTTCCGAAATCAAGCTCATCCAGAAAGAAAAGGATCATACCAGAGAAAACCAAACCAATTGTCAGCCAATCATATCTGTTTGCTTTCTCCTTTAAAAGCCATGAACCAAGCAAAGCAACATAAACGGGGGCACTGTATTGAAGCAATATTGCATTTGCTGCTGTTGTGAACTTGTTTGCCATCACAAACAAAATAACGACTCCTGCATAGAAAAAAGCTGCAAGTAATTGATCAATACTCCAGGTTAACCTGGGTTTTCTCAAATAAATAAGCATAACAATCGCTGCAATAGCGCTTCTTGAACCGGCTATCGCAATTGGATTCCAATCAACTAATTTTATCAACACTCCACCAAGGCTCCACAATATTGCCGTGATTACCAGATAAATAAAAGATGTTGATCTTCCCATATCTTTCATGATTCAATCATACTATCTTTATAGATCTCCAAAGTATCGACTTTGTTTCAGATATATCTTCATGAAATCTCAACAGCATTAGATGTTATCTTATTTATGTAGGAGGTTGGAGCGTGAAAGAAGCGATGATCGTTTATACATCCCGTGAAAATGCTGCAAAATTCCCTGAGCAATCCGGCTTCAAAATAACATTAGAAAAGTATCTGCTGAGGAGAAAAAAGCTTTATATGTCGAAATCAACTGTTTCCATCATGAACACGGAAAGAGGGAATTTAGCATTTGCATAAAAGAAAAGGCAGCGGAGAATGCTGTAAATCTTGATTCGCTGGGTAATTATTAAAGGAGGGAACAAAATGTACCCCTGGCACAGCAGATTTCACATGGGACTAATACATTTTATGGCTTATCCGGATGCGAAAACTGAAGAAGAGATATTGTCAACTGTGAAAAAAGTCCTGATAGACGAATTTTTTCAAGCTATTGAGATAAGTGCTCTGGTGGAAAAGCCAGTACTTGAAAAAATCGCGAAGATGTGTGAAATTGCAAAAGTGGAACTGTTGATTGCTGCTCAGCCACTGATTTTAGCAAAAGGATTAAATTTAAACTCTTTAAAAGAGGAAAATAGAAAGAAAGCCGTTGAGGAAATCAAAAACTCCATAGACAAAGCTTATCTAACAAAAGCAAAAGCCGTGGCACTGTTAAGTGGAAAAATGGTGAAGGAAGATCAACTTGAAGCGGCAAAAAAACAGCTTGTAAAATCTTTAAGAGAGCTCTGTCAATATTCACAGCAATTGAGCGAACAGTTTAACCACTCTGTCGGGATAAATCTGGAGATCTTTGACTGGTCAATAGACAAAAAAGCGCTGATCGGTCCGGCGCCTGTGGCCTTCGAGATAGCTTCATATGTAAGAAGCTATCATCAGAACTTTGGTTTAACTATTGATCTTTCTCACCAACCACTGGTGTTCGAAGATTCTTTTTACACAATACAATTACTCTCGCCATTTATCACGCATGTTCATATAGGAAACGCTGTTCTCAAAAAAGACCATCCTGCATACGGCGATCTCCACCCGAGATTTGGAATAGATCATGGAGCTAACGACGTTGAGCAATTAACTTACTTTCTAAAATCATTAGAAAAAACTGGTTACTTTGACAAAAAAACAGCCACAGAAAAACCCGTAATTTCCTTTGAGGTCAAACCACTTCCTGGTGAAGATCCCGATCTTGTTGTGGCAAACGCAAAAAGAATATTTTTATCTGCTTATGGAAATCTGTTAAAGTAATTTACTAATTGAAGGGAGGTATAAGGCTTGAAAAAACCAAAAGTTTTTGTAACAGCACAAATACCAGATGAAGGCTTAAAAATGATTTCCCAACACTGTGAAATGCAGATCGGTAACTACGACGGAGTTTTGCCAAAAGATGTTCTTATCGACAAAGTAAAGGGAGTGGATGGTATTCTCTGCCTCCTGGCAGATGTAATTGACAAAGATGTGATGGAAGCAGCAGGAAAACAGTTAAAGGTTATAGCAAACTACGCTGTCGGTTATAACAATATCGACATTGAAGAAGCAACAAAAAGAGGAATCATGGTAACAAATACACCGGGTGTCCTGACAGAAACAACAGCTGACCTTGCCTGGGCATTGATGATGTCAATTGCTCGAAGAATAGTTGAATCAGACAAATTTGTCAGAGAAGGAAAATTTAATGGTTGGCAGCCAATGCTTATGCTTGGGACAGATATCTATGGTGCAACCCTTGGAGTTGTCGGTTTTGGCAGAATAGGCCAGGCTGTAGCAAGGCGTGCATCAGGTTTCAACATGAGAGTTCTGTATTACAGCAGGAAAAGAGCTCCTGAAGATGTTGAAAAGCAATTGAACGCTTCTTTTGTAGATCTTTCCACACTGCTGAGAGAATCAGATTTCGTGACATTGCATTTGCCACTAACAAAAGAAACATATCACTTAATTGGAGAGGAAGAACTCCGGATGATGAAAAAGGAAGCTTATCTGATAAACACCGCTCGCGGACCAGTAATTGATGAAAAAGCTCTTGTTAAAGCTTTGAAGAATAAATGGATCAGGGGTGCTGCGCTTGATGTTTTCGAGAAAGAGCCACAAATTGAACCAGAGTTACTTGAACTGGATAATGTGATCCTCACGCCACATATTGGATCAGCATCTTATACAACGAGAACAAAAATGTCTGTCATGGCAGCTGAAAATCTTGTTAAAGCACTTTATGGAGAAATTCCACCTAATCTTGTGAATACAGAGGTGTTGAAAAAATAAGGGTGAGTTTTACTCACCCTTTTTCTTTTCTGAGGACCTCTTTAAGTTGCTTGCCTGTCTCCATGAAATAAAGTTTTTCTGAAATATTTGTTAGATGATCTGCTATTCTCTCCAAATGCCTGATTAAAAAGGCTTCCTCCAGGTACAATCTCATCATTCTTGGGCTTGTTTCTTTACATGCAAAATCAATGAGATTCTCGTGACCCCTGTTATGAAGAAAATCAACCTGATCATCTTTTTTCCACACTTTTATCGCAAGATCGAGATCTTTATGCTGAACAGCCTCGACTATCTCTTTGAACATTGTCAATATGATTTTTATCATCTCATTCAATGTCTTCCACGCTGTGAAACCTTCGACGCCCCTCTGGGTATGCCTGCTTAGCTGTGCGATATTTACACATTCATCGGCAATCCTCTCAAGATCCACTGAAAGACCTATCATTGCAACAACAAACCTCAAATCATCGGCAAGAGGCTGATATTTCCCGATTATATCGAATGCAGTTGTTTGAATTTTAAGATCGAGTGAATCAAAGTAATCATCCATATTTTCTATTTGCTTGATAACATGCTCATCACCAGATTGAATAGCATAAAGGGTCTTTTCAAATAGATTTTCAACACCTGTTATAAACTCAGCAAGTTTCTCATTTAAAAAAAGCATTTCCTTCTCATAATGTATAGTTCTACCTGTCATCTACACCTCTCCTTCAACCTATCTTACCAGTTAAAAATTGCCGCGTCATTTCATGAGTTGGAGTTTTAACAATCTGTGATGTCACACCGTATTCTACCAGACGACCCTGATATAAAAACATCACTTCATCACTTATCCTAAGGGCCTGCCCCATACTATGCGTTACAATTACCACCGTGTATTCCTCTGCTATAGTTTCGAGAAGTCTTTCAATCTTAGTTGTTGCAATGGGATCAAGTGCCGATGTTGGTTCATCCAGAAGTATCACCTCTGGTTCAACAGCAAGTGCTCTTGCTATGCAAAGTCTTTGCTGCTGGCCCCCCGAAAGCTGGACTGCGGGTTTTTTTAATTTATCTTCAACTTCATCCCAGAGAGCGGCTCGTTTCAAAGCATTTTCCACCTTTTCCCTTATCAAATAACGATCCTTTATGCCCATTAACCTGAGCCCATATGCAACATTGTCAAATACCGACATTGGAAAAGGGTTAGGCCTCTGAAAAACCATGGTCACTTTTCGGCGATACTGTGTTAGATCTTTGATCTGGTATATATCCTGTCCTCTGTAAAAAATCTGACCGACCATTGAAAATCCATCAACAAGATCATTTAATCTGTTCAAGCACCTTAAGAATGTACTTTTTCCACAACCAGACGGGCCCATAATCGCAGTTATCCTTTTAGATTTTATCTGCACATTGATATGATCAAGAACTCTGTGGGTATCGTAATATGCGCAAAGATCCTTTATCTCAAAAATAATTTCATCCATTTCTATGCCTCCTTATTATTTGAACAATGGAATAAATCAAAATCATAACAATTGTCATCAAACTCGCCATTCCATGAGCCATCCACTGGGATTTCTGCCCAAGATTCATAACAATCGCGTAAATACTCGTTGGTAAAGACATTATTGGATCAGTAAGCCTCCCAGGAAGCCTTGTGGCATAAAAAACAGCTCCTGTGATCAAAATCGGTGCTGTTTCACTGAAAGCCCTCCCGAGTGTAAGCATCAAAGTGGTTAAAAGACCACTTTTACCCGATTTCAGAACCATCATGGTTGTCTGAACTTTGTTTGCACCAAGGGCAACAACACCTTCGCGGAGTTCCCTGGGAACAGCTCTGAGAAATTCAACGGCATTATTTATAAAAAAAGGTATCGCCATCGTTGACAAAGTTAATGAAGCCGATATCAAAGATGTTCCAAATCTTAATCTGACACAGAAGAAACTCAACCCAAATAGCCCGTAAACTATCGATGGGATGCTGTTCATAGTACCTGCAAGAGATTGAAGAAAAACAGAGAAACGCTTTGGTGCAAATTCACTTATAAATATCGACCCCAACAATCCAAGAGGTATTGTCACAAGAAAAACGAAAACCATTAGGAGAAAAGAGCCTATTATAGAAGGAAATATTCCACCTTCCGCCATTGCTGATCTGGGAAACTCGGTGAAAAAACCTGGTCGAAAGAAGGCATTTATACCAGGGATGATTATGAGCAATATAACTGCTACCATAACAGCAAGAATACTGTAGCTTATCAATCTGAAAAACCACTTCATTCAATCAACCCCTTATCCATCTTTCTCGCCATCTTACTATGTAATTTGCAAGCACGGTCAGGAGCAATGAAATAATCAGAAGCAGAAAACCTATGAAAAACAACGCACTGTAATGCACACTCCCAATTTCAACCTCCCCCATTTCACTTCCAAGAGTTGCTGTTAAAGGCCTTATAGGATCAAAGAAAGATTTGACAAGCATATTACTTCCGCCCGAAACCATAAGTACTATCATTGTTTCACCGAAAATCCTGTTGAATACATTCATCATAGAATTAACAATACCAGGCATCGCATACCTCAGTTCGACAACCATAACTGATAACTGCTTCGCTCCAATTGCCACGGCAGCATAGGAGATCTCCTTTGGGACTTTTTCCAGTGACTGATATGACAGACTAATCATGAACGGTAAAGTGAACACAGAAAGCATTAAAGAAGCGTTCAAAAAATTTTGCCCTGTCCAGGCCCCTACTTTTAGAAGAACTGGGGCAAGAACAACTACGCCAAAAAATCCGAGAACGACTGACGGTATTCCGCTGACAAATTCAAAAATTCTGAGCATAAATTCTTTTTCATTTTTTCCAGCATAACTATGAAGATAAAAAGCAACTATAATGCCGATTATCCACACAACAACACTCGTCCAGATAGTTAGCAACAAAGAATTAAGGAGCATGGTTCTAATACCAAACTCTGGTTCATCCCACACGGGAAACCAGTTTGCGGAAAAAAGGTCTGAACCTACTTCTTTGATCGCCTTGAGGGATTCAGCAAAAAGAAAATACACGATACCAAAAAGCGCGACTGCCACGAGTATGGCAGCCATAAAAACTATCAGAGAAAAAAGAAACTGGCCTGTTTTCCTCATTATCTACCTGTTCCATAAGCTGGTATATAGCCAGCTTTTTCAACTATTTTCTGTCCCTCAGGCGATAAGATAAACCTTATATAACTTGCCACAATACCTTTTTCAGGCCATGCGTTACCAAAACGGCTTAAATCAAAAAACACAAACAGAGGTCTGCTCAAAGGATATTTTCCAGCGAGAACATTTTGTACTGATGGTTCTATGCCATCAATCTTTAATGCTTTAACCTGATCGGTAACATAACCCATACCTGTGTAAGCAATCGCGTATGGGTTTCTCGCGACACTCTCAATTTCTGCCTGTGTTGATTCAACCATCTGAATTCTTGGCGAAAGTTTGTCCCCTTTCAAAACCTTTTCCAGCCATACCTCAAATGTTCCAGAAGCAGTGTTTCGAGAATAGGCAACAATCGTCTTTTTTGGTAATTTCGAATCAATTTGACTCCATTCTGTTATCTGACCGGTGTAAATTTTGTAGAGTGTATCGATGGATATAGAATCAATTCCCAGATCTGGATTAACTATAACAGCGATACCATCGTATCCTATCACCAGCGGGACAAAGTATTTTTTCTGTTCATGCATGGCCTCAATTTCACTTGACTTTAAAAACCTGCTTGCGTTAGCGATATCAGCTGTCTGATTCATCAAAGCCTTGATGCCTGTGCTTGAGCCTGCTCCTTCAAGAGTTGCCACCACATCTGGATACATTTTCTGAAATTCTTCAATCCACAGCTGTGCAATTGGATAAATAGTGTTTGAGCCCTTAATTACAAGGGTTTCTCCCAGAATAGCTATTGCTACCAGCACTAACAAAAACACAGAAATCTTTTTCACAAATAACACCTCCTTCTGTTTTCTCCCAATTCTTTTATGCCGCAGGGATTTCGAAAGGTTATGAAAAAGTATCAAAACTTTTTAACATCTTCATGGCATTATTCAAATGGAGGGATTCTATGGCTTCGATACTTGTAGTAGAAGACGAACAAGATGTCAGTGATGTTATATGCAGGTATCTAAAACTGGATTCTCATGAGGTAAAAACCGCAGATTCCATTGAAAAAATGTATGATTATATCGAAAAAGAGTGTTTTGATTTAATTGTGCTTGATCTAATGCTACCTGATGGGGATGCGATGGAAGAAATACCCACAATTCGTGTTATGTGCCCCAAAACCTACGTAATAGTTTTGACAGCTCTAAGAGAAGATAGAAATAAAATTCTCGGTCTTGAAATGGGAGCAGACGATTATGTGACAAAACCGTTTCATCCAAGAGAGCTGGTCGCGAGAGTCAGAGCCATGCTTAGGAGAAAAAACATGTTTGCTGAACGTGAACTAACACACAAAGACATGAAATTGCTCATAAATGAAAGAATTCTGCTGATAAACGACGAATCTGTGGAGCTTTCAGCAAAAGAATTTGAGATTCTTTTGATGTTTTTTGAAAACCCTAAGAAAGTCTTTACCAGAAGCGAAATATTAGACAATGTCTGGCAAAACGAGGATAGGAGTGAGAGAATTGTAGACGTGTACATGAGTTTACTCAGAAAAAAACTCGGCAAAGAGAGGCTGGTGACTGTGCACGGTGTCGGATATAAACTGGCATGAGATAGCTGAAAAATATAAACCCTTAATGGTTCTCAAACCAGATGTGATAATTTTTTATCCAAGCAATGGTGGCATCTTTGAGGAAAAACAAATTTTGAGCGATTCAAAGACATTTTTCGTAAATGCAGTGGCGCATGAATTATTTACACCAATAACAGCATTACTGGGATTACTTCAAATAGCAAAAGAAGGTGAATATGTTCAGGAAACGCTTGGAAAAATGGAAAAACATTTAAAACGAATGCAAAGAATAATTGAACAGCTGGTACTACTCTCAAAACTGGAACAGCAGGAGTACATTCCGGAGAAAGTCAAAATAAATTTGAAAATATTGATAGATGAAGTGATTTCGGAATACGACAAAAAAATCAAGCAAAAAAATCTCTTCGTGCATATCAAAGTGAACAAGATCATAAAGACTGACACAGAGGCACTCAAAATAGCTCTGGCAAACTTGATTTCTAACGCAATTAAATATTCGAATCAAAACGGAGACATTATCATTCACGCCAAAAAAGACACCCTGATTATCGAAGATAAAGGAGTTGGAATTCCTGAAGAAGATCTCAAGAATATAACGGCCCGTTTTTACCGGGCAAGTAACGCGAGAACTTTCTCCGGTTCTGGCCTTGGGCTTGCTATTGTTAAACACATACTCAGGAAATTGTCTTTATCGTGGGCTATTCACTCCATCGTCGATAAGGGGACAAAGATTTTTCTCGAAATTCCATAATATAACAACTCTAATAGCATTTAAGGTGGGGTTTTCACCAGAAAGCTCTTTTTTATTTTCGCTTCCTCACACTTAAACTCCAAAATCCAATTTGCATTGAAAAAACAAAACTGATAAACTTATTTTTGAGTTACATAAGTAAGTTACATATGTAACCACACATAAGGAGGGGTGAATATGAAGAAGACAGTTTTGTGTTTATTCCTGGCAATTGTGAGCGTTCTAAGTTTCTCGAAGACATTGACGATATGGATAGGAGGACAGGTTGCAGAGCTTGACGAAACATGGAACTCTGTCATTAAAACTTTTGAAGAAAAATACGGAATATCTGTTGAAGTTCAGTTATTTGGTTTTGACACCTATTACGACAAACTCGTCACAGCACTGCAGGCTGGAAAGGGTCCAGATCTTGCTTTTGCAGACCTTGGTGGCTGGGTCCCAACTTTTGCAGAAAAGGGCTGGCTTGAGCCGATGGAAGAACATCTTAAAAACTGGGAAGGAACTGCTCAGATATGGCCAAATCTATGGCCTACTGTGACTTACAAAAAGATCAGATATGGGTTACCATGGTACACAGATTGCAGACTTTTACTTTACAACAAAGCAATGTTTGAGAAAGCTGGCCTCAACCCGGATAATCCTCCAAAAACATGGGATGAACTTCTGGATGCGGCGCTGAAAATTACAGATACGAAAAATAGGATATATGGCTACGGTGTCAGCGGTACTAAAACAGAGCATACCACCCTTGGATATATGATGTTTCTGTACGCCGCAGGTGGAAAACTTCTAACAGATGACTATTCAAAAGCAGCTTTCGATTCACCTGAAGGGCTTAAAGCGTTGAAATTCTACACAGACCTTGCAAAAAAATACAATGTTAGCCCAAACGCTATTCAGTATCATGAAGATGATTACCGAAATATGATGGCACAGAACCGTGTTGCCATGGCAATAGGTGGTCCATGGTCATTCCCGTTGATTGAAGCTGCCAACCCAGATATTGCTGGAAAATACTCGGTAGCACTTCATCCATATGATGCAAAACCTGCAAGTGTCCTTGGAGGATGGGCTTTGGTTATTCCAAGCTCAAGTCCAAACAAAGAAGATGCCTGGAAACTTGCAGAATACCTGACAAGTTTTGATGTTTGGATGAAATGGGTAGAGGAAAAAGGCGGTCCCATGCCAACAAGGATGGACGTATGTAAGAAATCCAAGCTTGCTAATGACGTTAAATGGCAAATAATATTTGAAACTTTCCCACATGCAGTAGCAAGACCTCCTATTCCTCAGTATCCACAAATATCAGAACAGATTCAAACAATGGTACAGAGAGTTTTACTTGGCGAACTCACACCAGAGGAGGCTATTAAAATAGCAGCAGAAAATGTTAATAAAATACTTGGAGCGAAGTAAACTATAAATCGGGCGGGCTTGTCCCGCCCATCAGTCAGGAGTGAGAGGTTTTGAAAGAGGAAAAAATCGCGCTCAGGATGGTTTTGCCTTATGTTATTGTGATAGTTCTTTTCGTAATATTTCTGACAATCTCAAATATTGTGATGAGTTTCTCAGATGATGGTAAATTCACTTTTAAAAATTACCTTGATATCTTCAAAGACCAGATTTTTTACAAAGCCATTAAAAACACTGCTGTATGGGTTTTTGGAAGTGTCCTGGGTCAGATTTCTCTTGGACTTGCCGTTGCTCTCTTGCTCAATCAGATCAAACGAGGACAGGTGTTCTTCAGAACAATTATTCTAATCCTTCCGTGGGCAACTTTGGATATTGTCGCTGGCGTTATGTGGAAATGGATGTATAACGATATGTATGGTGTGCTGAACGATCTTCTTATGAAAGCCGGAATTATAAGAGACTACATAGCCTGGCTTGCCACTCCGAATATGGCAATGGTTTCTGTTATTATCGCGAATATCTGGAAGGGATTTTGCCTTTGTGGAATGTTTTTTCTGGCTGGTATTCAGACAATTCCTCAGGAGCTTTATGAAGCAGCAGAAATAGATGGGGCAAATGCATACAGACGATTTTGGAATGTCACCATACCCCAGTTAAAACCCGTGATGATGACCACATTAATGTTAACCATCATATGGACAATAAATTATTTTCCTTTGATCTACGTAATGACTGGTGGTGGGCCAAATTACGGGACTGAAACAATTGTGACTTATATTTATAGACTCAGTTTCAGGTTTCTGGAATACAATAAATCCGCTGCTCTGTCTAACATTTTATTTCTGTTAGTCTTTCTGATAGCATATCTTTTCACAAGAAATATGTCAAAGGAAGTGGCTGCTTGATGAAAAGAAGTACTAAGAAGAAAACAATAAGGATTGTTTCATATATTCTGCTCGGCGTTATATCATTTGTCATAGCTTTTCCTTTCATATGGCTTGTTCTGACATCTTTTAAAACATATCAGGAAATATATAGTTACCCGATAATGTACCTTCCGAAAAGTTGGACTACTGAACATTATCATAAAATATCAAATCTGGACTTCAAAAATTACTTTTTTAACAGCATAATTGTTGGCACTGGTACAATGATTTTTTCTTTATTGATAGGCCTCTTCCCGGCTTACGCTTTTTCACGATATTCATTCAAATGGAAAAACACTTTACTTATAAGCGTTTTGATCTTTCAAATGTTTCCGATGATAGTTTTCTTGGTACCGATATTCAAGTTTCTCGACTGGATAAAACTCCTTGACACACATATCGGTTTAATCTTAGCTTATATTCCATTCACCACACCTATAACCATTGTATTTCTCAGGAGCTTTTTTCTATCAGTTCCAAAATCCCTTGAAGAAGCTGCACTCATAGATGGATGTACTCGGACGAAAGCTTTTCTAAGAATTATATTTCCGGTAACTCTTCCTGGCATTGCAGCAGTAGGAGTATATGCATTCTTGTTTGCGTGGAGTGAGCTTTTGTACTCAATGTCTTTACTGACAAGCAAGGCACTCCAGACAATACCAACATTTCTCTCAGTATTCGTTGGCCAGTATCAAACTCGCTGGGGACCTTTATTCGCAGGTTCTGTGTTTGCTACATTGCCACCACTTGTTGTATTCATATTGTTGCAAAGATATTTCATTTCAGGACTTGTCAGCGGGGCGGTGAAGGAATGACAATAAGTGATGATTTACTGTTTGAAGTGGCATTCGATTACTATGTAAAAAACATGCTACAGAAGGACATTGCCAGAAAACTTGGCGTATCGAGGGTTCAGGTTAGCAAATACTTGAAAATGGCTGTTGAAAGAAAGATAGTCCGTATAGAAGTAATACCACCGAAAATACCAGAAAAACTCGAAATAGAATATGCAAAATTGTTCAAGGAAAAATTTGATTTGAAAAAATTGCTGCTTACGAATAGCCACAGTAACAATCAACTCTTGCTTCAATCTCTCGCAAGAAAAGCCTGGGAGTTTTTATCCGGTCTACCTGATGAATCCCTTAACATAGGCATAGGTTGGGGAACCACCATGTACACACTCGCGACATACGAATACAACCTGCAAAAGCATAACTGGAAAATAGTTCCTCTATCTGGGGGAACTTTCAAGTTATCTGACAGGCATTTTGATTCAAATTTCATAGCACAGAATTTTGCAGAGCGCCTGAATGCGAAATCGATTCCTGTTTACTTTCCATTCCTTATGGATAACATCGAGCAAAAGCAGCAATTTCAAAATACAGAAGAATTTACTTTTATAAATTCGATGTGGAACAACCTGGATATAGTTATTTGCAGTGTTGGATACTCAATATCCCGTTCACCGCTCTTCCGACAGAATGTTTTCGATGGATCAACTCTGAACACGCTTGAAAAACTCAAGATTGTTGGCGATGTCCTGACACATTATTTTGATATCAATGGGAAAATATATGATCTGGATTTCATGAAAAAAGTAAATAATATAACTTTTGAGCAATATATGAAATCCAGACTAAAAATTGTTGTTGCTGGAGGTTTTCATAAAATTGAAAGCATTGCTGGCCTGCTCAAGGGAAAGCTCACCGATGTGCTGATAACAGATATAAACACCGCAAAAAATGTTATCGAATATGCTGCGGAAAGAGATTGGAGGTAGACCTGTGACAATCCAGATAATGAATCTAAACCCATGTTACGATCACTGGGTTATAATATCAAACCCTCCAAAAACTCCAAATGTTCTGAGAGGCGATTCAATAGTAAAACTGGTTGATGGCAAAGGTTTAAACATAGCACGGGTCTTCAGAACACTTGGTTTTGAAGATTACGTATGTTTAAACATATTAGGAGGAGATGTGGGTAAGATAATCTCTTCTAAATGCAGAGAGGAAAATCTCAAGACAGTAGAGTTCTGGATAGAAGATGAAAATAGAATCAACACAGCGGTTGTTTACGAATACGAGAAAAAGATGGTCATGATAAATGAACCCGGACCATTTATAAAAAAAAGAGAGATAGAAGAATTTATCTCATTTATTACCTTCTCGCTAATTCCAGAAAGTACTGTGGTGATCTCAGGCAGCGCTCCAAGAGGTTTCGGAACAAAAGACATGTCGAAAGTAGCACAGCTTATAAAAGAGAAATCATGCAGGCTTATGGTAGACATATCCGGCGAATGGCTAAAAGAACTGGTCAAGTATGAACCTGAAATGGTTAAAGTAAATGCCGAGGAATTGAAAATAGCCTTTGAACTGGAGGACATAAGTTTAACACAACTCAATAAGTTGAGAAAAACTTTCAACATAGAAGTTCTGTGTATTACAAAAGGGAAAGAAGGGTCGACGATTTTAAGTGAGGAGGCAATTTTTCATGTAAAACCGAAAATCGTTTACTCGGATTTTTCCGTTGGCTCTGGGGATTCTTTCTTTGCTGGATATCTGTACAGCGAAGCTTTGGGAAAATCACTCAGAGAAAGGTCTATTTTTGCGACAGCATGCGGCATGGCCAATACTCTAAGATATGGAGCTGCTATTTTCAATATCGAAGACCTGGAGAGTCAACTTCCATTAGTTGAGATACTGGAGGAATAACTATGAAAGCTTATGCAGGTATAGACATCGGTACCACCAATACCAAAATAATGGTTATCACAAAAAATGGCATTGAAAATGTATTCAAAGTAAAAACACCAAAAAACGTTATCAATGGAGTTGAGTATTTCGATCTTGATAAACTTGAACACGCTATAGAGAAAGTACTTTGTCAGATCAAAGACAGGTGGAGTTTAGCAGGGCTTTCATGCACAAGTGTTGGTGAATCAGTCGTAGCGGTATCACGTGGCAAAAAACTGTATGATCCGATAGTTTGGTATGATACATGTACAAAGCCACTTCAGGAAAAATATAAAGACACAGTTGAGACACTTGCTCCTTATGAAATCTCAGGTTCAAGGGATATCTATTATTTTTCGCTGTACAAAATACTGTACATGTATGAAAAGTCGATAGTCAAACCTGACCAGGTTGAACACTGGCTTCCAATCTCCTCTTACATAACTTATAAATTAACACGAAAACCTCTCTGGGACATGACTCAGGCATGCCGAAGTCACATGGTAGATATACACCGTCGAAAATGGAATGAGGAGTTGTTGAAATATTTTCAAATTGACCCAGATCAACTTGGGGAACTGCATTATACTGGGAGTTTTGCTGGACAATGGGAAAATGTGCCCGTTTTTCTATCCGGGCATGATCACCTCACGGGAACATACGGATTAACATCTCTTTTTGGAAGCGAAATAATTTACGACTCAATGGGAACAGCTTCTCTGATAACCGCTATAGCTCACGAAAAAGATAAAAATATGCACATGAAATCTCCCTTCATGAAAAACGGTGGACTTGTTGGAATTGCTTTCGAAGATAAGCAATATTATCTCGCTTCAGGCGTCAGGTATCATGGAAAACTAATTGAATTAATTCTCAAGATTTTCGGGATGAAAACATCATCGAAAAGATTCATTGAGTTGAACGAGCAAATAAGTGTTCTGCCTGTAAAATTACCTTTTTATATTTATTCAAACGGTGACAATATAGTCGGAGAAAACGCAGATGGAATAAATTTTCTCAAGATACCTGCAAACTGCTCCCAGATAGAGATGCTTCAATCCGTTTACCTCTATCTATGCTACACAAGCAGATTGACTGTTGAGAACCTCGAAAAATTTGTTGGGCAATTGCCTGTAATCGCTGGTGGAGGTTTGACAGACAACAAAACTTTTATATCATATAAAGCTTCCATGTTAGGCAAAACCATTTATTATCTCAACACTGCAGAGTTGACCGCTCTTGGTGCTGCAATATCTGCGATCAGAGGTGCAAATGATTTTCAAATGATCGAATACTTGAGAAAAAAGATCCATTTCGAAAAAGTTTTTCCAAATAAAGAATTGTCAGAAAAAATGAATGAGCTTTATAAAGAAATCCAAAGAGGTTATGAAAGATTGATCAAGGAGGTAGAATAATGCTGACTACTCTGAAAGAATTACTACAAGTTGCATACAGATCTAACTACGCCATTCCTGCTTTTAATATTCACACTTACGAAGATGCCGTAGCAATAATAAAAGGTGCGGAAGAAATGAAATCCCCTGTCATACTGATGGCTTCTCCAAGCGCAATAAAACATCTCGGTGTGGAAATAGCCGCATTCATGATGAATGAGCTGGCGAAGAAGACATTTGTGCCAGTAGTTTCTCATCTGGATCACGCCAGAGAGCTTGATATTATTTTCAGAGCAATGAAAGCTGGGTTTACATCTGTTATGTATGATGGATCAGATTTATCGTTTGAACAAAATGTACGTAACACACAAATTGTGGTGAAAGTTGCCAGATCGCTCGGTATATCTGTAGAAGCCGAGATAGGAAGAGTAGGAAAATCAGAGGATGGAGAAGAAATCTCCCAAATTCTCACAGAGCCAGCTGTGGCAAAGGAGTTTTTCCAGAACACCGAAGTAGATGCCCTTGCAATAGCTGTAGGAACAGCACATGCAATGCAAAAGCAAGAAGCACAGATAAATTTTGAAAGGATCCAGCAGATACAAAATGTTGTTGATGTACCACTGGTTTTGCATGGTTCAAGCGGAGTAACTGATGAAGATCTCAAGAAAATAAGCAGAATGAATTTTGGAAAGATAAACATAGGAACTGTTCTTAAGACAGTTTATGTCAAAAAAATCAGGGAAATTTTGAGTTCAAACCCACAGCTTAAAGATCAGCTCACATTGCTCAATGCTGCATCAAAAGCTATCACAGAAACAGTAATACACAAAATAGAGCTTCTTGGAAGTTCCGGAAAAATTTAAGCCTTTAGATAATTTGTGATACGATGGAGACGGAGGTGGTGGTGTGGATCGCCCAGTAATAAAACTTGACGGCGATTCAGTTGTTTATGCAAGACAACTTGCAAAAGAGATAACAGATGAGGTCAAAAACGAACTGATTGATCATTATTCCACCGTCTCTGTCGAGCGAACAGTTCTGAGATTTTTTGGTGTGGATGGAGTAACGAGAGATCAAATTCCTTTAGTCAACGTGGTAGTCGACAAACTTAAAGAATGGAGTATGCTCGAAGACGGTGTAGCAAAACCTGTAGTTAATGCAATGATCGTACTGGAAAAAAGTGCTCAGGAGATATGTGAAGCGATTTCAGATGGCCTGGATCTTAGAACTTTACCCGATGCACCATTTTATAAAATCGAATCGAAAATGCGCGAGCTTTCAAAGGAAGCTCTTGATAAATTAGAGAAAAAAAGCAGTCAACGAAATGATTTACTCAAATTACTGGGTGATCCACCAAAACCATACAAATATCTTATAGTAGCAACAGGGAACATATACGAAGACGTTGTTCAGGCAAGAGCTGCCGTTTTTCAGGGAGCGGATATAATCGCTGTGATAAGGTCAACTGCACAGAGTTTGCTTGACTATGTTCCTTATGGTGCCACAACAGAAGGCTACGGTGGCACATACGCCACTCAGGAAAATTTCAGAATCATGAGGCAGGCTCTTGATAATGCTGCCGAGAAAGTCGGCAGATATATCCGTCAGGTAAATTACGCTTCAGGGCTTTGCATGCCAGAAATTGCTGCTATTGCTGCTATGGAAGGACTCGATATACTCCTGAATGATGCAATGTACGGCATATTATTCAGAGATATAAACATGATCAGGACATTCACCGATCAATACATCTCCAGGTTAATCTGTGCATTTGCTGGAATAACTATCAATACTGGAGAAGATAATTATCTCACAACAGCCGACGCTATTGAAAAAGCTTACACAGTGACAGCTTCGCAATTGATTAATGAACAATTCGCACTGAAGGCAGGAATGAAACCAGAATTGATGGGCCTTGGACATGCTTTTGAAATCAACCCCGATATTGAGGACAGCCTTTTGTATGAAATAGCTCACGCAATGCTGGCACGCGAATTGTTTCCCAATTGTCCTATAAAGTACATGCCCCCAACGAAGTTCATGACTGGAAATATATTTAAAGGCTATGCCCTGGAAACCCTTTTTAATCTCGTGTCAGTTATGACAGGACAGAGTATTCAGCTTCTTGGAATTTTGACTGAAGCAATACACACACCACACCTGCAGGACAGATACCTTGCACTTGTAAATGCAAATTATGTTTTCAAAGCTGCTCGCCATCTTGGCAGAGAAATTCTTTTTAAAGAAAAAGGTTTCGTAGAACAAAGGGCAAACACAGTCTTGAGGCAGGCTGTTAACCTGCTTGAACACGTGAAAGAAGTAGGGTTGCTGAGAGCAATAGAAGAAGGGCAGTTTGCCGACATATCCCGAAAACCAGACAGTGGTAAAGGTTTTGAGGGCGTGTTTAGAAAATCTGAAAACTATATAAACCCTATTCAGGACGAACTTGAAAATCGCCTGGGGGTGAAAAAATGATCGACCTCAGAAATATAAGACCATATGGAGATCAAACAAATGATGGCGCCGTCCAACTTTCTTTTACTCTTCCTTTAGAGTATGGGCCTCTTGCACGGGAGGTTGCAAAGAAATTCTGTGAAAACCTCGGTTTTCAGGACATAGTTATAGCAACGATGGAAGATTTAGGTGAGAATTTCACATTTTTTGTCGTTTACGGAAAAACAAATATGTCAATAGATGCAACCGCGATAAAGGTAGTCGCTCCGAAATTCAAAAAAATGTCCCGTGACCAGCTTGATGAACTTGTGGAAAAGGAGTTTGGCAGGAAAATAGTTGTCGTTGGAGCAACTGTTGGAACCGATGCTCACACAGTAGGACTTGATTCAATCTTAAATATGAAAGGTTTTCACGGAGATTACGGGCTTGAAAGGTACCGGGCATTTAAAGTTTACAACCTTGGAGCTCAAATTTTGCCTCTTGAGCTTATCAAAAAAGTACGTGAAGTTCATGCAGATGCCATTCTTGTATCTCAAGTTGTCACGCAGAAAAATGTCCACATAAAACATTTGACAGAACTTATAGATATGCTCTATGCTGAGGGCATAAGAGATAGTTTACTGGCAATAGTTGGTGGGCCAAGAATCACACACGAATTGGCCTTAGAGCTCGGTTATGATGCTGGCTTTGGTGCTGGTACGCTGCCAAGCGACGTGGCAAATTTCATTGTTCAGGAACTTTTGAAAAAACGCTTTCGATAAGCTTTTTAGCGTACTCTTCTTCAGATTCGTCGGTGATCACTCCATCGAGTTTTGCGCAATAAAGTTTCTCGAGGATATCACCGACGAGTCTGCCTGGTTTTAGATTAAAATTTTTTACCAGATACCCGCCGTTGACCTTCAATCTTGTGCCTTTCACTTTTTCGAGGAACTCTTTCAAATATTGCTGAGCCTGTGAATCAAGATAAGAAGCCACATAGCAAAAGGCCTCTGATGAGAAACTCTGTGTTACTCTGTATATATCTGAAAATTCCATATGAAGTGAAATCATTTTGGAAAGCGGTACGATCATTTTTTTGATTACTTTCAATTCTGATACAAAACAATGTGATAAACCATATCTCTGCCTAATTTCTTCCAGCAAATTTTCGCTGTGATATTCGAGAAATACGTACATAACTGCGTAAAATCTATTCAATTTTTCAAAAAAATTCTCCGCCCATGGTAAAAACATGAACAGCGCCCTCAGTTTTTCTTCCATAGAACTTGTGTAAAAAACACCCGGGAACATGTGCTTTATAACCTCAAAATCAGAAAGTCTCTTCAAGGCTTCAAAAACACTTTTCTCTTCAAGTATTTTCTCAAACTCTTGCCTCAATCTCTGCCCACTGACTTTTTCCAGATACCCCTGATGAACCGCATCGAGCATCAATCTGGCTGTTTGCTGCTCTATTTTGAAACCAAAACGTGTTTCAAATCTGACAGCTCTGAGAATTCTTGTCGGATCTTCCACAAAACTCAATGTATGAAGACACCTTATGAGCTTGCTATCTAAATCTTTCTTTGCACCAAAGAAATCTATCAACAAACCAAAATCTTTCTGATTCAATTTTATCGCCATGGCATTTATGGTGAAATCTCTTCTGTAGAGATCTTTCTTTATGGTGCTTACCTCAACCTGAGGTAATTCTGTAGGAGCTTCGTAGTATTCGGTTCTTGCAGTCGCTACGTCTATTCTTAAACCATCTTTGCAAAAAAGAGAAGCGGTGAGAAATTTTTCATATTTCACCAATTTGGCATTCAACTTCCTCGCAGCAAGATCGGCAAGTGAAAGTCCGTCTTTTTCAACCACTATATCGATATCGTAATTCGGATTTCCCATTAAAAGATCTCTCACAAAGCCTCCAACTGTGTAAACTGGTAATCCTATTTCGTCACCAAATCTTCCAAGCTGTCTCAGAAGAATAGATATTTTCTTTGGCAAATTGCTCAACATTATATCTCTGACATTCAAAAATGTGGTCTCAACAGTTTCGTGAACGGCTTTTCTTTGAATAGAACGTACCGCATTTGAGAAACTCGATCTCATGACATCTGTTCTTGTGATGATACCCACCAGAATTCCATTCTCTACCACCGGTATTCTGCCTATGTCATTCTCTATCATAATCTGTCTAATCTTGTTCAATGGAGTCTCTGGTGACACAACTATCAATTTGCCTGACATAATGGATTTAACAGGATGTTTTTGCAAACCGTGATTCATCGCCCTATCAACAGCTTTTTTCGTAACAATACCAACAAGTTTATTATCTTCGATCACAGGCAAACCATTGTGCCCTGTTCTCTCCATTATCTTGTTCACTTCGGATATACTCATTTCAGCATACGCAACCCTGACAGGGAAAGACATAATGTCCCTTGCCTTTGGCCCTTTATTTACGTAATTTTTCAATCTTTGCAGCAGCATGCTCTTAATTTTCAGAACATCTTGAGAATTCAAAGTGCAACTTGCCGCTTTTCTGTGACCGCCCCCGCCAAGTTCTGTCATCAAAGTACCGATGTCAATGCTGTTTGAAGAACTGCGACCTATAATATGCGTCTTTTTACCGGTTCTTACAATGCAAATTAATGTATCCATACCCTCCAGATACCACAATTTACTGCTCACAGCATTTAAGCCACCCACAAACTTGTCTGTCTCAGCAACTGCTATACTCACAGGTGAACCCTCTATTTCGATAGTTTCGAGATTTGAAACGAGTTGATCCATTATAAGTTTTTGATCGTAGTTCAAATCATATTTTATGAAATCTGAAATTTCCACGAGGTTTGCTCCATTTTGCAACAAATATTTGATCATCTCCACATCACGAATAGTTGTCGTTGTATAGAGCAGATTACCTGTGTCTTCATATATCGCTACAGCAAATAACGTTGCATCAATTGAGTCAATCTGTATGTTTTTCCTCTTTATCTCTTCAAGTAAAATTGTTACAGTAGCCCCCACACTTTCTATCTTTTTTTCGCCCTTTATAGATATCTCTTTTATGTCTGGATGATGGTCAAAAATCAAGACATTACCACATCTTTCAAGAATCTCTTGAATTTGCTGACTTACACGTTCTTTACTGGCAGTATCAACAACAATGATAGACTCAGCTGATTTATCGGGAAGATCCTTTTCAGTTATGAATGGATATTTTTCTTCATACACTGCAAGATATTGGGCAAGATTCTGTTGAGGCAATCCACTCAAGACAATCGTATGATCCGGGTAAAGTTTCTGAGCAGCCACACACGAAGCAAAACAATCAAAATCAGGATTTCTGTGTCCAACGATCAATTTCAAGGCTTTTTCCTCCTAAGCTTTACCAATTCTCCTTCATGAAATTTGAAAACATTTGCGGCACTGCCCTGATTCACAGATATCTCTATGAAGCCAGAGCTATCTACATGTACAAGTCCTTTCCCTTTTTCTACATCGCCATAAGCTTTGACATAAATAAGCTCGTATCTTTCATTCAACAATATAACATCATCCATTTCCCACTGCAATTTTTCTACAAAACATGCTGGTATGTTGGTTTCGACATTTCCAAATCCATCGAAATAAACAACTTCACCAATCATGAAATCAGAACCAAGCTGAGCATTTTTTGTGGGTAGCACAATGTAGTTTGGTAGAACCGATCCAATTTGTTCAAATGGAATCCCTTTTGAAAGATAGCCGGCAACTGCTGCAAAAATATCCCTGCCATGAAACGTGTATGAAGATCCATAATGAAATGATTTATTATCAAGTTCTCTAATTTGCTTTACCCCATAATGTTGCGCAACATATGTGAAAATGCCATTGTCCGGACCCACATAAAAATGATTGTTCTTCGTCTTCACGCAAATAGCCTTTCTGTTTGTTCCAACGCCATAATCAACCACAGCTACAAAAACTGTATTTTCAGGGAAATCAAATGACGCCCTGAGCAAAACATGAGCCGCCATTCTCACGTCAAATGGTTTTATATCATGAGTGATATCAACAACATCCACAGACGGGTTGATTTTCTTCATAACCGCTTTGGCTACGCCAACGTAATAACTTTTTAAAGACCAATCGGTAAGAAATGCTATCACCTTGTCACCTCCTGTTTTATTTATGATACTACACTCTGAAAGATCTATCGAGCTTGAAATAAGTTCTTTTCATGGTGTATACTCTCTATGTAAATATCTCACCACAAGGGGGTATGAAGATGAAAAAATTTTTTGTTCTGTTCATGGTTTTGGCGGCATTTCTGGCTTTCGCAGAGGTCAAAAACCCAGACACAATAATCAGACTGAACATGGCTGGCGAACCTGATACTTTCGATCCACATTTTGCCTATGACACAGCAAGCGGCGAAGTTCTGAGCGAAGTCTATGAATGTCTGATCGCTTATGACGGATCAAGTGTCACAAAAATGGTCCCGAGATTGGCAACTGAAGTACCGAACCTTGAAAATGGTTTGATCAAAGACGAAGGAAAAACCTATGTTTTTCCAATCAGAAAAGGTGTAAAATTCCACAATGGTGCAGAATTAAAACCCGAAGATGTGGAGTACAGTTTTGAAAGAGGCCTCCTTTTCGATCCGGCCGGGGGTCCAATGTGGATGCTGTGGGAAGCCATGTTTGAAGTTTATTCCTTAGAGGAATTCGTCGAAAAAGTCACCGGAATGTCCTATTCTGATATGATTGATTCCAACACCGGTGAACCA
This sequence comes from Pseudothermotoga lettingae TMO, assembly GCF_000017865.1. Taxonomy (GTDB): domain Bacteria; phylum Thermotogota; class Thermotogae; order Thermotogales; family DSM-5069; genus Pseudothermotoga_B; species Pseudothermotoga_B elfii. Next base: position 1,784,124 of record NC_009828.1, read on the forward strand.
TTGCCAGAATACAAAGACAAACTGATAAAAATATACACAGATTACATCGACCCTGCTATCGAGGTTGATGGAGACAGCGTTGTGTTTCATTTAACAAGACCATTTGGCCCGTTTCTTTCCATTCTGTGTGGATATGCCAACTGGAGCATGGTGCTGAACAAAGAATGGTCAATAGCCCAGGGATGCTGGGATGGTAAAGCCGATACATGGTGGAGATACCACGATCTTCCGAAAGAACAGTCGCCTCTGTATGCAAAAACAAACGGAACAGGTCCATTTAGAGTGGTCGAATGGGATAGAGCACAGCAAAAAGTTATTCTTGAGAGATTTGATGGATACTGGAGAGGCCCAGCAAAAGTTAAACAGGTTATCATATGGAATGTGGGTGAATGGTCTACAATGAAAGCAATGCTTGAAAAAGGTGACGCCGATATCGCTGCAGTACCAACAATTTATCTGCCACAGATCGAAGGTACTCCTGGTATTGTAGTTGAGAAGAACCTCCCTTATATATCAATAACATCCCTGCATTTCAACTGGAATGTCAGACCAGACAGCAAATACATTGGATCTGGAAAACTCGACGGTGAGGGTATTCCACCAGATTTCTTCAGTGACGAACATGTGAGAAGAGCCTTTGCATATGTTATCAATTACGACGCGGTAATAAAAGATGTTCTACGTGGTCAGGGAAAAAGGATCCCAGCTGATTTGCCGAGTTCTCTGCTTGGTTATAACGCCAACCTTCCTATGTTTGATTTCAGCATAGCAAAGGCTACTGAAGAGTTCAAAAAAGCCTGGAATGGAGAAGTTTGGAAGAAAGGTTTCAAGCTCATATTGCTCTACAACACAGGAAATGAAACGAGAAGAACTGTGGCTGAAATGATAAAAACATACGTGGAAATGATAAATCCAAAATTCAAAATTGAGGTGCGTGGCGAACAGTGGCCCACATATTTAACATCATACAAAAATGGATACCTGCCGGCGTTCATAATAGGCTGGGTTGCAGATTATCCTGATCCTCATAACTTTATTCAGACGTACTACCATTCGGCAGGAACATACGGGTTCGCTCAGGGAGACAATTTCAAAAAATTCGTTTCAACACCCACTCCAGAGCTTGGTGGGAAGAGCTGCAATCAAATTATAGAAGAAGCAGCCACGGCAACTGATCCTGCCTTGAGGCAGAAACTGTATGAACAGGTTCAGGCTTTTGCAATTAAATATGTTCTTGGTGTACCTCTCTATGAAGCCCAAACTCAGAGTGTCAGAAGAAGCTGGGTTAAAGGCTGGTTCCCGAACCCAATGAGAGGCGGGCAGGATTACTACTATCTGTGGAAAGAAGAATAATATTAATTTTCTCATCGAAACCAACCTGGGGCGTTTGCCCCAGGTTTTTTGTTAGGAGGCATTCTGAATGATCGTATTGTTAAATCCTCCTCTAAAACATGTGCCGGCTTATGAACATATTGGGCTGGAATATATAGCCAGTCAACTGAGAAAAGAAGGCATAGAGACTGTTCTGATTGATCCAAAGCTTCAGAAAATTTCTGTTAAAAAAACTCTTGAAAAGATAAAATCTTTTGCTCCACAAATAATAGGAATATCTATCCCTTTTCAGGATTACACACTCGAAACAATGAATTTTGTGAAACTTGTCAAAAAAGCAAGTCCGAAATCTCATATAACAGTGGGGGGCATTTTTCCAACTTTTGCCTATTACACCCTGCTCGAAAATTTTTCAGCGATCGATTCAATCATACTTGGGGAAGGTGAAACAGGCTTTATAAATTTTGCCAGAGCATTTCTCAATGGAAAAAACTGGCAGAATATTAATGGTATTGCTTATAAAAAAAACGGAGAAATACTGAAAAACCCCTTCAATAAAGCTGCAAATCTGGATGATTTATCGTTTCCAGCAAGAGATTTTCTCCCTGATGCTTTAAAAAAAGTTGGGTATGCGTCAATGGAAAGCTCAAGAGGATGTTATGGAAGATGTATTTTTTGCAGTGTGGTACCTTTTTTTCAATTGTCTGGAAAAAAACTGAGATTCAGAAGCGTGGAAAATGTTGTTGAGGAAATAAAAATTTTGAAAAAGAATCATGGAGTGAAGTACATATCTTTCAACGATGCCAATTTTCTGGCAAGCAAAGAAAGGGCCTTTTTGCTGGCAGAAAGAATTATTAAAGAAAATCTTGACATACGATACAGCATTGAATGCCGAGCTGATGATATAAACGAAGATCTCTTAAGGCTACTGAAAGAATCCGGCTTAAGAAAGGTATTTTTAGGAATAGAATCCGGTGTTCAGAGTGTTCTTGACAGATTTAAAAAAGACACAACGGTTCAAGATAACATAAAAGCCTTCGAAATACTTGGAAAGTTCGATATTCAAATAAGAGTTGGTTTTATAATGTTTGATGAATTAACAACTCTGGAAGAACTTTCTGAAAACTTCAATTTTATAAGAAAGGTGAGAAAGCTCGTTTCAAAAAAACAGATGAAAAGAATCGTCGTGACCTCAAGATTATTACCTTTAGCAGGCACCGAATATGAAAAAAAGCTCATTGAAGAAAAAAAATATACTGGAGATATTTTCAGATATGATTACCATTTTGAATCAAAATTAATTGAATTCATGTACAGATCCGGAAAAATCCTGAACGATACATTGAATTTACCGTTATCCATGCTCAAAATCCAGAATAGATGGGAAAAATACTGGCTTAAAAAATAAAACCCCGGCATACACCGGGGTTTTTATAAGCCAAGCTTACCTTAGAAGTACACTCTCATCCTCCAGGCAAGGGTAACAGTATCTGATGCGTATTTAACAGAAATTCTGTGGTTCAAAATTTCTGTTTTCCAGCTTGCATAAGCATCAAGACCGAAGTTTGTTACATCTGTAAGATCGCTCCAGACAACATCTGCACCGAGTGTTACAGGAGAAAGGATCTTTGTCTGGACACCGATACCAAGCATGTTTCCTTTTGCAAAAGCCAAACTACCGCTGAGCTTGTCATAACCAAAGTCTACGCCAACAAGATAATCGCTGAGCATGGTGGAAAGATCCGTTGCTGCTGGGTCAACTGAGAGATATGCAAAGGCGTTGAGTGTGGCATTTTCGATGTTCAGAGCCTCTGCCAGGTCAGCAGAAACCGATCCACCAATTTCTGGAAATCCGAAAGTACCACCAGAAACTGCGCTGAAAACACCCTGTGCCATGAGCCCAACATTCAAAAATCCGAAGCTGAAGTTGTTGTAGATATCAAGGTCTGCCGTTGTTGATGTTGGTGAATAGACATACAGAGCAAGATTGTCAGAAACATCACCATTAGCAATATCCATATCAACTGCAACTGCTGGTGTCAGATTCTCAAACAAAAAGTATGGTGGTGTAACTATCCAGCTGAAGTAAGATCCTGTTACATAGCTCCATCCTCTTGAAAGCAAACCTGCTTTAAGCGTGACATTCAATGATTCAGAGCTGTAGAGTTTTTGCCATACATAGGTGTCATAGTCAAGTGTGATTGGGAATGTTGTTGTGCTGTTTGTGATTGACTGTAGATAAGAAGCAAATGTCACGTAGAAACCTGTAGTGGTTGATTCATTTGATGCATCAACATTCAAGTAAGCAGATGCACCAATCGATGTTGTCAAATCAAATATTGATGCGTCGTAACTCAAACTCGGTGTTACGTCAAGTCTTCCAGAAAAATTCACTGCACCAAAGGCTGCGACTGTTGCCAGAGCAAGCAAAACTACCAAAAGTTTTTTCATACTTTAACACCCTCCTTCACCTTTAAAAATTAGTGTTATTTTTTATACCCCACCAGGGGTTTACATAGCACCCACAATCATTGCGGCTACCGCGATAATTATAGCACCGATTGCAAGTCCTGTCGTAGCCGAATTGGCTTTCTTGAGTTCCTCGATCTGAGCAAGTAAATCAGATTTTACATTCTCAATTTTGCCATTCAGCTCTTCAATAGAGGCACCCGTGTCATCCTTGACAGCAAAGAGCCCTTCACGCAGTTCATCGATCTGCGAATTCACAGAATCAATTTCATCAAGCACATAATTGATCTGTTCGTCGTGCATGGCTGCGAAATCGTCAAAGTTGGACTCAAAACTGCCAAATTTCTCTTCAAGTTGAGAAAGCCTGTCTCCAAATTCTGCCTTGAGGCTTTCAATAGCCTGAGCGTTCTCGTCAATACCCTTTGATTTGTCCTCAAGAGCAGCTATTCTGTCTGTCGCGCTGGCCAGATTTTCCTGTGCTCTATCGAGTTTGATAGACACATAGCCAATTGTCGCAACAGCATTATCGAGTGTGGCGCTCAGATCACCGATTTTCTCTTCAGCTGAGGCAATTTTCTCTCCTTGAGCGGTAACTCTTGTCGTTAAATCTTTTAGAACATCTTTAATCGGTTGCAGCGCGAGGAGTTTCTTTTCGACATTTGCGATTTTTTCCTCAAGTTTACCCATAGCACTTTCCAGTGCTGCCAATTTGCTGGCTGCTGACTGATCTGCTTTGCTCATTTCAACAAATTTTGCATCGTAATTTTTCTGGAGGTTTGCCACAGTTTCATAAAGCTTTATTACGTCTTTATCGTGGATATTGACAGTTTGCTTGAGCATCTCAACCGATTTAGAAAGTTCGGAGAGCTGAGCTTCGGCTGTGGCAAGTTCTCCAGGAACCGTACTGAGGTTGTTCATTTTCTGTTCGAGTTCATCCACCTTTTTTACAGTTGAGCCAAGACGTAGACTGACAGCATCGAGAACTTTCATGATGTCTGCAATGTGTGGAGCAACTATCTCAGTTTCAAGAAGACCTATCAATCTGCTGATCATTGCTGCTTCTTCATAACGAGTGATGTTTTGATTTCCCTTGAAGGTGCCATCGGGATAACCAATGACGATACCCTTATCTTTCAAGTGGCTAACATAAGGATATGCCCAATGGGTGGCTGGTACATCAGGAAACATACCCGCAGCCGAAACCCCTACTGCTACGAACAATGCCACGACTAAAAGGAGAAACCTCTTCATAGCTCCAACCTCCCTTCATATTATTTTCTTACGGTGGGATTCGTTCCCCCCACTTGTCAAAGACCAAAAATCAAGATCGTGAAAGATTATAACACCATTTAGTACGAAAAATCAAGAGTACAAATAAGTTTACCGACCGACAAGTCTGAAAAAGTTTCTCTTTCCGACTCTGAGAACTTTTTCTCTATCTACAAAAATTTTAGCATGTATATCTGTTATCTTTTCATCATCTATCTTTACTGCGCCCTGGGATATCAATCTTCTTGCTTCGCTTCTGCTTGAAGCAATCTGCAATGTCACGAGTAATTCTACCAACTCAACCTCAGAATTGTCAAGCTCGATGGCAGGCATCTGCGTTGGCAATTCTTTTTGTCTGAAAATCTTGATAAACTCGTTTTCTGCCTTAGCTGCGCCCTCTTCGCCGTGAAAAAAGCTTGTTATTGCAAATGCCAGCTTCATTTTTATATCTCTTGGATTGACTGACTTACTTTGAATAAGCGATTCGTATTCATTTATCTTTTGTTCAGGAATCTGCGTCAGTAATCTTATGTATTTGATTATCAGCTCATCCGGTATGGACATCAACTTTCCATACATATCAAATGGTGTGTCGTTGAAAGCAATATAATTTTCATAACTTTTACTCATTTTCATTTTACCGTCAGTTCCCTCAATTATTGGCATCGTTAAAACAACTTGCGGTTCTTGACCCATTTCCTCCTGAATTTTTCTTCCAACGAGAAGATTGAAATATTGATCAGTTCCACCAAGCTCAACATCTGCCTGAACAGCAACTGAATCATATGCCTGAGCAAGCGGATAAAGAAATTCAGATATAGATATTGGCAAATTCGATGAGTATCTTTTCGAGAAATCGTCTCTCTCAAGCATTCTGGCAACAGTATATTTTGAAGCGAGTTTTATGACATCCGCAAAACTCATTTTAGAAAGCCACTCACTGTTAAAACGCACCTCGGTTTTCTCCTTATCAAGAATCCTGAATGCCTGTTCTTGATAGGTTTTTGCATTTTGTCTTACTTCGCTTTCAGACAACATCTGTCTGGTTACATCCCTCCCGGATGGATCACCTATCTGTGCTGTGAAATCACCTATGATTAAAATAACTTTATGACCAAGATCTTGAAATTGCCTGAGTTTGAATAGCACAACTGCATGACCTAAATGGAGATCTGGCCTGGTTGGATCCACTCCCAATTTCACTCTCAACTGTTTTTTTCTGGTGAGCTTATTCAGTAGATCTTCTTCACTAACAAGATCTACAGCGTTTTTTTTCAGAATCTCAAGTTGCTGCTCAACTTGCATTCGATCACCTCGAGATAAAGAAGGCAGTCAATATACTGCTCACAAAAAATGCCACACTCAACCACAAGGTAATCTTTCCCGATGTATCGAGTCCTTTCTTTCTTCCAAACATGGTGTGAAGCGATCCTGAGCCAAAAGCACCTCCCAGCTCAGCAAATTTACTCATCTGCTGAAGAACCATGTAAATCAACGCAACGCTTATCAGTGAGTGAACTATTACCATGAAGACTTTCACCAGAGCACCTCCTTACGCTATATTATCACATTGAATATGCTGCTTGCTGCCCTGTGCTTAAAAGTTTTATAAGGAACGGTATACCACGCTTAAATATTAATCTTGGTGTTGAATATATTGAATAATACGCTTTGAAAAACAATTTTTTCAACTCATCCGGTGAAAATTTCGGATGTTGAAAAACTAAATTTGTGCCATCAAACATTGAGAGATCCTTCACTGTAATTTTTGATTTCAGTTTTTCATACAACTTAGTACCAGGATAAGGAGTCATTATTGAAAATTGCACAATTTCTGCTCCAAGTTTTTTTGCAAACTTTATAGTTTTTTTAATAGACTCTTTTGTGTCGTTTAATGCCCCCATGATAAAACTTGCAAAGAGGTCTATTTTGTATTTTTTCAGCAGTTTGGCAACATCAAATGCAATTGAGCTGGATAATTTTTTGTTATACTCCTGGAGAATTTCGTCTTCAGCACTTTCAAAACCAATAAACAGCATCTTGCAACCGGCCTTTGACATTGCTTCAACTAAGTCTTCTTTGCCAAGTAATTCATCAGCTCTGGAAAATGCCCACCAGCTGAAATTTAAATTCTCTTTGAGCATCTGCTCGCAAAGTTTTATTGTTCTTGTCTTATCGATAGTGAAATTGTCATCAAAAAATATGACAGAACCGTAATTCATTTTTTTCAAAATCTTCAGTTCCTCCACAACATTTTCAACGCTTCTCTTTCTGATTCGCATTCCCATAAATTGAGATGCACTGCAAAACTCACAATTGAATGGACATCCCCGAGAAGTTATAACGCTTGTTGCCATTTTTTTATCAAACATAGTTCTATAAGCAGTGAAGTTTTCTCTGTCGGGAAATGGAAGTAAATCAAGGTCTTCCACAAATTCCGGTTTTTTCGAAACAATCGTCCCATTTTCTATGTAACACAGGCCACTTAAATCGGGTTTTCTCTCGTTATTTTTAAGTGCTTCAAGAAGCTTTGGTAAAACAACTTCTCCTTCTCCAAGTACAACATAATCGCATATTCCATCAGTTAGGATCTTTTCATATTCAGCTGTGGCGTGAGGACCACCCATAACAGTTATTACACCTTGAGATTTAACCACCTGACAGATCTGTTTTGCAAGCGGGAATCTAACTGTATCGGTTGAGACACCTACTACATCGAAAGAAGAATAATCAAAATTTCTCCAATCAAATGGTTCAACGTTCATATCAATTACTCTGACAGAATGACCTATTTTTTTCAAAGTGGAGCTTATGTAAAAAAGCCCGAGAGGGGGATAAACTGCTCCCAATCGATAATAATAACCTTTGTTTGAGGGATTAACAAGAAGAATCCTCAAAATTTCACCTTCTTTCTGTACATAAAAAATTATACCTCAAATGGCTACTTTTCAAAATCTATAAAGAAAAAGGCAGCTATAGCTGCCTTCGGGTGGCGGCGGTGGGACTCGAACCCACGACATAGTGATTATGAATCACTCGCTCTGACCAGCTGAGCTACACCGCCACTGTTTTTATATAATATCATATCTCAGATTGACTTTCAAGATTCATCATAAACCAGCGCAGGAGATTTCATCTTCTTTAAGATGAAGAAAAGTGCGCTGATTCCTCCTTTCCAATATTAACGTCTTTGCTCTTTCAATAACCTTTAAGTCTTGATACTTTGTTGATGAGTGTATTTTTTCCCCACTCAATGTACGTATATCAAAATACCCAGAACTCCTCAAATCATAAATTGTGCCAATTTGATTTTTGTACCTCACTTTATCAAATCTTCTAAATCCTTTGACTTCTTTTATAGTGTTTCGTTTTCTGATGCTGCCTTTTAATATATTCGCTTTGTGTAATGACGTGTTTTGTCTTCTGAAATATTTCCCAAAGTACCATTCAGTAGCTCTGTTAATATCTTTGCTACAACCTGCTATTACAAATGCATCGTTTCTATGTGTTTTCTCTAATCCCATTTCTGTTCTTTTTGCTTTTGTGATACTGCCAAAAGTTATTTCAACATCGTATTGTTGTTTCAACCTGTTTACTATGTGCCATCCTATTGTCGAAACATGATTTGCATCTTTTGGTTTTCTATATCTTGTTTTTCCATATCTTCTGTTTCTTCTATATTCCCTTCTCTCTAAAAGTAATTTCTTAATGTCTTGTCGCAGTTCTACTTCAATGCTGAACAATTCTTGTTTGTCTGTTATGGCTGAAACACCGATTACTTTTGAGCCAATGTCTACCCCAACTGTAATAGGTTGCGTATAGGTCGTTGTGTCATACAGCAACTGAATTGTGAATGGTTCTCTTCTAACAACTTTTGCAAAACCTTGTTTTAGTAGTCTTCTTACTTTGCCATGTCTTTTTGTTGGCATTAATGGTTTATCGTCTTTTGACGATAACTCAGGGATTATCCCTGTAAGGTGCTCATCCTCAATGTTAGACAGGCTTGTTATGTCTGCCACTGTCCCTACCCCTCAGGACTGTTTAGACCTGCACGACAGAGCCTGGAACTTGAGCAGCATCCCAAGGTGTAACTGTCTAACGTAGCCACTTATGTGGCTGAGGGTAGTCAATCAGGGCTTTTTCAAGCCCCCGCCTCTATAGGCGGCGGGTAGTTGACTAACCAACCAGAATCACTATCAAATCATTCACATTTGTACCTGTTGGACCTGTGAAAACCAAGCTGTTTGCCAATCTGAGAGCATTGTAAGAATCGTTGTTTTTCAAAAATTCTTCCGGATCAAAACCATTCTCCCTGATCTTCCGGCATGTTTCACCATCAACAATTCCTCCGGCGGCATCTGTTGGCCCATCTGTTCCATCTGTCCCAACTGAACAGATCACAACATTTTTGAGTCCTTCTATGCCAATGGCAGCAGAAAAGGCAAGTTCCTGATTTCTGCCTCCTTTTCCAGAACCTTTCACATGAACAACAGTCTCTCCCCCCAAAATAACCGCAGAAGGTCTCTTAATAGGCCTCTCATTACTGAGTATTTCTCTGGCAATAGATGATATAAACCTACCGGCTTCTTTCGCTTCACAATCCAGAGAAGTCGTTAAAATCATAGAATTATATCCCATTTTTGAAGCGATTTCCGAGGCTTTTTCACAGGCAATTTTAACACTCCCAATTATGATTGTCTTCACATTCTTCAATTCTTTCGGTGTCTCATCCATAATCTCCTGAAGAATATTGTCTGGAACAACTACGTTATACTTTTTTAAAATATCAATCGCCTGTTCACTCGTAGTCATATCCGGATAAGCTGGCCCTGAAGCGATGCTATCAAGTCTGTCGCCGAGCACATCAGATAAAACAAGCGAGATTATTCTTGCTGGATAAACTTTCTGTGCAAACCGGCCACCTTTCACATCTGAAAGATGTTTTCTGATTGTGTTAATTTCAACGATATTTGCGCCACTTTTCAAAAGTTTTTCAGTGATCTGCTGAATTTCCTGTAAGGAAATATTCCCTTTTGGCTTTTCAAATAAAGCCGAACCGCCACCTGATACAAGAAATAAAACCGTATCTTGAGTCGACAACCCCTGAACAATTTTTAAAGCTCTTTCAGTTGCTCTAATTGTATTTTCATCAGGTACGGGATGAGCGGCTTCGTAAATCTCAATATCATCTATTTCACCTTCACTATGACCATATTTTGTTATAACAACACCCCTGGTGATCTTCTCACCAAGGGTGTCTTTTGCTGCTTTTGCCATACGCCAGGCAGCTTTCCCAATAGCAACAAGTATTATATTTCCTGACAAATTCAACTCACGAAGAGTTTTCGTCACAGCACTATCAGGAAGTAGATATTTTATTGTCTCATTTACTATTTTCAGAGCATCTTCTCTCAAAGTTACCACACCTCACAGGACAACTAAGCTTATGAGCCATACAATTACTGCAGCAGTGATACCCTCAATAAATGTTCCAAAAGTTTGGAGTTTATAACCTGTTTTCACATCCATTTTTGAAAACTGTGTTACAACCCAAAAATAACTGTCATTGGCATGTGAAACAACCATAGATCCGGCACCAATTGCAACAACTGCGAGAGCTTTTGCCACTGTTGAAGTCAGCCCAAGAGGCTCCATCAGTGGAGCAAGTAAGGATGCTGTTGTGATTATCGCGACAGTTGAAGAACCCTGTGCTGTTTTTATAGCAGCTGCAACAATGAATGGCAACCACATACCAAGATTCGCTTTTGCAAGGTTCTGGCCTATGACATTTGCTATACCAGAATTTTGAAGTACCTTGCCAAAAGCACCACCTGAAGCTGTTATAAGAATTATAATTCCCGCATTCAAAACAGCCTGACCAACCCATCCGCTCATTGAGAGCATCTCTTTATCCAGTTTTTTTGGCAACAAGAAGGCTATCAAAATGCCTATTACAAGGGCAGTTACAGGGTTACCTATGAATCCTATGAAATTTCTGAATCCACCATCACCAAACGGTTTTGTCGGAAAATCAGAGATGGATTTCAGAACGATCAAAATAATAGGAACAACTATGGGCATAAATGCGGAAGTAGCTGTTGGTGCTTCTTTCATTCTTTTGTTAATCTCTTCTTCTGTAAGCTCTGGGTCTGGGTCTATCTTGATCTTCGAACCAAATTTCATAGCAAAAAGCCATCCAACAAGCATTGCTGGTATCGACACGAGTAAACCCCACAGAATGACAACTCCAAGATCAGCATTGAGAATACCTGCTGCTGCAACTGGTCCGGGAGTTGGAGGTACCATTGTGTGCGTTGCATACAAACCAAGACTTAAGGCAATCGCACTGACAGCTAAACTCATACCAGCCCTTTTCGTGAGAGCTTTGTTCAGAGGATTGATAATAACAAAACCAGAATCACAGAAAACTGGAATAGAAACAATATATCCAATTATGCTCATGGCAAGTGGTACATTCTTTCTGCCTGTCAATTTTAAAACCGACTCAGCCATCGTGAATGCCCCACCAGATTTTTCCAAGAAAAATCCTATGATCGTACCTGCGACAATTACGATACCTATTGAGCTGACCGTTCCACCAAAACCTGCTGTGATAGAGGAGATGATATCTGCAAGTTTCATTCCGGAAAGTAGTCCATAGATAAAAGCTGCGAAAATTAGAGCAAGAAACGGGTGGAGTTTCCAGCGAACTGTGGAAACAACGATAAAAATGATCGTTAAAAGCAATAGAACTACTGACCAAACAGCCACATTCACACCTCCCCGAAAGATAAGAATGTGATTTTATTATAAGAAACTTATAGTAGATATGTCAAATCTAATTTTTCAGAACTCGTTTTTTCGATATAAAACTGCCTGTTTTTGATTTCAACAAGAGTTTCGAAGCAAAATAAGCTCCTATAAGGTTAAAAATAAGATCAAGCATCGTGTCATGCAAACTGGGTTGAGCATTCAAATGAAACAATTCATCAGCAATGAATTCAGCTATTTCCCAAAGAACACCTGCAAAATTAGCAAGCAAAAAAGCATTGAATATCGATCTTTTCTCTGCTTTCCAAAATTTTGAGTCAACTGACAAAGCATGATAAAAGAAAAATGCTATGCTGGCGGAACCGAGAAAATGCAACAATTTGTCCCACCACACGAGATCATAAAAATCAAAGAACTGCCCAAAAATAGAATGAAGTACTAACTGGATTTTCAAAAGCAGTTTGACACTGTGAGGTATTTCCTGGAATGTGATTTTTTCATAAATTTCCGGTGAGATACTGCCAAAGGCAAATATCAGATAGCCTATTGTTTTAACAATCCTGGCGTGCAAGAGGGAAAAAATCGCGGGAACGGTTAGAATCAAGGCTATGAAAACATCTACAGGTGTATAAGAAACTTCTGGTATAGCATGAGAATTGTTTTTCATTCTCTCACCCCCGTGTATTATTATATAAATGATGGTGTTCGACAAGCTGATATCCTGTTTTAAAGAACACTTTTATTTGTTAACATTTTTTGGAACGTTATTTGACAATTCTGGACTGCCAACATTTATAACGCTGGCAGGGTCCCTTGCAGGCATGAAAAAAGTGAACCAATACATTTCACTTTCAATTTCTTATCTTGCCTTGGTATGTGGAGATTTTCTTCTTTACGGTGCTGGAATATTTTTAAAAAATTTGCTGAAAAATTCAGAAAAACAACTTACACAATTTCTGAAAAAATTAATCGAGGCCAACTGTGAAATTTTCAAGCGTAACGAATGGCTTTTTTACCTTTTTTGTAAAATTATTGCATGGATCGGAAAAATCGCTCCTTTACTGGCAGCCTACAGTGGTAAAGATTTCTCTTGCATTATAAAATTCCTCTTCGGTGACCTCTGGTATTGTTTGACTTTTTTCTACGCCGCCTATGCAATGGGAACACTCGCAGAACACAAATTACCCTTTTTCATAATAAGTATTGCGATGTTTTTCCTTACCCTGTACGGTGCAAAATCAGCTTTGAGAAAATTTCTGAAAGAACATTGATTGAGTTTTTCATACAATGTAACGATATCATGGCGTTAATATTTTTTCTTCACTCTCACGAATTTTGCTGCACCTGTCATGTTATTATATAAACAACGCAGGCAGGAAAGACCTGTCATTTTGGGAGGAATCAGAATGTTCAAAGGTACAGTTAAGTGGTTCGATTCAAAGAAAGGCTACGGATTTATTACAAAAGAAGGTGGAGAAGACGTATTTGTACATTTTTCAGCGATCAAAACAGATGGATTCAAAACGCTGAGAGAAGGTCAGGAAGTTGAGTTTGAAGTTCAGCAGGGAAATAAAGGACCTCAAGCGGTCAATGTAACTCCCATAAATTGAATCGAACAAAAAAATCAAAAGCGGAGCATTTGCTCCGCTTTTTTAATTTATAACAGGGTAGCTATCATAAGAGCCTTTATTGTGTGTTTTCTGTTCTCTGCTTCATCCCACACCCGGCTCTGCTTACCTTCTATAACATCAAAAGTGACCTCCTGGCCTTTTACAGCTGGCAGGCAGTGCAAAAATATTGTATCTTTTTTGCCTGTTTTTCTCATCAATACTTCATTGACCTGATAAGGCCTCAGCAATCTCTCGCGTTCCTGCTGCTTGCTTTCTTCTCCCATTGATGCCCAAACATCTGTGTATATAACATCAGCACCATCAACAGCTTTCTCAGGATCATCTATCACTTCAATCTTTGAATCTGTTTCTTTCGCAATAGTAAGACATGTTTGCATGAGGTTTTCATCGGGTCTCAGCTCTGCGGGAGAACATACTACGTAATGCATCCCCATCTTTGCACAGCCAATCATCAGAGAATTTGCCATATTATTTCTTCCATCTCCCATAAAAACGAGCTTGATACCCTTCAATTTGCCAAAAACTTCCTGGGTAGTCATGAGATCAGCAAGAACTTGAGTAGGATGATAAACATCTGTTAAACCGTTATAAACCGGAACACCGGAATATTTTGCAAGTGTTTCAACTGTTTCCTGTTTGTATCCTCTAAACATTATTGCATCGACCATTCTACCAAGAACTCTTGCTGTATCCTCAATAGATTCCTTTGCACCAAGCTGTATATCTTGAATTGACAGAAAAATCGGATGTCCTCCCTCTTCGGCAAAAGCGGTTTCAAAAGCCATTCTTGTTCTGGTTGAGCGTTTTTCAAATATCATTGCGAGAGTTTTTCCAGCGAATCTTTTATGAACTATCCTTGCCCTGCTTTCACGTTTAACCTGAGCTGACAGATCAAGTAAAAAACTAATTTCCTCAGGCGTATACTCGAGTAACGTCAATAAAGATCTTCCTGTCAAATTAATCGCCATTCACTCGACCCTCCTTTTATTCATGAAAGATGGCTATTTCCTCTAATGATTTTCTACCACGGTCTTTTCTTGGTTCACCGGCATACCCTATGGGTATCATGGCAACACACCTCTGGTTAGCTGAAAGTTGTAGAATCTCCCCTACTTTTTGTTCGTTAAATGCGCCAACCCAGCAGGTATCCAGCCCAAAGCCTCTTGCAATGAGAAGTATATAAGTTGCCAGTGCGGCCGTATCTTGAATGCAGTACAGAGACCTACCTCTTTCTCCATATTTTGAAGCACTTTCGTCAGGAACGGCGATTACGCATATTACCCATGGAGCTTCCAAAAGCAAAGTTTGCCCACCTGCTGCTTCTGAAAGTTGCTTTCTAATAGCTGGATTTTGAACCACATGTAATCTCCACGGTTGTCTATTTCCTGCACTCGGCGCATTGAGAGATAGACGTAATATCTGCATAATTGTTTCCTTTGGTATACTTTTTGGCTCATAATGCCTGATGCTTCTCCTTGATTTGATAGCTTCAAACAAATCCAAATTTTTCACCCCCTTAAAGCTCTGTTATTTCTTCAATTTTCGGTCCAGTTGAAATATAAGCAAATTTCAAACCAAGCTCTCTTTCTATCTTATAGATAAAATCGTCGAATTCTTTTGAATGCAGAGATTTCCATCCTTTTATCTCTTCATAAACAGGCTCTATCTCCGTCAGATGCGCTGTATTGTTAATCTGTGTATAAAATTTGCCTCCTATCTTATAACCCATACAAATGGGAATTTTTTCGAACCCTGAAAGTATATCTGCTTTTGTCATAATCAGTGCATTGCACGCACTTGTTTCAATTGCATATTTTATCAGAACAAGATCAAGCCAGCCGCACCTTCTTGGCCTTCTTGTTGTTGCACCATACTCAGAACCAAGTCTTCTGAGGTTTTCTCCAACCTCGTCTTTAAGCTCAGTAGGAAAGGGCCCTTCGCCAACACGAGTTGTGTAAGCCTTCATCACCCCAAATATTTTGTCTACCTGCACCGGATAGCCAAACCCTGGTTGAATGCCTGTGGTTGAGCAATTTGTTGAAGTTACATACGGGTAAGTCCCCATATCAACATCAAGCAAAACGCCCTGAGTACCTTCAAATAACAGATCTTTCTCCTTCAAAACTCTGACAGCTTCTGAACTATCAATCAAAAGATCTCTAATTTTGTTGTATTTTTCAATTAAACTATCGAGAATCATTTTCACATCAAACTTAATACTCCAAGTCCTCGAAATTTCATTCAAAAAACTTTCTGCCCTTGCTGGTGTTTCAAAGTCTTCCAATCTCAATCCACATCTCATGGCACGGTTGGCATAAGAAATTCCTATTCCCCTTCGAGTAGTGCCAATTTGATTTGCACGCGAACTGTCAATTTTTTCGTCCAGATCTCTGTAAATTGGAATCACAACATGAGCTTGTTTTGATATCCTAAGTAGAGACCTTGACTCAGGTATTAAATTGTTAATTTGATCAATCTCTTCGAGAAGAACATCTAAATCAACAACAACTCCCGGGCCAATGTACATCATTTTCTGTTTTTTTATATCGGCAGATGGGAGTAAATGATGAACCATCTTGAAATTGCCGTAATCTACTGTGTGACCCGCATTGCTCCCTCCTGAATATCTCACAACGCAATCATATCTTCTCGATAGATACGTAACAACCTTTCCTTTCCCTTCATCGCCCCATTGGAGCCCTATAACAGCTGCTTTCAACAAAATCACTCTCCTTTAAATCTTTTATAGATCTCATCAACGTGTTTGATATAGTACTGTGAATCAAAAATATTTTCTATTTCTTCTTCGCTCAGAACAGTTATATTTTTCAAAGAAAGATCCTTCAGACTTTCACCGGTTTGCCAGCACCTTAGAGACAGATTTTGAACCAGATCGTATGCTTCGTTACGAGACATACCTTTTTTTATCAGTTCGAGCATTAACCTCTGAGAATAGATAAGACCACGAGTTAAATCCAAATTTTTCAGCATATTTTCTTCATACACAACCAAACCTTTTAAAAGATAATCAGTTTTTACCAGCATATAATGCAAAGTTTGAGTGGCATCTGGAAAGATATACCTTTCCGCCGAAGAATGAGAAATATCCCTCTCATGCCAGAGGACATTATTTTCAAGAGCAGTGTAAACGAAAGATCGCATAATTCTCGACAAACCACAGAGCCTTTCACATAAAATAGGGTTTTTCTTGTGAGGCATAGCACTCGATCCTTTCTGCCCACTTTTGAAAGGTTCCTGAGCTTCAAGTACTTCGGTTTTTTGAAGATGCCTTATTTCTGTGGCTATTCTCTCTATTGCGCTGGCTACAAGAGCTAACACCGTGATAAAGAAAGCATGATGATCTCTGTTTACAATCTGGCTTGATACAGGAGATGGTTTTAAATTTAGTTTCCGTAAAGCAAGTTCTTCTACTTCTGGTGGGACATTTGCGTAGTTTCCGACAGCTCCACTTATTTTGCCAAACGCAATCTGTTCTCTGGCGAAAAGTAATCTCTCATAGTTTCTTTTCATTTCCGAATACCAGTTGAGAATTTTTAAACCAAAAGTTGTTGGCTCCGCATGAATTCCATGTGTTCTACCTATGGTTAAAGTGTATTTATAAGTTATGGATAAATCCCACAACGTTTTCAAAAGTTTTTTCATCTGATCAAGAAGGATGTTGCAACTTTCCACAAGTGTTACAGACAAAGCTGTGTCAATCACGTCCGAAGAGGTTAAACCATAATGGAAGAAACGAGCTTCTTTACCCATACGACTGGTTGCCATCTTAACAAAAGCTATAACCTCATGGTCAGTTTGCTCTTCGTATTCTTTAAAAAGATTCAAATCTATCAATGCATTTTTCTCTGCTGAACCTGAGCTTCCTGCTGGAATTATCCCAAGCTCTTCATAAGCACTCATAACCGCAAGTTCAACTTCAAGCCATCTTTTAAGAGTCCTCTCCTGATTCCATATCTCTTTCATTGGAGAGAGGGCATATCTTTCCACCACAGGCTTTCCTCCTCTCAAACAGATCACGCACACCTATCAGTAAAACCGCCAGAAATACTATCCATGCATTATTGGAAAGTTTATCTTTCGCAAGCTGAACTAACCCGAATCCTGTGAGTCCCCAGAAACCTGCCCATACAAAATACCAGATTTTTGAGAGAAAAAACAGATCATATAAAATACTCAAAGCAAGCGAAAGGTAAAATGGCATGATTGAAACAGCAGGTGACCCTCTCAATTTTGGTAGCATTATTGCAGCAATAGTGAGTATAAGCGTTATTGTATGTAAAATATCCGCTTTTCTTGTTTTCTTAAAGACAAAGTAAATAGATGTCGGTATCAAAAAAGCCGCAGAGAGAACAATCTGCCATTCCTCAAATTTCAGTACAAACTGAAAAATAATAGCAGCTACAGAAAAAAGAATCTTTGCCACGAGCATCACATCTTTTCTGGAGCATTTACACCAAGCAATGACAAACCTTTTTTCAAAACCAATTTTGCTGCATAAGAAAGATTCAAGCGGGCATTTGATAATTTCATATTTTTCGGATCAACAATAAGACATTTTGTATAAAAACTATGAAAATCATACGCGAGTTGTTCAAGGTACTGGGTGAGTTTATTTGGTGAAAGGGTTCGTGCTGCATCTTTTAAGGCATCCTCAAAACCATCAATTCTGAGAATCAAATCTGTTTCTACTTTGTCATTCAATAAATCAAGGTCTTTACCTTTTTCGAAAGAAACAGATTTTGCTTTTGCCTGTTCAAAAAGACTACATATTCTTGCATGAGCATACTGGACATAATAAACTGGATTATCTGAAGACTGCTGTTTTGCAAGGTTCAAATCAAACACCATATGTGTATTTGGATCTATCATCGCAAAAAAGTATCTTGTAGCATCTGCCCCAGCCTCTTCTACAAGCTCTTTGAGGGTAACGAAATTTCCAGATCTCGTTGACATCCTGACAATTTCATCACCACGTTTGAGAGTCACAAACTGATGCAAAATCACGTTCAAAAATCCATCCTCGACACCAAGTGCCCTCATAGCTGCTTTCATTCTTGGAACGTGACCGTGATGATCGCTTCCCCATATATCGTAAACTTTCGAAAATCCTCTTTTGTGTTTCTTATAATGATATGCTATATCAGTCAGAAAATATGTGAAAGTTCCATCTTTTCTTATCAAAACTTTGTCTTCTTCATCCACAAATTCTGAAACCTTGAACCATAACGCACCATCTTTACGATAAACATAACTGTTTTTTTCCAGAATTTCCAGAACTTCGTCAACTGTGCCATCATCAATTAACGATTTCTCAGAAAAATAAATATCAAACGAGCAATTAAGCAACCTCAGATCAGATTTCATATCTGCCAGTATGCTATCAACAGCGTATTTCTGAAAGAAACCTTCAATTTCATTATTCCATTTCATTTTGAACTTCTCTTCAACTTCTTCTACAAGCTTTTTTGCTATTTCTATCAGATATTCGCCGTGGTAACCGTCCTCAGGAATATCAATTTCTTCCACTCCAAGAACCTGGTTATATCTAACCCACAAAGATTTTGCTAATAATCTGATCTGCCTGCCCGCATCGTTTATATACATTTCCCGGATTACATCATACCCAAGCGCTTTAAAAACATTTGAAAGTATATCTCCAATAACAATTTGCCTGCCATGCCCAACGGTAAATGGGCCCGTTGGATTCGCGCTACCATATTCAAACTGGATCTTCTCCTGCCCTGATTTTTCTACAGGATAATCATCTTTTTCTACTATTGTTTCAATTATCTTTATCAATGTTGATTTTCTCACAACGAAATTTAAAAAACCCGGCTTTGCAACCTGTACAGATTCAAACAATTCACTTTGTTTTAGAATATCCTTCAGAGATTCAGCAAGCTGCATGGGCGGTTTTTTAGCATATCGGGAACCAACCAGAGCGGCATTTGTCGCAAAATCTCCAAAATTTTCAGGAGCCACATCAACTTCAAAGGAATAAAGCTGCCCAACTACTTTCTCAATTGCACCCAAAAGTTCCTTCTTTATCGCTTCTTTAAGCAAAAAGATCACCTCACAATGTTTTGTCACGATTCATTTTATTGGTGACGCTTGTTATTATCTCAATATCACCATCAGAATCGCCAACAATGATTGCATAAAACAGTTCAGCTTTTCTTTGAAAACCGTATTTTCTCTTGCCGTTGACTTTCTCTACAACAGGCCTCCACGAACCACAGTTTATATAAAATTTGTTCTGCCCATTATGAGGAACTATTCTCAAGCAATTATGATGGATATGTCCAAACACAACGCCATTTAGCTCATCTATTTGAATTTCTTTATCACAATAACCGAGCAAATCCTGCCTGGTCAGCTTCTTTTTACCCCTGAGCATGTTTTTGGCAGTTTTATAAAGATAGTCAGTTTTTCTTAAATTTCTGAGTGTCATAGTTGATCTAACCAGAAAAGAACCAAGACTCATTCCGCCCATTTTGTTGAGAAATATTTTTGAAAAACAATGCATGATCGGAAAATTTTTTTTCATCCAGAAACGAGCTTCGGCAGTTCTCATCATTTGCAAAAATGTGCTAACCCACAGCTCAAGTATATCCACGCCCAGATCATAAACCTCAACAGCCCTATCGAACCAATGAAAGACATCAAGAATTGGTCGCACATTGTCGTAATCCCTTGTTATCTCTGCAGGTACAAGCGATCGCACATGCTCGTCAAAATGAAACATCATATATCTTGAAATATAATCTCCGAGTGGCGGCACAAGCATTTGATTTTTTTTATCATAGCCGAATTTGTTTATAATATCAAATTGATTACCGTGTATTGCCAGTATTTTCGTATCCTGATCATAATAAAACGGTACTATTTCCACATTTAATAACTCGCAAAGCCTTTCTTGAATTGCTTTGTTGGATAGCAGATAATAGTCATGGTTGCCAACAACATAGTGAATTTTGTGATTTTTTGAGAAATCTCTGAAAGCTTTAAAAACTACAGGATGCCTTTTTGCTATGTCATCTATAACAGATTCATCGAGTTTTTCTCCAAGTTCCTCAAATGAAATCAACCCCAAACTTTTCACAGCATGGCTTTCAAGTATTTCTATTCCATCTCCCACAAGAATAATTTCTGCATCTGAGTGCTGAGAGAAATCGTATATCAAATTTGCAAGTTCAGCATCGAATTCAAAATCGTCTTTTGCCGACCCATCTCCTATATGTAGATCACTCAAAAAAAGCCTCTTCACAGATCCTCTTCCTTCACTTTTTCATATTTTTGAACGATATAATTATTCAGAAATTCATTTCCAAGTTGAGATTATACACCGTTAGTATATTGCATAAATTCATTTTGAAGACAAAGCCAAGCGAAAGAAAAATCTTTTTAACGGAGGGCTTTTATGGAAAATTCAAAAAGTCTTACGAAATATCTGTTCAGATATTTTTGGGTACTGGCAGTTGTCTTTGCAATCTCTTTGAGTATTTCCAATATCATATTCGATGAATATTATAAATCTAAAATCGTGAAGAATTTTTGCTTATCGGTTTATAACACAACCATGGAATCACTGGATCAGTGGGGCGAACTATTTGAAGAACTGTATTTTTTAACCAGAGACGAACTCAGTCAGATTCTTGATGAAATGTATTCATTTCTCAAGAAATCAAGCCCAACCGACCAGGAAATTTCCCAGAAATTGCATTCTTTACTGAAAAACAGAAAAGATAAAGTCAACTGGTATATAATCAATCAATCTGGTATCATTGAAAGAACAGATTACGCTACCGATCTTGGCATTGACATATCGGAAAAAAAGGATTACTGGAAGGTCATTTCTGGGCTGAAACCATCAGAAAAACACTTTGACCCATTAACTTTTGAGATCAAAACAAACAATCCAAGGTTATTTACCTATATAAAGCTTCCAAATGAATATTTATTTGAAATAGGCATCACAATTGAGAAAAAACCATTTGAAAAACTCTTAGAGAACATTGAATTTCGGAAAAAACAGGTTTTATTTCTGAAAGAAATCTCTATTTTCAATACAAGCCTTGCTCCTATTTCACCTTATTTCAATTTAACAGGCACAGACAAAAAGTTATTTAATGAAATTGATTCACAATCTTTCATCATATATAACGCTGGAAAATGGCTACACAATATCTACAGCAAGTGGCATCCCGGAAATTTGCCTTTTGATTTTTATCTAAAAATCCAGATAGATCTTTCCATTTTTGGGAAACTCAAAAATCTCATATTCTGGACATTCAACCTGATTATCTTGCTTCTCTCGACAGTGTCTATTTTGTCCACCTATGCCCTAAGCAGAGGAATTCAAAAGTCGTTGAAAATCCTTTTTGATCACGTTAAGCACAATTCAAAAATTTCCAAAAAAACCGGGGTAATAGAAATAGATCAATTAATCGACAGATATGATAGCCTTATCAAACAGCTCAACGAACAATTGGAAGAAAAAGAAAAGTTTACAGGACTATTGTCAAAAGAAATTTCACAGAAAAACAAACTCCAAAAGAGATTGGAAAAACTTGCATTGACAGACGAACTAACCGGTGTTTATAATAGATACGCTGCACTGAAGATACTTTCTGCTTATCTGAAAACAAATCGCTTCAAGATAACAATTTGCTATTTTGATATTGATCATTTGAAGCTGATCAATGATTCTATAGGCCATAGTGCTGGAGATAATCTGCTGAAATTTGTTGTTGAAGTGGTAAAAAGATGTGTAAGAAAATCAGATAAGATTGCCAGAATCGGCGGCGATGAATTTTTAATAGTTTTTCCAAATTCTTCTGAAAAAGAAGTTAAGTTTATTATGGAAAGAGTGAATAGCAGTCTAAACAACGAAAAACCCGATGAATTCAAGTCATTTGAAGTTTCTATAAGTTATGGATTAATAGAGTTAGAACCGAATTCATCCTTAGACATAGATGATATTTTGAAGATCGCAGATAAAAAAATGTATCAGAACAAGAGATCAAAGAAAAAGTAGGGGTTGACCCCCTACTCACTTCTAAATTTTGCAAGACTTTCAACAAGAAGTTGAGACATTTCTTTCAACTGCTTGCTTGCCTCACTTACCTTCTGGGCTCCTTCTGTTTGCTGTTTAACATAATGAACCATACTCTCTATCTGTTGAGCAATTGTGGTTACTGCCTTGGTAGCATTATCCATGGCACTTGCCATTTCCTCCGTAGCCGCGCTTTGCTCTTGAGCACTCGCCGCAGTTGACTCCACCATGCTTCCCATTGATTCAACTTCCGTAAGGATATCCTTCAATCTCTCTCCAACCACAACGGCCTGCTTGGCTGCTTCCTCGACTACTTCAGCGGTTTGATTGGTTTGATAATCAGCATCTTTTGCACTTTGCTGAATTTTTCTCAAAATATTTGCTATATTCTCGGTAGCTGATTTGCTCTGCTCAGCAAGTTTTCGTATCTCGTCTGCAACTACGGCAAAACCTTTACCGGCTTCCCCGGCCCTTGCAGCTTCTATAGCAGCATTCAAAGCAAGAAGATTTGTCTGTTCTGCTATCGAGTTTATGGTTTCAACAATCGTGGCAATGTTTTTTGCGTCTTCAGTCAAACCTCCAACGGTTTTTGTTGTTAAATCGGCTCTCTCTTTTGCCTTGTTGACAATTTCAATTATTTTTTCTATTGACTCTTCGCCTTCCTTTGCTGCATCGGTAACTTTCTCGGCTCGTTCACTGAGTTGCTGAGTGGATTTAGAAACATTCTGGGCACTTGCAGCAACTTCTTCAACACCTGAGCTAACCTGCTGAATTGAAGCAGAAGCATTTTGAACATTTGTGTTTATTTCCTCAGCTTGCGTGGAAAGTTTCTCTGCTATTTCACGGCTGTTCCTCGCTATCTGTTCAAGATCGGACGCATAAGTATCAACGGTTTGCGCAGATTCCTTGACAGATCTCAAAGATTCTCTCAGAGAATCGGCCATCGAATTTAATGCCTTTGCCATGTTCGCAATCTCATCTTTTCCGTGTATCTCAAATTGGGTAATTAAATCTCCACTACCGAATTTTTCAACACTGCTCGCCAGATTTCTGATAGGTCTTGATATGGTATTTCCAACCAGAAATGAAATCAAAACAACGATTCCAACTATTACCAGCAGAACTATGATAACCACTCTCAAAAGTGTGTTTGTACGAGCCATCAAATCGGCCTCAGGTATGGTCATACCAAGAGTCCACCCCGGGCTGCCAGTAATTGGTGTGAAAAACACGAAACTCTTTGTTTTATCAGGCATTGTAATCTGGCCAAAACCATTTTCTCCGTTCACCATCTTTTCCCCAAGCGTATCCAGATTGGTGTATCCTTCTTTCGAACTCGTAAGAACGTTGAGTTTTAACACTACGCTATCATCAGGATGAGCCAGCACAAGCCCATGCGAGTCAACTATCCATCCATAACCGACATTTCCCATTTTTATTCCAGCAGTCATCTGTGAAAGCTTTTCAAGCGGGATAGTTGCACCAAAAACTCCGGCGACGTTTCCATAACTATCTATAACTTTATGCGCTATCACAAAAACATACCTCTTAGAAAGAGGAGATAGATGTACATCACCCACGAATGTATATTGATCATCTCTCATCAGGTTTTTAAAAAATTCCCGATCAGATCCCTCAAGAGAAACTATACTTGCTCCATCGGTTTCCCACATTTGCCCATTGCTATCTGTAATAAAATAAGTATCAAAAACTTCCTTTCGGTCCTTCACTTTCTCTGATAATTGTTCTGCCACCCAGTAAGCAGCTGTTGAAAGAAAATCCATCGTTCCACTCTGTGCGATTGCTTTAAGCTCAAGAGTCCTTCCATTGAGCCATTCGTTTATCATCGTTGCATTCCCTTTAACAACTTCATTGCTTAATTCCTGGGTGAGTGGCAAAACCGTATTTCTTGTTTGTGTAAAAATAAAGATTCCTAAAATAACAAGTAATGCTATCGTGCTTGAAAGAAACCAAAATAAAATCCTCGACTTTATAGATTTCACCAAAAATCCCTCCCTGAGAACTTTGGCTAATTTCATTTTTTTGATTATATCACGACTATAACAATACAATGACTGCAAGAAATTCCAGATCTTTTTGTGAAACATTTTCAATAGAGTGACTCTCACCAGAGTTAGTGAAACAGATATCTCCAGCCCGGACGGGTTTTGAAACGTTGTTGTCGTTGAAGATGCCCTCTCCAGAAAGAATGTAGAATATCTCAAATTCGTTGTCGTGTCGATGAAAACCCACTGATGAACCGGGGCGAACAGATAATTTTGCAAAAAGTCTTGCTTTTCCAAGCATTAATTCTTTGTCCAATAAATGGAGTATTTCCACTTCTCCTTTTCCACCGCGCATGTTTTCAATTTTCTCGGATCTCATTGACTCTGGTTTGATAACCATTTTTCCACCTCCATGAAAAATTATAGGCTTCTCTTATTAGATCGTGAAAATTAATCACAGGACTTGAAATTGGAAAACGGTTGTGTTAAAATCTTGACGAGGGTGCGTAGCTCAGTGGGAGAGCGCTTCCTTGACGAGGAAGAGGTCGTAGGTTCAATCCCTGCCGCACCCACCACTAAGGGGTCCCTCAGAGGACCCCTTATTTTGTAAGGAGGTGCAAATATGGACAGAATGGATTTTTCAATAAAGATCGCCAGAAAAGTCGGTCTCTACCTGATGGAACACTGGGGCAATGCAGAAAATGTTCGGCAAAAAAGCTCTTTTCAGGACCTGGTAAGTGACTGCGACAAGCAAGCACAGAAAATGATTGTTCAGAAGATAAAAGACCATTTTCCAGATGACGCTATTTTAGCCGAGGAAGGGCTATTCGAAAAAGGAGACAGAATGTGGATAATTGACCCAATAGATGGCACAATGAACTACGTCCATGGTCTACCTTCTTTTGCGATTGGAATCGCCTACGTTGAAAAAGAGCAAGTTATCCTTGGCGTAGCACACGATCCAGTTCTCAACGAGACATACTATGCAATCAAAGGGCAGGGTGCGTATAAAAATGGGGAAAGAATAAATGTTTCAGAAAATTCGCTTTTGAAAGACTCTATTGGAAATACTGGCTTTTATACAGATTTTACAGGGATCTTCATCAGCGCAATCGAAAAGAAAGTCAGGCGGGTGAGAATGACAGGCAGTGCTATACTTGCTGGCGCTTATGTTGCCTGTGGAAGGTTTGATTTCTTTATAGCAAAAAGAGCCAATTCTTGGGATGTAGCTCCTTTATTCGTCCTCGTCCCAGAAGCTGGTGGAATCGTAACGGACCTGTCCGGAAACCAGGCACATCTCAACACCGGTAATTTTCTTTTCAGTAACGGTCTATTACACGATCAGGTCTTAGAAGTCATAAGAGAGGTGAATAAAAAAGTAAGAAAATGAAATATCATTTTGGGTGCCTCAAGGAAAACGAACTAAAGCTCCTGGCTGGTATCATCTTTGAAGAACTTAAAAACGGTGATCTGGTATTATTGATAGGTCAGCTTGGCTCGGGAAAAACAACATTTGTGAAATATCTTGCACCTTTATTTGGTGTAGATCAGCAAAAGGTTAGAAGCCCGAGTTTTTCGCTCATAAATATCTATTCTGGTAATACCATTCTGTACCACGTGGATCTTTATCGACTTGAAAAAATAGACGAAGAGTTTCTCATGGAACTCGAAGAGATTCTTGAGCAGAAAAACGGAATAATTTTAGTAGAATGGGCAGACAAGCTCGAAAAGTTTTGGCCAAAAGATTGTCTCAGGCTGTATTTTGATTATTGCCAGCACGGAAGAACTGTTCAAATAGAAGTAAAAATCGATATTTTGAAAAAACTTGTATCGAGGTGGTCAGATTGTCTACAAAATTCGAAAAATTAGAAAAATTAGCCAGAGAATCTTTCCAGAGCCCTGAAGTACCAGAAACATTACCACTGATACATCTAAGAAATGGAATGATTATTTTTCCACAAACAGTTGTACCAGTGCATGTTGCAAGAGAAAAAACACTGCTTGCCCTGGAACAATCAATAGAATCATACCAGCAATTTGTATTTGTCACGTCACAGAAGGATCCTTCAGTAGAGGAACCTTCTTTTGATCAATTGTACGAAATTGGGACCGTATCAAAAGTGCTTCAAGTTGTACAACTGCCAGATGGGAGCTTCAGGGTTCTTCTGGAAGGTCTCGAACGGGCACGAGCTTATGAAGTCGTTCAGGACAATCCGTTTTTAGTGAAGCTCGAAATTCTGAAAGTGAACTACAGAAAAACAAAGAAACTCGAAGCGCTTATAAGAAGCGTGCGAGAGAGTTTTGCAAAATATGCTTACTACACACAGAGATATTCTCAAGAAACACTTTCGGCCATGTCAGAAATCTCAGATGCAAACAGATTAGCAGATTTTGTTGCATCACTACTCCCTCTTCAATTAAAACAGCGCCAATCTTTACTTGAACAACTAAAACCAGCAAAAAGGCTTGAGATGATACTTGAAATATTGTCACACGAAAATGAGATTCTTGAGATCGAAAGAGAACTTGACACAAAAGTCAAAAAGAGGATCGAAGAGAATCAAAAAGAATTCTTTCTTCGGGAAAAATTGAAAGCCATCACAGAAGAGTTAGGAGAAAAAGATACAGAAGCTGATCAGCTTAAAGCTCGATTACAAAAATTAAAACTTCCAGAACACGCAAAACAAAAAGCCACACTGGAAATCGAAAGATTGGAGAAAATGTCCCCCTACTCTGCAGAAGCCACAGTAATAAGAACGTACCTGGATTGGTTATTTAATTTGCCATGGGATAACTCCACAGAGGACAGGCAGGATATTTCACAAGCAGAGAAGATATTGCAAGCGAGTCATTACGGGCTGAAAGAAGCAAAAGAAAGAATTCTTGAATTTCTCGCGGTGAGAAAAAGGAGTAACTCTGTCAAAGCCCCTATACTTTGCTTTGTCGGTCCTCCAGGTGTTGGAAAAACATCGCTGGCAAGAGCCGTCTCACAAGCATTGAACAGAAAATTTGCACACATGTCGCTTGGAGGATTGAGAGATGAAGCTGAAATAAAAGGGCACAGAAGAACTTATGTCGGAGCAATGCCTGGGCGGATATTGCAATTGATCAGAACCGCACAGAGTAAAAACCCTGTACTCTTGCTTGATGAAATAGACAAAATGGCTGTTAGTTTTCAGGGTGATCCAGCTGCCGCATTGCTCGAAGTTCTCGATCCAGAGCAAAATAAAGAGTTCGTAGATCACTATCTTGAAATACCATTCGATCTGTCAAATGTCCTATTCATAACAACAGCAAATGTAACACACACTATTCCGCCTGCTTTGCTTGACAGAATGGAAATAATTGAACTTGAAGGTTATACTGACTATGAAAAATCCATTATAGCCAGACAGTACATAATTCCAAAACTTATGGGAGAAAATGCACTGAATGAAGCTACATTTAAAATAACTCAGGGCGCTATCAAAAAAATCATTCATACTTACACAAGAGAAGCAGGCGTAAGGCAACTAACCCGTATGCTTCAAAGATTGATGAGAAAGTCTGCTTTGAAAATCGAACAGGGTGCAAAATCTGTTGTAATTAAATCAAAAGATCTCGAACATTTCCTTGGACCACAGCCAGTTCAAAATGACATAATGCTGTCAAAACCTGAAATAGGAGCAGTGCACGGGCTTGCATGGACAGAGTATGGTGGTGTAGTAATGGTTGTCGAATCTTTACTGATGCCGGGAAAAGGTGATTTAATTCTGACAGGTAGGTTGGGCGAGGTGATGAGAGAATCTGCAAGAATAGCTTTAAGTGTTGCCCGATCTTTTTGCGGTCAGGACTGTAAAGAAAAATTCCAGCAGAGTGACATTCACATAAATTTACCGGAAGGCGCCGTTCCAAAAGATGGTCCATCTGCAGGCATAACGATGACGGTGGCAATGATTTCATCTGTCTTAGGGAAACCCGTTAGAAATGATACTGCTATGACTGGTGAAATAACCTTAAGAGGGAAAATTCTCGCAGTTGGCGGTGTGAAAGAAAAAATTCTCGCGGCACACAGACATGGCATAAAAAGGATCTTATTACCAAAAACAAATGAAAAAGATTTAAAAAGAATACCACCGCAGGTAAAAGACAAAATGGAATTCATATTTGTCGAGGACATAGAAAAGGCGGTAGAAAAATCGTGTTCGTAAAAAACGTTGATCTTGTTGCCTGCGCTTATAGCGAAAGTGATTTTCCTCAGCCATTGTTTGGTGAAATTTGTTTTGTAGGACGATCAAATGTAGGAAAATCAACTTTACTTAATGTATTATTTAATAAGAAAATTGCCAGAGCAAGTAAAAGGCCGGGTAAGACCAGATCAATAAACTTTTACGAAGTTAACAGAAAATATTATTTCGTAGATCTACCTGGTTATGGGTATGCAGAGGCATCAAAAAAAGAACGACAAAGATGGGCTCTGATAATTGAAAAATATTTTGAAAACAGGGCTCACCAGATTAAACTCAGTATACTTTTAATTGATTGTAGACTTTTTTTGCAAGAAAGTGATAAAATGTTTCTTGAGTGGAGCGAATATTTTCAGGTTCCTGTTACAATTGTTTTGAGCAAGGTGGACAAATTAAATCAATCTGAACTTTGCAGGAAAGTGAGGGAATTCGAAAAACAGAATTTAGAGGTAATACCTTATTCAGCGATAACAAAGAAAGGTATCGATAGAATAATAGAAAAAATAACATCTGCGTTGCAATAATTCAGCCGGGGCGCTTTTTAGTGAAGCGGTGGGGAGAGCGGAGAAGGCAAAAAGCGAAGTCTCACTCTGAGACATAGGGGGGGTTATGATGAAAAAACTGTGGAAAGTTTTCCTGATCATGGGAAGTTTCCTCGCTCTCTTGATCTCTGCAGTCGGAAATATAGAGTGGTGGTAAGAAGAAATGCAAAAAAATTCTGCCCCGGCAAAGAAAGCGGAGTTGGTGGAAAACTATGAGAGATAAAATCACACTCAAATTTTATATCTTTATGCTCTTTTTTTCTTATTTAGCTATATTTGCTGGTTCAATTCTTTTTGACAAACAACTTTTGAGAAACGATTCAGAATTTTTTGTTTTTCTTGCTTTGGCGATAGCTTTCGAGGTTGTAGGTTTCTCTGTGCTGAAGATTTCTTCGAGTAACGTTAGACTAACGGGTGGATTAGTTATCAATGTGGTAATGGCATGCATTCTTCCTTTGCATGAAGCTATGATAATATCATCACTGGCTGTAATTGTTTCTGGTATATTTTTTGCGCGAAGCAAAAATATCCTTAAATACTTATTCAATATATCCCAAATCGGCATAGCTATCTCCATTTCTTCCAGCGTATTCAATTACTTAAAAACAAGCAACACTACAATAGATATGTGGTTTGTACTACTGGTAGCAACTCTGTACATGCTTTGTAATTCTTTTTTATTTACAATCGTTATAACCCTATCAACAGATTACACTTTTCAAAAAAGCTTCGTCAATACCATAAAAGTACCTTTTTTAAGTGCATTCATGTCTCTTCCTTTAATTGCTCTTGCCTACGTTTTGTATAATTTTATTGACTTACTATCCATCCCATTAATCTTCGGAGCTTTTTTAGCTATTCAACTTGGAAATCTTTTCAGAAGTGAATACCAGCAGTCAAAATTCGAAAATCTTAAATTAATGGTGAAAAGTTTAGAATTGAAAGATTTGTACACAAGTGGCCACAGTGAAAAGGCATCCAGGCTTGCTTACCTCATAGCCAAAAAATTGGGGCTCTCAGAAAAAGAGTGTGAAAGAATAAGAACCGCATGTATACTTCACGATGTTGGAAAAATAGGTGTTCCAGATTACATATTGAACAAGCCTGAAAAATTATCTGACAAAGAGTTCGAAGTCATAAAAACTCATCCAACAAAATCAGAAGAACTTCTCAGAACCGTTAACAGTTTGAAAGGAAAAGAGGCTAAATGGGTGAGGCATCACCATGAACGATGGGATGGAATGGGATACCCGGATGGCTTAAAAGGCGAAGAAATACCTCTTCCTTCAAGAATAATAGCAGCAGCGGATGTATATGAAGCTTTGACAAGTGCAAGACCTTACCGTGATTCATATCCCAAAGAAAAAGCCATAGAAATGATCAAAGAAATGTCTGGAACAGTGCTTGATCCCAATATTGCCAGTATACTGATTGAAATCGTCACTGATGATCAGTTCGGTGCCTGAAAAGTGAGAGAATGAGCATCACTTCCCCGACTCCTATACCGAGCGATCTTGCTATCTCCTGTTCTGTTTTTCCTTCCTGATAAAGGAGTAATATTTTTCTCTCTACGGAAGTATTATTTTCAGAATCAGTGGCCTCCTCATGCTCAAACTCATGTGATTCAGGTTCTTTATCATAAAGTTCTGTTTCAACATTTGAATCACATTCGCAAGCTTTATCAACAAGCTTCGTTTCTTGAACACAAAGCTTTCCATAAAGAGAATTTGCTTCTTTTATAAGTTTTCGCATTTCCTCTATCTTTTTATCAAGCATATTCAATCTGATAGCTGACATATGCCGAAATTGCCCCATCAATTGTAAAATTCTATCTTCAAGTTTTTCATACTCTTCAGATTTCTGTGGAATCCGCCCGAGGTTTGAAAGAAAAACGCCCCAGGCAAAAGCGACTGTCGCGAGTGTGCTTAAAACAACTAACCATGAAAGAAAATCCAAAACTTTTAACACCTCCACTCTTGGCTATTTTATACCAAGAATATTGTTTCCACAAAATTTATATGAAAATCTCAGATATTATTAAATATGGCTCAATATTCAGGACCTATCTAAATTCGGATAAATTTGGTATAATTAGTTTAACGAACAAAGGAGGTGCAATTATGGAATACAGAAAAGTTGGAAAATGGGGATTAAAAATAAGTGAGTTATCAATTGGATCATGGATAACTTTCGGCAATCAATTGGATCTGGAAACTTCGAAAGCACTTATCAAAGCAGCTGTAAACAATGGTATCAATTTTTTTGACACTGCCGAGGCTTATGCAAATGGTATAGCTGAATCAATGCTTGGTGAAGTGTTAAAAGCCTACAGAAGATCTGACATTGTTGTTTCAACAAAGATTTTCTGGGGTGGAAATGGACCAAATGACAGAGGATTATCTCGCAAACATTTGCTGGAAGGTACATGGGCCTCTTTAAAAAGGCTTCAAATGGATTATGTTGATCTAATTTATTGCCACAGGCCAGACCCAGAAGTACCTATGGAGGAAGTAGTTCTGACAATGGATCAAATTGTGAGAAATGGACTTGCACTTTACTGGGGAACCTCAGAATGGAGTGCAGAGGAACTGGAAAGGGCTCACCAAACTGCAAAACAATTGAACTGTATACCGCCTGTTGTCGAACAGCCTCAATACAATATGCTCGTACGCGAAAGGGTAGAGAAAGAATATGCGCCTATTTATGAAAAATACGGGATGGGTCTCACTACATTCAGCCCTCTGGCATCTGGATTATTAACAGGGAAATACATTAAGGGTATACCAGAAAACTCAAGGCTTGCCAGATATGAATGGCTGAGAAAGAGATTTGAAGAAACAGGTCTGTTCAGCCAGGCTACTTTTGAAAAACTTGAAAAACTTCAAAAAATATCTCTGCAACTTGGTTGCACTCTTTCTCAACTGGCGATCGCGTGGTGTTTGAAAAATCCACATGTTTCAAGCGTTATACTTGGCGTTTCAAAAATGGAGCAATTCGAGGAAAACATAAAAGCAGTTGAAGTGAAAGAAAAACTCACAGATGATGTGATGGCTGAGATAGAAAAAATCCTCGCTTGAAGCGGGCCTGTGCCCGCTTTATTCTGTTGCAATCTTTTTCCTGTAGCCAAGACTGTTACTCACGAAATACCCTGCAGACTTGATTAACTGTTTTGTACACTCTCCGCAAGCTGTGTCTTTTTCAAAAATACATATTTTTCCCGGGTAAAGAACATATTGAGCTCTGTATGGAGAAGGAGTAAAGTTTGGCATGATTACATTTGCACCACATTTAAGTGCGAGCTGTCTTCCAGATGGATGAATGGTACCCAGGGCAGTTGTTGCCGGTATATTAGAGTCCGGTAAGAAAAGCCTCGTTAAAGCTATTAATTTCAAAGTTTTTTGGAGGTCGCCCCCTTTAAAATTGCTCAATGGGGTATTGGGGTGTGGTATGAAAGGTCCTATTCCCACCATATCTGCATCAAGCTCATAAACAAATAAAACATCTTTCGCAAGCGAGTAGTCATTCTGACCAGGCAAACCAACCATTGAACCAGCCCCAATTTCATACCCGAGCTGCTTGAGTTTTCTCAAATGCTCTATTCTGTTTTGAAGGGAATCACCTGGGTGCATCTTCTCATAGATCTGTTCATCAGCAGTTTCATGACGCATGAGATATCTATCTGCTCCAGATTCTTTCCAATATCTGTACTCTTCATACGTCCTTTCTCCAATGCTCAAAGTAACAGCTACTTTCATTTTCTTGATTTCTTTTATAACATACGCTATGGATTCTTCATCGTAAAAAAGATCTTCCCCTGATTGTAGTACGATTGTTTTTACCCCCATCTGATAAATTACCCTTGCTCGATGAATTATCTCATCTGCTTTCATTCTGTACCTTTTCACATTTCTATTTGAAGCTCTTATACCACAATAAAGGCAATCATTTCTACAATAATTCGAAAATTCGATTATTCCTCTGAGATACACGTCTTTTCCCATATATTTTTGCCTGACTTCATCTGCAAGCGCAAACAGTTTTTCATCTACTCTTGAATCTGAAAGTAAAAATGCTATTTCTTCGAGATCAACTTTTTCCGGATGGTTCAGGATTTTCTTCAAAACACCTTCGAACACAATCAATCACCTTCCAGCATAGCTCAACCATCTCAGAACTCGGTTTTTCAATCTGAGCTAAAACAACGTATCTGTCATCTTCACAAATAACTTGAGGAGGCTCAAATTTTTCTATACCCGCTTTAAGATCATTTATGAAGGAAATTCTTCTTCCAACCTTTTTGCAAACCCACACCTTGCAGTGAAACTTTTCAGAAATATGTTCGAGTATCTTCTTACAGCCTGACATCACGTTCGCCTTTCTCGATATTCACAAGCATTTTTCTAACAGTTTCACGTCTCGAATCTGGTATTTTCAGAAGCTCTTTTTCGATAAGTTTCTCGCCTATAAGTTTCGTTTCATTTGTGGCATAATCGATCAGATATTCTTTGAAAGTTAAAAGAGCGTTCGGTGTGCAAAATTCTTTCACAAAACCGGGTATAGCAAATTCCATAAAATGCTGGCCAGTTCTTCCTGCTCTATAGCAAGCTGTGCAGAAAGAAGGAATATAACCTTCCATAGCAAGTTCTTTTATTACTTCATCCAGGGTTCTTGTATCTCCGAGTATAAATTGACTTTTCCTGACAATCTCCTGATCTTTCTGAGCATATGACCCAACGCCTATACTGGAGCCTGCATCTATCTGAGAAACGCCAAGTTTTATCACCTCATCTCTGAGTTGCACTTTTTCCCTTGCTGTTAATATCAAACCTGTATATGGCACAGAAAGCCTTATGATCGCAACAAGCCTTTTGAAATCATAATCGCTGACAGCATACGGGGGCTTCTCTGTTAAAGGAGTTCCAACAGCAGGTTCTATTCTTGGAAAAGATATTGTATGTGGTCCAACGCCAAATCTTTCTTCAAGATGTCTTGTATGACACATTAATCCCATCACTTCAAATTTCCAATCATACAAACCAAACAACGCACCTATTCCAACATCATCTATTCCGGCTATCATGGCTCTATCAAGGCCGAATAATCTGTAAGTATAAGATGATTTTGGGCCGGCTTTGTGGTATTTCTTATACGTTGGGAGATGATAGGTTTCCTGAAAAATTTGAAACGTACCTATACCAGCATTTCTTATCGTTTTGTATCCTTCCACTGTTTGTGGAGCAGCATTCACATTTACCCTTCTTATTTCACCATTACCGTTTCTGTAAGAATAAATTTTTTCTATAGTTTTTGCAATGTACTCGGGTGAATACACAGGATGCTCACCAAAAACTACTATCAGTCTTTTGTGCCCTTTTGAAGTCAGCGCAAACAGCTCATTTGTGAGTTCTTCATCTGTAAGAGTTTTTCTGATAACTTGTTTATTCTCGCTTCGAAAACCACAATATGAGCAGTTGTTTATACATTCATTTCCAATATAAAGCGGTGCAAACAAAACAATTCTGTTGCCATATATTTTTTCTTTCAAAGATTTTGCTGCGGTAAATATCATTTCAACAAGCTCGGGATTTTCAGCATTCAAAAGCGCTGCCGTCTCTGAAAGATCTAATCTTTCTTTGTTCAAAGATTTTTCAAGTATTTCTTCTATGTATTTTTTATCAGGATTTTTCGTCAGAGATAACAACCTGTTTATTTCTTCATGCGGGATAAATGATTCGCTATCGAGTATCTTTTTAACAAATGTATACATAATTTCACCTCTCATTTAATAGGCATTGTTTTTACCTTCACTCCTTTTATTTGTCCAAGTTTTCCGCTCATACTACCAATCAGATCATTGCTTGCTTTCACCACAAGCAAAATAATAGCTATGTTTTCATCTGGTACAGGATAACCTACTCTTAACCTTATTACTTCGGCAAAATTGTGAAGGAATTCGTTGACCTGCCTGTAGGCATTTTGTCTGTCTTCAACGATGATATTGACTATGTAGAATCTTTCCAAAACAAAACCCCCTTTCTCTTTTAGCACCGAGAAAGGGGGCAATCAATTGCATAGCCCATCCTTCCTCGGTGTCAGAAAAATTCCTTCACCTCAGAAGTTCACATTAATTATACAATATTGCCAAAAGAAATAGTTACAATTTCAATTGTAAATTGAATAAATTCTTTCTCCATGGGGAGCTCCTGTTTTGGGGCTGAGAGGAGGACGAAAGTCCTCGACCCAATGAACCTGATCCAGGTAATGCTGGCGGAGGGAATGGAGAAAAATGAATATAAAACCTCCGCCGTATGTGCGGGGGTTTTTATTTCAAAAAAGGAGGAATTTTTGTGAAAGATACGATGATCTCTACGTTAATAGTTAACAGGTATTTCAAGAAATTAAGGAGTTTTCTGGAACTTGATGTAGCGATAGTTGGAGCAGGCCCAAGTGGTTTAACAGCAGCTTACGAACTGGCGAAAAAAGGCTTTAAAGTAGCAATATTTGAGGAGAAAAATACGCCCGGGGGAGGTATTTGGGGAGGAGGAATGATGTTTAATGAGATTGTTCTGGAAAAAGAACTGGAAGATTTTCTGAACGAATTAGGAATAACTTACGTGATTCAAGAAAATCATGTACTGGTTGATTCTGTACATTTTGCCTCAGCCCTTCTCTATAGAACTACTATGGTTGGTGCGACTGTTTTCAATAATATTTCTGTTGAAGATGTGGCTATGCAAGATGGAAAAGTATGTGGTGTAGTTATAAATTGGGGGCCTACCATGAGATTGGGATTGCATGTCGATCCTATAACTGTGAAAGCCTCTTTCGTTATAGATGGAACAGGGCATCCAGCAAATGTGGCATCACTCCTGGCAAAAAGGGGGCTTATCGAAATGAAAATGGAGTTACCTATGAATGCTGATGAAGCTGAACAATTCGTCGTAGAAAATACAGGTGAGATATTTCCGGGATTGATGGCCTCAGGGATGGCAGCATGTGCTGTACATGGTGGTCCTCGAATGGGACCCATATTTGGTGGCATGATCCTTTCCGGCAAAAAAATAGCTCAGATCATAGAAGAAAAATTGAGGTGATTATCATGACTCAAATGGAAATAGCTCAAAAAGGAACATCATCAGAGGAGATGAAAAGAGTCGCTGAATACGAAGAGATGAATTTAGAAGTAATCCGGCAAAAATTGGCATATGGAAAAGCTGTCCTTCCAAAGAACAAGCTTCACAAAATAGAAAAACCCATGATAGTTGGAGAAGGGTTCACCGTAAAAGTGAATGCGAACATAGGAACATCACAGGCCTTTTTCTCACTGGAAGAAGAGAAAGAAAAAGCCAGAGTGGCGATTGAATATGGTGCAGATTCTCTGATGGTACTTTCTACCTGGGGCGATCTTAAAGAAATCAGAAAGGCTATTATAGATCTCTCAGCCGTTCCTGTGGGGTCCGTTCCTATCTACGACTCTGCTATGAAAAGTTACCAGTTGAAGAAAAATGTGGTGGATTTCTCTGAAAAAGATTTTCTCAATATGGTTATTTCCCATGCGGAGGATGGGATCGACTTCATGACAATACACGCTGGGATAACAAAGAAAGTTCTGGAACACGTGAAAAATTCAGGACGCATTTTGAAGGTAGTGAGCAGAGGAGGAGCAATCATAGCTGGCTGGATGATTAAAAACAACAAAGAAAACCCATTTTACGAGTATTTCGATGAACTTTTGGATATTGCTAAGGATTACGACATTACACTGAGCCTGGGAGATGGCATGAGACCCGGGACTGTGTTAGATGCGAGTGATGTACAGCAATTCGAGGAGCTTTTTGTAATGAGGGAACTTGTTGAAAAAGCAAGAGAAAAAGGTGTTCAGGTGATGTTAGAAGGCCCTGGTCATATACCTTTAAATGAAGTGGAATTGAATGTGAAACTCATGAAAAAAATAGGAGAAGATGCTCCGATTTTTCTTCTTGGACCACTCCCAACAGATAGAGCTATGGGATATGACCATATTGCCTGTGCTATTGGTGGGGCTCTGGCAGGTTACTATGGAGCAGATTTTCTTTGCTATGTAACTCCTTCAGAACATATATCTCTTCCAACAATTGAGGATGTGAGAGAAGGCGTGATAGCATCCAAAATAGCCGCTGCCATTGCGGATTTAGCACGTGGAAACAGAAAGGCATGGTGGTTAGAGAAACAAATGGCATTGTCAAGAAAAAATTTCAACTGGGAAGAAATGTTTAAATTGTCACTTGGAAAAGATTTGGCGAGGAAGAAATATAAAGAAAGGCCTTATTTACATGAAGGTTGCTCTATGTGTGGCCCTTTCTGTGCAATAAAAATCGTGGAGGAGTTTTTTTGAGAAAAGGCGTTTCCACAAGCATCATAAGAAGTAATCCGCACCTTTTGACAACTCTGCCAGATGCTGATTTATATGAACTTGGATTTTTCAAGCAGGAAGATTTAGGAACAATACTCTCTTTTTTTAAGAATAAAAAATTTGGTGTTCACGCACCGTTTATTTATAGATATGTTTACCATCCTGCTCCAACTTCTTTAAATATAAAAGAGAGATCAGATACTTTTTCCATAAACAGAAAATGTGCCGAGCTTTCGAAAAAAATTGGAGCAGAATATATGGTGGTACACTTTCCAAACGCTTTTCAAAAAGAGAGCTGGCTACCCATATACAGGGAGGTAGAAAGCGAATTCTGTAATCTCTCAACTTTGATTCCTATTCGCATTGAAAACATTTATGGAAATGATCATTTTCATGAAGCAAAGGATTACAAATTTTTTCTGGAAAATACGAATAGCACGATGTGTGTGGATATAGGGCACCTTCTTATAGATTCAGAATTGTACGGTTTTTCTCCGGTGAATTTTGTAGAACTTCTTTCAGATAAAATCAGCGAGTTTCACATCTATTATGCAGATCTCGAAACTTACAAAATGTGCCACCATGCTCCCTGGGGAAATTCAAAGAGGTTTCGTGAAATATTAAATTTTATAAAAGATATGAACGTAGATTTTGTAATAGAGCCAACCACAGAGTGCAAAAATGGGCTTGAAAGACTTTTAAAATACTGGAGGGAATTGTAATGTTAATTATCTCAGGTTTAGATCCATCTGCAGGCGCAGGGCTTCTCCAAGACATAAAAATCTCATCTGTAATGGGAATCAGAGCATATGGGATAGTTTCAGCTTTTACAACTCAAAATGAGCAAAGAGTTTTTGCGGTTAATTTTAGAAAATGGGAAGACATTAGGAAAGAGTTAGAAGTTCTTCCTGCCCCCAGAGTAATCAAAGTTGGACTTGCATTACCTGAAGTTGTGAAAAATCTTCGTGAATTGTTTCCAGGCTCTATGATCATCTGGAATGTGATTCTTGAATCTTCGTCAGGATTCAAGTTTTTGGATTCCGAAGAAGTGAAAAAATTTGTCAATTACGCAGATTACGTTGTGTTAAACAATGAAGAGTCCGAAAAAATAGGAAAGAAAGAGCATTTCATAATCACTGGTGGTCATGAAAATAATAGCCAGATTAAAGTTATTTACAAAGATAAAACTTTCGAAACAAGCAGGGTGCGTGGAGAATTTCATGGAACAGGATGTGCTTTTTCTACGGCAGTAGCCGGTTTTCTCGATTTGGGGTATCCTATTGAGGAATCTATCAGATCATCAATGAAGCTTGTTAGAAAGATTCTCGAAAAATCTCATGAAATTGTCGAAACAGAGAAAGTTGCCAGAGAATGGCATAGATATGATGTATTGAGTACATTGGACGAAATATTACCGTTTTATCTTGAAATAGGACATCTAACTGTGCCGGAGGTTGGTCAAAACGTATCTTTTGCTTTACCATGGGCAAAAGATGAGTTTGAAGTGGGAAAGTTTCCCGGAAGACTTCGTCTGAAAAGTGGAACAGCAGTAAGCGTGTCTGCGGCATCTTTCAATGATAAATCACACACATCACGTATGACAGTAACGATGATGAAATTTTTCCCTCATATAAGGTGTACTGTGAACGTGAGATTCAAAAAAGAATACATAGACAGGGCAAAGAAAAAAGGATTGAAAATTTATCACCACGATAGATCAAAAG